>CALMVT010000162.1 GCA_937873175.1 uncultured Acetobacteraceae bacterium | reverse complement strand
TCTCGAACCCAGCAGCGGCCACGCTCCCAGGCGGTTTCCAGGGCGTCGGTAACTCGCTGCACAAGAGCCGGATCACACTCTATCCCAACCGACTTGCCGCGCACTACGGATTTCCGCTGGCCGGCACGGCCGTTTCGACGCCGGCGGTCGGCTTGATCGAGAACGGAACGGGGAACAGCACCGGTGTCGGTGAGCCAACCATCGGCGATTACGTGGGCGACTACCTGGCGGCGGCAGGCGTCTCCGGCACGGTGACGGTCAGCGAGGGGCAGGTGGAGAACGCGCCCCATGGGGCGAAGAGCGGCGAGCGGTCGCTGGATGTCAGCGTCGTCGCGGCGGCCGCACCCAACAGCAACCAGATCCTTTACGCAGGGGACGGGCACGGCAGCTTCTCGTCCATGCAGGAGGCGATCTGGGACGGCAGCAACACGCTCGGCACGCTCTCCTCTTCCATCTCGGAGCCCCAGAGACCCGCACCGGGATCGCCGTTCTACGCCGCCTACCAAGCGCTGATGCAGGATGCCGCGCTACGCAACATCTCCGTCTTCATGTCCGCGGGGGATGGCGGCTCGTCCGAGAAGATCGGAAACGGCGTGCCGATGACGGACATCAGCCACGACAGCCCCTACGCCGTGGTGGTGGGCGGCACGTCGCTAAGCACGCAGGCGCAGGCGGCGACAGATCCCAGCATCGAGGGCTACGTGGCCGCGGCGCTGGCCGGAAACAGGACGGTGCTGCGCATGCTCGTCGAAGGAGACTTGAAGACGCTGCCAACCTCGGCCGGCAACGTCGCGCCGTTCATTGAGACGACGTGGAACACATATACCTACACGCCCGCGGACAGGCAGACAAACGGTCTGACCAGCAACCTGGCCGGAGCCGGCGGGATCGACACGGCGTTTGCTCAGCCGCAGTACCAGACCGCCTACGGCATCGACATCGCAAAGCTGTCCTACTCCGGCACCCAGGCCGGGCGGGGCATACCGGACGTATCGGCACTGGCTAGTGGCAACGCCGGCTATAAAAGCATCGCTGAAAACGGCATCGGAGAGTTTACCGGCGCCGGCGGCACCAGCGCGTCCGCACCGCTTTGGGCCGCGCTGACGGCGCAGATCCAGGCCATCTTCGCCGACCAGGGCCTGCCGGCCACCGGCTACTTCAACGACTTGCTCTACATGGCCGCCGCCGTGGCGCCTGCCTCCTTCAACGACGTGACGGTCGGCGGCAACACGTCCAGCTTCGTCTACGGCGGGACGACGACGGACATGACCGGGACGAGCGCCTACCACATCACCCTGACAGGGATCGGCTACTCGGCCGCGGCCGGCTACGACCTGACGACGGGCCTCGGCACGCCCAACGGCATCCTGCTGGCGCGTGCCCTGACGCAGATCGCACAGGCCGAGACATACAGCCCGGATGCCACCCCGGTCAGTGGTCCCAGCGGCCTGACCAGCGCCGCTGCCCAGGCGCTGATCGTGCAATCGACGCTGGCGGCCGGTGCCGCGGACGTGACAGCGGCTGGCACCACGTTCCAGGCGGACGCCGGCTCCGGCCCCAGGTGGTCGGCCAGGATCGCGCAGCAGGTGCTGCAATCGCGTTTCGACCCGCAGCTCGTGGCCGCCATCAGCGGCCAGGCGCAGGCGGGCTCCACGCAGGTCACCGTCGCGAACGGGCAGTCCCTGGCGGCAACGGTCGGCGGCACGGCGACGAACCCGACCGGGCAGGCCGACACCGCCCCGTTCGGCTTCGTCACCGACACGGACGGTGCGGGCAACACCGTGACCTATGCCCGCCCGCTGGCCGTCGCCGAAACCTACGGCGGGCAGGACGGCACGGAAGCGATCCTGCGCATCCGGCAAACCAGTGCCCACGACGACTCCCTCAGCCTTTACAGGGTTGACGATCTGCTGGGCGACATCGACGGGATCGCGCCGGGGCAGGCGGGCTACGCCCAGGCAGCAGCCGGCCGGGCCTATGCGACACAGGCGGGCGCGACCGCCATCGCTACGCCGTCGCAGGACGGGTTCCTGCAGGTAAACATCGAGGGGGTGGACAAGGGCGCGATCATCGGCTTCTCGCTCAAGGACGATACAGCCGGGCAGACCCATTGGGGGCTGGCCGCGCAGAACACGGGGGGCGTCAACGCGCTCTGGTCCTATGGCGCCAATACTTGGGGCTTCAACGACGGGACGGGTGACGGCAGCTTCGCCGACACCGTGTTCCAGCTCGACTTCACCAGCAACGCAGGCAGCGGGCTGCTCGCCTTCGACGCCACGCCCGCGTGTTTCGTCGCCGGCACCCTGATCGCGACGCCGCTTGGCGAGCGCCCGGTCGAGCTCCTCGCCATCGGCGACCAGGTCGTCACCGTCGATGGCGAAAGCCGTCCCATTCATTGGATCGGTCGCCGGTCTTATGCGGGACAGTTCCTGGCTGCACAGCCCGGGCTGCATCCCGTCCGCTTCTGTCCGGGCTCGCTGGGCGACGGCTTGCCGCGCCGCAGCCTGATGGTGTCGCCGGAACATGCGCTTCTGATCGACGGGGTGCTGGTGCCGGCAAGGTGCTTGGTCGACGGCAAGGCAGTCGTGCAGGAGGCCGGGTTCGAGGCGGTGGAGTATGTCCACATTGAGCTCGACACCCACGCCGTCATCCTTGCCGAGGGCGCGCCGTTCGAAACCTTCGTCGACGACAACAGCCGCGGCATCTTCCACAACGCTTCCGAGTACCGCGTTCTATACCCGGATGCCGTTGCCAAGCCGGCGCGCTATTGTGCCGAACGGTTGCGCGAAGGGGAGGCCTTGGCTGCTCTTCGCAAAAGGGTGGCTGAGCGCAGGGCGGTTTGCCCGAAGCCGGGTTCTCTGCTGGGTTGGCTCGACGACGTCAAACCGACCCGCATCACCGGATGGGCGTGTGACAGCGAGCACCCGGATCGGAAAGTGCGCGTGCGCATCACGGCCAATGACGTGGTGCTCGGCATCGTCGTCGCCGACCGCGAGCGGGCGGATCTGAGGCAGGCGGGCCACGGCGATGGCCGGTTCGGGTTCGAACTCGTGCTGGATGCGGGTCTCCTGCCCGGCAGGACGCACCAGATCCGCGCGGAGCGGTCGGAGGACGGCGCGGAGCTGAGCGGTTCGCCGCTTACCGTTCAGCACGGTGTCGTGCCGGCTTTCGCCGCCCAGGCCGCCACATTGCGCGGCCACGTGGACGAGGCCACCCGTACGCGGGTACGCGGTTGGGCCTGGGATCCGGCATCGCCGCACGACCCCGTGGGTCTCCAGATCGTGGCCAATGGATCGCTTGTTGCCGCAGCGACCGCCAACCGGTTCCGTGCCGATCTCCTGAGGGCAGGCATCGGTAACGGTTGGCATGGGTTCGAGGTGACGATCCCTGGTGGCTTGTCACCCTTGACGCGCCATGCCGTGGAGGTCCGGCGCGATGCCGACGGGGCCAGGCTGCCGGTCGATCCCACGGTGCTCGAAACGGCGGACAGCTTCGGTCCTGACCTGGAGTCCGCAGTGCTCCAGGCGGTGCAAGCAGCGGCAGACAGTCCGGACAGCCACCGAGTGCTGTCGTTCATGCTGGCCCAGGCCGATCGCCTGCGCCGGGCGACAGGGGTGGGATTGCCTGCCGGAGACGGTGTCAGACGCATTCTGGTGATCGATGAACGGCTCCCTGTTGCGGACCGGGATGCTGGATCACAGGCGCTGCTAAGCCACATGCGAACCCTGCAGGAGTTGGGCTACGCGGTGTATCTGGTCACCGGGGACGGGACGGGCGCACAGGATCCAGCCGCTGCGGCGCTGCTCGCGACCGGCATTACCGTCTACGCACCTCCCCACCACTCCTGCGTCGAGGACGTGCTGCGGCGAGAAGCCGGGCGATTCGAACTGGTTTACCTGCACCGGCATGGCAGCGCATCGCGCTACCTCGGCTTGGTTCGTTCCTTTCAGCCGCAAGCCCGCGTGCTCTACAGCGTGGCCGACCTGCACCATGTCCGGTTGGCCCGGCAGGCGGCGCTGTTCGGAGATGCGCGCCTGCTGGCGGAAAGCCGGCAGGTTCGGGCGTCCGAACTCGCCATCGCGGCAGGTGCCGACGCCGTCATCACACACTCCTCGGCCGAAGCGGCGATGCTGCGCAGGGCGCTGCCTCGCACCGGCATACACTGTGTCGGTTGGGTCCCGCAGCGCTGCCGTCTTGCCACCCCGTTTGCACGCCGGAGCGGTCTCGCCTTTGTCGGCTCGCTCGATCACGCTCCCAACCTCGACGCCCTTTGGTGGCTCGTCCAGGAGGTGATGCCACTGGTTTGGCGCGAGAACCCCGCAATCACCTGCACCCTGGCCGGCAGCGCGATGCCGCGTTGCATCGAGAAGCTTGCCGGACCTGGCTTTGTCGTGGCCGGCCACGTCGACAAGCTCCACGAGCTGTTCGGCCGGGTACGATTGACCGTGGCGCCGCTGCGGTTTGGCGCGGGGTTGAAAGGCAAGGTCCTCGACAGCTTTGCAGCCGGCCTGCCCTGCGCGATGACCCCGGTCGCCGCTGAAGGGATGTCGTTGCCGCCGGCGTTGCGCGCCTTGATCGGGCGGGATGCAGCCGGGATGGCCGCCGTCATCGTTCGCCTGCACGATGACTTGGCCCAGAACCGCCGTGCCGCCGCAGCTGCCCGTCGCCTGATTGCACGGGACTACAGCCAGGCTGTCATAACGGCGAGCATGCGGGGGGCGCTTCTGGCAGGCCAGCAAGTCTCCAAGGAACCGCAGCGTGCATTGGCGTGACCGGCCGGTCCCTTGGTGACGTGGCCTTGGTGGATGGGCGTGGTCACCTCGGGGCCGTAGCCCTGCATTGCCACGACCTTCGCCGTCAGCTCCCCAATGCTGGCCGTTCCGCCCAAGAGGTGCTGCGCGCTGCCTTTCACAGGAAC
>CALMVT010000161.1 GCA_937873175.1 uncultured Acetobacteraceae bacterium | reverse complement strand
GAACATACCTGGCCCAACAAGTTCAAGCTACTCGGGCATCCATGCACCAACGCCCTGCGCTACGTGAGGCGGCACCTCCGCCTGTCGCTGCCGCTTCTGGTCTTCATCACCGGCGGCGCGCTTTGCGCCGTCGCCGCCCAGTATGGGTTGAAGCTGCTGGTGGACGGCATGACCACGCCCGGGGTGGACCGGCGCGACGTGATGCTCAGCCTCGGCCTGTTCCTGGGGCTTCTGGGCATGGAAAGCGTTTGCTGGCGGCTGGGCGGATTCCTGGGCAGCCGGGCCATCATCCGCATGGGCGAGGACATCCGCGTTGACCTGTTCGAGGCAGTCAGCGCCCGGTCATGGGGGTTCTACAACGGGCAGGCCAGCGGCGCGCTGGCGGGACGCATCGCGGCCGCGGCCGGGGCGGCGACAACCGTGATGCGCACGGTGGTGTGGAACCTGATGCCCCCAGCCATCGATCTGGTCGGGTCGGTCGTCGTCCTCGCGTCCATAGACTGGCGCATCGGCGGCACGCTGGTGATCGTGGCAGGCGCCGCGACGTTTGCGCTGCACCGGCTCGGCCTGCGCGGCTTCCCCATGCACCACGCCTTTCACCGCGAGGCCGCGGAGGTGGCCGGCGCCCTTGCCGACGTGCTCGCCAATATGGGGCTTGTCCGTGCCTACGGCGCGCGCCGGCGCGAGCGCGACGCCCTGCGCCGCCGCATGGAGCATGAGGGCCACGCCCATGCGGCGAGCTGGACGTTCCTGGAGCGCCTGCGCTGCTGGCACGACCTCGTGTTCTGGCTGGTCAACGCCGCCGTGCTCACCGCCGCCGTCCACCAATGGAGCCGCGGGAACATCAGCACCGGCAGCGTGGTGGTCGCGACGACGCTCACGCTGCGCGTCCTCGCCGGCTCGCGCGAGCTGGCCTTGTCGCTGCTCGGCCTGACCCAGCAGCTCGGCGCCGTGTCCGAGGCGGTGGGCGTCCTGCGCGTGCCGGCGGAGGAGGCCGCTCCCGCCGGCCTGCCGCGGCTGCAGGCGCGAAGCGGCGCGGTGGAGCTGCGCCGCGTGCGCTATGCCCCGGATGCCGGGCGGACGCTGTTCGCGGACCTCGACCTGCGCATCCCGGGCGGGCAGCGCGTTGGCATCGTCGGCCCGTCCGGCGCCGGCAAGTCCACCCTGCTGCGCCTGGTCCAGGGCATCGTGCCGTCGGAACGGGGCGAGGTGCTGCTTGGCGGGGAGGCGCTCGCAAGCCGTGCACGGGACAGCCTGGCCCAGGCGTTCTGCGTGGTGACGCAGGAGGTCTCGCTGTTCCAGCGCAGCGTGTTCGACAACCTGTGCTACGGCCGCCCCGACGCGCCGTGGGACGAGGTGCTGGCGGTGTCCCGCGGGGTCGGCTGCGACGAGTTCATCGCCGACCTGCCCCGCGGATACGCCACGATCGTGGGCGAGCGCGGCATCCGGCTGTCCGGCGGCCAGCGGCAGCGCATCGCCGTCGCCCGCGCGCTGCTCCGGCAGGCGCCCGTGCTGCTGCTCGACGAGGCGACCAGCGCGCTTGACAGCGAGGCCGAACGGCAGGTGCAGCGGGCGCTGCTGGCGTTTGCAGGCACGCGCACCGTGATCGCCGTCGCGCATCGCCTGTCCACCGTGATGTCGTTCGACCGGGTG
Organism: uncultured Acetobacteraceae bacterium; assembly: GCA_937873175.1. Classification (GTDB taxonomy): domain Bacteria; phylum Pseudomonadota; class Alphaproteobacteria; order Acetobacterales; family Acetobacteraceae; genus CAHJXG01. Next base: position 2,165 of record CALMVT010000161.1, on the reverse strand, counting down.
ATCGTGCTGCACGACGGGCACGTCGTCGAGGACGGGCCGCCGCAGGCGCTGGTCCGGAATGCCGGCTACTTCGCGGCAACCTAGCGGTTGCAGCACCGCATGGAAGGGACGCCGCAGCAGGCAGGCGCCGCAGCATACCATCCAGTCCCATAGGCGCCGCAGCGCCGCCCGGGGTTGCTGCGCTCGCGCGGGGCTGCCCGACGCTCAGTTGTAGGAAGGCGCCGGTTGAACCAATGGAGGCGCCGGACCCGGCTCATGCCCTGGGAAGCCAGCATAAGTTCCAAGCGACGATGTCGGCCAACAACTCGTGCCCAGGTTTCGCGTGCAATCCCCCAACTTAACCAGTGCCATTGCGGGCAGACTCGGCTCGGGCCATGGCGGCAGGCGAGCGTAAAGGCGTTGGATGCAGTGGCGAACAGGACGAGCCAGCGCAGAAAATGGAGCAGCCGGTCCTCACCGCCTGTGCACGAGCGCGATCAGCGGGGCGGAGCCGGCCTACGGCCCGAAAAGGGGCGGGCGCGACGTGCTCGCCCATGCCACGGCCCGCTTGCTCGGCGAAGGCCTGGGCCAGTTTCCGGCATCGCAAGCCAGAACAGGATGGCTCCGGCCGCGGCGATGGCGGCCATGGCTGCGAAAGCCGCGTCGTAGCCGGCCCACACCACTATCAGTCCGGCAAGCGGCCCGCTCAGAATGCCACCAATCGAGTGGATGGTCCCGACCGCACCCTGGGCGGCGTTGAAATGCCCGCTGCCGCATGTCAGGTCGGCAATCACGACAGGAAACAACGCGCCAAAGACACCCACTCCCACACCGTCCAGCAACTGCGCCGTAACCGTCCAGGCCGGGTTGGAGGACAAGGCGTGAAGCGCACCGCGCACCGCGAGCGCCAGGAAGGCCATGGTGAAGATCGGCTTGCGCCCCCAGGAGTCAGCGCGCGCCCCAGCCAGAGTCGCCGTCGCGATCATGACCAGCTGCGCCGCGATCATGCAGGCTGCGGCCAGCGCGACGCTGTGGGCCGGGTCCGCCAACGCCAGCCGCTGGACGACCAAGCCGAGCATGGACCCATTCGCCATGTGGAACAGCGCCCCGCATCCGGCAAAAACCAGCAAGGGCCGGTTGGTCAGCAGGGTGTTCCAGCCCGAAGGCCGATCCGGCTGAGCCGTATCGCGCAACAATCCGCGCGCCACGTCGTGATTGATTGCTCGCGCGGGAACCGCCATGACCGCCACCACGCTGGCGCTCGCCGCCGTGGCGAGACCCCAGAACACGACAACGATGCCGAGCAGCGGCGCAGCCGCGAGGATCACCAGATTCACGGCGGCGTTGCCGGCATGGAACAGCGCCTCGTTGCGGGCAGCGCGTCGCGCCAGGGCGGCAGGTCCCACGATGCCGAGTGAGACGGCAGTCATCGCCATGCCGACCGTGGACCCTGCAAGGGCACCGATGACGCCGGCAAGGGCCACTGACCAGAAATACGGCGCGAGCACGATAAGAAAGCAGGCTGCCGTGACCACCATGACCGCGCCGGCCAGCAACGCGCGCTTAGCCCGGACCGCGTCGATCATAGCTCCGATCGGAGCCTGCGACACGAGGCCGGTCACGCTGCCGAACGAGAACGCAAAAGCAATGGCCGCTTGGTTCCAGCCGTGCTCGGTCAGCAGGTAGATCGAGGCATAGGGTCCAAGCCCATAGCGCACATCCGCAAGGACGAAGTTCAGGATGTCGAGTGCCCGTTCGGCACGCCGGGAGGGCTGCAGGCCAGGCTCCATCGGCAACGGCGCGGCGTGCGCCCTTGCCCCTGGTCCCCCGGGATCATGTCCCGGCACGAGGCCCCCCTTCGGGGATCAATCCAGCACGCCAGCCGCGGCCGGCCTTTCGAATGCAAACGCCAGGCTGCGGCTCGCGCGCCTTACGATATGCGGTCGTCCGCTGCCCCCAGCCCCTCGCTTGGCATCGCTGCCGCTCAAGTCTAGGCAAGCTGTCGAGGCATGAACCTTCAGGAGGCGCTGCATGCCCTGGCTTCGGCGAAAGGCGCAACAGCGCAGGGACGCTCATGCAGCGACGACGCCCCCGACTCCGCCGTCGTCTCCATCAGGACGTTTCACGGTCGCGCACTCCCAGCCACTTGGGAATGTAGCAGTATCAAATTAAATGTGCATCTGTAT
>CALMVT010000160.1 GCA_937873175.1 uncultured Acetobacteraceae bacterium | reverse complement strand
CCGCAACGGCTTCGGCTACGCGGTGAACCGGGGCAACGGCGAGTTCGTTTGGGGCGCGCAATTTGTCAAGAAGTCGACCTGGACCAAGGGGCTGAACCCGGAAACCGGCAAGCCCGTCGAATACGACCCGAAGCAGTCGGTGCAAAAGTATAACGCCACCGTTACGCCGTCGCGCGAGAACAAGGTTACGGAAATCTGCCCGGGCAACATGGGCGGCAAGAACTGGCCGCCCACGGCCTACAACCCCACCCTGATGCGCTGGTACATCCCGGTGATCGAAAGCTGCAACACCATCACCGTGGAGGAAACCAAGCCCGACTCTTGGAAGGCGCGGGAGTTCTACACCGGCGGTGGCCCGAGCCAGCACCAGCGGATCACCGGCAGCGTCACCGCCATCGACGCGACCAACGGCAAGGTCGTCGGCAAGGCGGAAACGCCGTTCCCGATGCTGGGCGGGCTGCTGGCCACGCCGGACCTGGTGTTCGCCGGCGAGCCTTCGGGCAACGTGATGGCGCTGGACGCCAAGTCGCTGGACAAGCTGTGGTCGTTCAACACCGGGTCGGGCGTCAACGCGCCGCCGATGACCTTCACGGTGGATGGCAAGCAGTACCTGGCCATCCTGGTGGGCCTCGGCGGGGCGTGGGACAAGTGGTTCATCGAGTCCACGCCGGAGCTTAAGACGATGGCGCCCGGCTCGATGCTCTACGTCTTCGCGCTTTGACCTCCTCGCGGGTCCCGCCGGACGGGCGGGACCCGCTGCTGCTTTTGGAGACCTGGCCGCCATGCGCGCGACACTCGCCATCGTCCTCCTAGGCGCCTTCGCCTTGGGAGCTTTGCCACGCCACCAATCCTACGCCCAAGACGCCGCGCATGGGCCGGCGTCAGAGGGCAAGCGCGTGTTCCAACGCGCCAACTGCGTCGGATGCCACAAGTGGCATGGGGCGGGCGGCGGCGGATACGGCGGCGACGCGCTGTCCTTGCGCGCGACGCAGCTCGACCGTGACCAGATCATCGAGACCGTGACATGCGGCCGCCCCGGCACGGGGATGCCTTATTTCCAACGCGGCGCCTACGACAACGAGGCCCATCCCTGCTACGGCATGGGGCGGCAGGAGCTGGGCAAGGATGTCCCGGTCGAGGCCACAACGTTCCTGCGCCCGACCGAGGTCGGCGCCGTCGCGGATTACGTGGTGACCGAGGTCAAGGGCAAGGGCGAGCCGACCTATGCCGAGTGCATCGCCTTCTTCGGCGAAGGCTCGCGCGTTTGCAACGTTTACAAGTCGCCGACGGCCGAGGGCGCGCAGCCCAGCAAGCAGGGAGGCTGATGGTGCGCCGAACCCTGGTGGCCCTGCTGCTCGCGCTCGTGGCCGTACGCCCGGCCGCCGCCGATACGGCGCCGGGCGGGCCTGAGAATGATCTTCGCGAGTTCCGCATCGGCATGACGGCGGACGAAATGCCGCGCACGGGTTACCTGGGCTTTGCCTGCGCCGACGCCGGGCGCAAGCTGGACGGCTGGCAAGCCTACCGCGAGTGCCCGGCGGATGCGTCCGGCTGGCACGCGGTCCGGTTCCAATATGACGAGGATGCGAACCCGCTTTCCAAGGTCAACGGCCTTTACGAAGGCACCAAGGTCGGCGGCCACCCCGTGCTGCTCACGGCGCTGATGGGCGACGACGCCCGGCTCAAGGGCCTGGTGATCGAGACCGACCCGGCGGCGCGGCTTTACCTGCGCAAAAAGGCGTTCCTGTTCGGCGAACAGGTGAAGGCCCGCTACGGCAGCGCCGGCTGGGCCTGCGTCAGCAAGGAGCCGGCGGCAGACCAGGAGCCGGTCGGCGGCGTGTTCATGAACGAGCGTTGCGAGAAAACAACGGCCGCTCGGAGGCTGACCCTGGACCGCGTGCTGTTCCGTAAGTCCGGCCAGGACCTCAAGGATTTCGTGAGCCGGTCACGGCTGGAAATCCTGGGCCGCGACGGCGGCAAGGCAACTCGCATCTCGGGTTGACACGCTTGACCCGATTCTGGGACTGTCCAAAAGTTGCGGACTACGCCGCCCTCGCCCTGTGCCACCCTGAACCAGAAGCTGGCTCGAACAGCTGGCCGAAGTCAGGTCCAAGCGCGCCATTGTAGACGGCGCAGCCGACCTGCAGTAGCAGGTCGGCCCCGCGCCGGGACCAGCGCATCTGCTGCGACTTGGCCATCCGACGGTTGACCAGGAAGTCGGCTGTGCCCTCCCTTATTGAGGTACCGACCTGCAGGTCGGCGCGATGGCGTTCAGCGTAGTTGACCAGCCAGGCACTCTGGCTGCGCAGGTAGCGGTCGATCACTCGCAGCGCCCGCTCGGCTTGCGGACGGGCTCGCGTTTTTAGGGTAGGTAGGAGGGTGGGCAACCGCTTGAGGGTGATCCGGGCATTTTTGGCCTTGCCGTTCCAGGTTCGCCAGCGCAGGCGCTCGACCTCGGTGACGATCTCCACCTTCGCCTGCTGCTGATCCGCCGTGTCGGCCGGCAAGGCTTCCGCCACAAGATTTGCGTGCTGCAGGCGCATGGCGAGACGGAACCAGTCAAAACTGGGCGGGCCCGCGATGCCGACGGCGGCCAGGATGGCACGCAGGCCCGAGCAGCCGTCGGTGAACGCGGTCAACGCGGTGTCGTCGGTGCAACCCAGGGCGTCAAGGGTGCGCCGGATCAGTGCCACGATGTCGGTGCCGGCGTTCGCGATTACGCCGAACACCTGCCAGCTGCCACCTTTGGATGCCTCGGCGTTACCGACGCGCACCTCCAAGTGCCGCTCACCCGCGTGGCAGCTGCAGATGAAGGTGGCGTCCAAGCTGAGCGTGATCGCCGCTGCCGGCGCTGCCGCGACCATCGCCGGCTCGAGCATCCCAACGGCAGCATGGCGCAGCTGCTCGCCGAGTTTCAGCGTGCGGTCGCGCAGGGTCTCATGACTCGTTTCCGCCGCGACCGGTAGCAAGTGGGCCAGCACGTCAGCAACGACGTGGTAGGTCAGCAGCGCGGATAGGTGCGCCCGCAGCTGATCCAGCTCAGGGGGCGAACGGCATTGCGCCGGCCAGCTGACGCCGGCTTCGCAGCACCCGCATCCGGGCAGCGGAACCGCGGCAGCCGCACCATGATCTTGTCGAACAGCGTTGCAACCTGACGCGACTGCCAACCCTTGACATGGCAGCGTCCCTCGCAGCCCGAGCACTCCGGCCGCAGTGCTGCGTGATCGCGGGCCTGCACGGGCCAGCAACTGCTTGGCCTCGGATAGCGTCAGCCCGAGGTTGGCAATGTCACGAAGGTTGCAGGGCCGATCGAGTTCCAGGACGTCGATGCCGCGCCCGCAAGTTTCAGACCTGTCAGCGCCTGTCTCGACCAGCCGCAGCACCAACCCCATCCACGCTCTCCAAACCGGCCTCGGCGTGGCAGGTCATACCGTTCCCGTCTCCATCCCCCAACTTCTGGACGGTCCCGTCAGCAGAAACCTAACTTGGGTTAGCCTGGCCGTGCAAAGCGAGTCAAAGCGGTGCGTGTGTTGCAGGCAATGCCGCGACCTCGCTGATCAGCTTTCGGGTCATCGCCTCGCCGAAGGCGGCGAATTCCCGCACCTCCAGCACGAAGCTGCCAGGGCCGCCGATGACGTTCTGCCGATACCATTCGGTCAGCCCGCCCGGCGGCTGCACGTGGGCATAGGTGTAGCTGGCAGGATGCTCGTTGACGATCGAGAGGCCATTCACCGTGATGCCAGACGCGAGCGCGTCGTCGCGCGCCTCCGCGACGTCGCGGCCACCATTGTTGGTGCCGTCCCCGGCCACGTCGATCACCCGGCGCTGCGCCTCGAACCGGTTTTCTGCCAGCAGCTGCATCGCATGGTCGATGCCGGCGCTGATGCTGGTGCGTCCCCAGAACGAGCGGGGCGCGGCTTCCAGCGCATCGGTGAACTGCCGGGCGGAGGCGACGTCGCGCACCACGCGCCAGTCCAGCACCGTCTTGACCTCGGAAGGCCCGGCAAACTCCACATATGCCACTGCGATGGCACCAACCGCGCCGCCGTGGATGGCCGCGAGCACGCGCGGGTCGTTGAAGGCAGCCGAGTAGCCGGCTTTCTCCATCTGGAATTCGGCGTCGTCCACGCTGCGCGACACGTCAGACACCAGGACGAGAGTCACGTCGACCGGCTCGGCCGCTTGCGCGCCACCAGCCAAGAACATCAGCAAGACCAGGGTACGCATCCATCACCTCCATCAAGAGACATGCTCCCAAAGCATTATATCGCAGCCAAGCGGAAAGCCTCTCGTTCCAGATCAGGTGCGTGCAGGCCGCGAAGACTCATTGCAGCTATAAAGGGTGCAAGCCCTCCATCGACGTCGCCGACATCACGCAATCCATGAGCCGGTGAGGATCTGTCTGGAAAACGCGCCCATGGGAAGCCTGTTCGCCTCACTCAAGACCGAGCACGTCCATCTCGTCCGCCACCGCACTCCAAAAGGGAAAACTTCCGTCCGCCGCGACAGGGCGGACGGGGTCTAAGTGGTGCATCCGCTAAATAAGCGTAACGTTTGGTGCGGTTGCGATGCCGAGGCGACGCGGGGTGCGACGCCGGCGCCTGCGGCCCCAGACGAACGGGTGCTTGTGCGTGTTCCAGTACTCGGTGGCGCGCTGAACAGCGTGCTCGACCTCGGCCCATGTCTCGAAGCGTCGCCCTTTGAGGGCCAGCGAGCGCAGCACCTTCCACCACGGCTCGATCAGGTTCAGGTAGGCCGCATACTTGGGCTGGAACACGAACTCCCAGCGCGGGTGGGCCAGGGTAAACAAGAGCACGTCGGTCGCGCTGTGCGTGGAAAGGTTGTCCACCACGGCATAGACCCGCTCGACGGCGGGGTTGATCCAGCCCTCGGCCTTGTCCAGGAAGTCGACCCAGTTCGCAGTGGTGCGTCCGTCGTAGGTGGCGGTGAGTGCCGCACCCGTAACCGGGCAGAAGGCGCCGAACACGTAGCCTTTGCCGCGCCGGCCGTAGTCGATCTCCTGGCAGGCCCGCTCCGCGCCGGGTGCGGCGGGCCGGACTACGCGCTGGCCGGGATAGCTTTTGCTGGCGAGCGGTCCCATTTCGTCGAGGCAGACGACGAGGCTGCCTTGGCGCGGCGCGGTGTAGAGCTGCTCGATCGCCCCCTTTTGCGCGTGAACTCCGGGTCCACCCGCGCGCCGAACCAGGTTTCCTCCTGGCGCCACTTCAGGCCTTCGGCGAGCAGGACCTCGCTGATCCGGCTGCGCTTCATGCCGACGCCCTGCTCGCTCAGGTGGGCCACCAAGCGGTCCAGCGTCCAAGATGCGAACGGCAAACCCAGATCGGATGGACGGCTCAGGGCAGCGGTGATCACCGCGCTGCGCTCCTCGGCAGTATAGGTCGGCGGGCGTCCCGAGCGCATGTCCTCCTCCAACCCGCTCACGCCGCGCGCGTTGAAGCGCTTGAGCCAGAAGCGGACCGTGGCGCCGCACAGGCCCATCTTGGCCGCAACCTCGGGGGCGCTCAGGCCATCAGCCACGGCGTGCTACACGATCTGGGCGCGGCGCACCAACCCCGCGCCGAGCGTGCGCGACCGCGCCATGTGCGCCAGATCCTGCGCCTCATCATCGCTCAACGCGCGCACCTGGATGGTCATCGCCATGCTCCCAAGCAGACCCAATGCCTGGCTCAACGCGCCATGCCGACAGAAGTCGCAGCCAACTTGCCGGATGCACCACTTAGCTCGACTTTGGCGTAACCGGGGCAGATCCCCGGGCAATCAGGCCGTGGTCGCGGCCTGGCGGACGAGGTCTGGAAGCGGCGGGATGACGATGGCGCCTGGAACGCGCAGGCGGTCGCCGAGGTAGCGGAAGAACGACACGCCCAACTTGCGGCAGGTTTTCATCAGGCCGAGCGCGACGTCGCGCGCCGTGCGTCCTGCCGTGCTCATGGTGCCGCCGGAGATTTTGCGCTTGGTCACGCAGGCCCGGATGTCGTTCTCCGAGCCGTTGGTGTGCAGCGGGATCGTGGGGTGTTGGAACACGCGCAGCAGCTCGGCCTTGCGCCGGTGCAGCCGGGCGAGCAGCCGGTCGAGAGTGGTGTAGCCGGTTCGGCGCCTGAAGATGCGGTCAAAGCGCGCCCGCAGCGCCGCCGCCCGCCTTGGGCAGGGATCGCGCGCCCAGGCCTTCAGGTCGGCGTAGAACCACCAGATCAGCGTGCGGGTCACCTCGACGGCGCGGCGCTGCTCCGGTGTCGCCGGCACGAGCTTGTGCACCAG
>CALMVT010000159.1 GCA_937873175.1 uncultured Acetobacteraceae bacterium | reverse complement strand
TACCCGGACCGCCTACACCCGACCAGCTATGTTGGCGCGAGCCCTGACAGAACCGTTCGCCACGGCGCGCCGGTTGGCAGCCTGGGCCGGGGTCGCGCCGGGCAACTACGGCAGCGCCGGCAAGCCCAAGGGCGCAGGCATGTACCGCCCGCGGTCGCCTCGATACCCACGCTCCACGAGGTTATAAAGGGGGAGGATATCGGAGCGCTTTGCGGCACGGATTGCTGGGGCAGCGGGCATACTTCCCAACCTACACCTAAAAGCTATGTGCCTGGAAGCCGAACCGGGCGCCCGCCCGGTGGGCAGCAGCAAGCGCCCACCCGGTACCAAGCGTTAGACTCCAACCACTAGCGAAGCTTCGAATGTGCCGTTTCTCGCAGCCGCCATACGGCGACCGTCGACAGGATCGCAGCAAACATCACGTAACCTGAAACGGCGATTGGACTGCCGGTCAGATTGATCAACCACGTTGCAATGAACGGCGCAAAGCCCCCGAACACCATCGATGACAGGTTATACGCCGTGCCGAGACCGGTCAGACGGCGGCGTGTAGGAAAGAGTTCTACCAGAGCCGCCGGAAATGCTCCAAGGAACAGTCCTGTCAGGAGACCGAGAAACGCCTGGACGGCGACGATTGTTGTCAGAGACGCGCCACTTGTTAGCAGCAACGCCATAAGCGGATAGGTCAAAACGAGAAAGGCCACACAATGGACGAGCATCAGCGGCTTGCGGCCAATGCGGTCAGAGATGGCTCCTGCTGCCAAGCAGGTCAGCATCACGACCGCATTGGCCAATGTCGTGGACCAAAGCGCCTGACTAGCCGTGAGATGCAAGTACCTCTGCATGAAGGTTGGGAAATAGGAAAAGAATGTATAAACCACGACCGATTGCACCGCGACGAAGCAGAAGGCATGGATGAGCGTTAGCCATACCGGCCTATCGTCCTCCGTTACCAACGAGGAGGGGGCGACGACTGCACGTTTGAAGGCTGGTGTTTCGTCGACCGTTCGTCTGATAAGGAGGCCCAAAGGACCGACGAGCGCTCCGAACAGAAACGGAACGCGCCACCCCCAATCGGACATTGCGTCGCTACCGATGGCGCTTGTCAAAAGCGCCGTTGTTCCCAATCCCGATAACTGCCCCAGGAAAATACTGGCCGGGTGAAAGCTTCCGAAGAGGCCGCGACGATCGGGAGGAGCCCATTCTACGAGAAATGAGGCAGACCCACCCCACTCTCCACCGGCGGAAAACCCCTGAAGCAGGCGGGCCAGAACCAAAAGGATTGGCGCTGCGACGCCGATCGAGGCATAGGTCGGGAGAATGCCGATCAGGCCGGTGCCCGCCGCCATCATGACAATTGTCAGCAGCAGGGCGGGTTTGCGGCCCATCTTATCCCCGAAGAGCCCTATCAACACCCCGCCGAGCGGGCGAGCGACGAAGCCCACCCCGAAGACCGCGAAGCTTGATAAAAGGGCGGTCGTATCGTCGGTGCTCGGGAAGAAGTGTTTGCCTATTATCGCAGCGAGAAAGGCATACACGGTGAAGTCGTACCACTCCAAAGCGTTGCCAATCACCGACGCGATGATCGCCCGGAATTGCTGATGGCCGGGTGGCTTCCGGTCTTCTAAATTCGTCGACACTCGAATTTCTCCCATGGACCGTGTCGTTTTACTGAACGCGCCATCAGTCGCTTCAAGGCATGATTTGCCCGCCATTCACCTCGATGATCTGCCCGGTCACGTAGCTTGCAAGTTGCTCGCTTGCGAGGAATAGGACAGCGCCTGCGCATTCCTCAGCGCTGCCGAGGCGCTTCATCGGTATGAGCTCGCAGAGCTGTTTCATGAGATCTGCGCTGGTAATGCCGTCGTGAATGGGCGTGTCGATCACACCCGGGGCGACAGCGTTCACTCGAATGCCGTCACCTACCAACTCCTTCGCAAGAGCCCGAGTATAAGTGGAGATGTAGGCCTTGGTGGATGCATAAAGACCAGTACCGAGGCTGCCGCCAGTGCGCGCTGCCTGGGATGTTAGATTTATGATTGCGCCAGCCTTCCGCGGTCGCATAAGTGGAATAGCGCTGCGGTTCAGGGCAATCATAGAGCGCGCATTCAATTGGAACACACGGTCGACCAAGTCGTCGTCAGCGTCTGCGAGCGGCATTCGCTGAACAATGCTGCCGGCATTGTTAACAACGACGTCGATGCGTCCAAACCGCGCGTGAACATCGTGCGCGAGCCGTGAAACAGCCGCGGTGTTGGATACATCCGCTTGGAACAGCCCGGCGTCGCAACCTTGCTGCCTGACCAGAGCAGCCACCTGCTCGCCTTGCTCTCGCCGGGAATTGTAATGAACGGCGACATGGCTGCCCCATCCTGCAAACGCCACTGCCACCGCCGCTCCAATCCCCGAACTGCTGCCCGTGATCAGCACGATCTTATCCTTGAGATCATTCATCGACATTTGTCTCCACTGCGGTTGACTGGGCCATGCCGTCTCAGCGCAAATAGGAGCGTGGCAACGCAAACTCTGGCTTCATTCGAACACGAAGGTCTGACCTGTCGAGAGCCGACGCTTACACCCGGCTGGCAAGCGAGTCGGGTTGGTCCCGCAGGAGCTGTGAACATGGATGCAACCTTCGTCAGTTCTGGCCGTCGTGCGCGGGAGGCATGGCGTGACGTCCTGTGGTAGGCAGACGTGTCGGCGCAGGAAGTGAGCCGAGCGCCGCGCGGGCACGCCCTGCCCGGTGCGGCGCGTCAGACTGTCGCACGATTGCAGTTCAGGTTCGCACTCGTGATCGTCGCCCGCCACTCATGACGTGCGCTCAGTGCGTATACGGGCGCTGCAGCTTGCACTCGGGATGCAGCTCCACGCCAAAGCCGGGCTTGTCGAGCAGGGACATCTTCAAGCGCCCATTCTCCGGGATCGGCTCGTCCAGCAGCAGCGGATGGAAGGCGGGCAGGACCTGGTCCGCCTTCGGCGCGCTCATGATGATCTCGGTAAACGGACTGTTATGGCGCGTGCAGACGAAGTGGTAGCTGTAAACGCCCGACCCATGCGGCACCATCATCGCCCCGTGCGCGTCGGCGAGCGCGGAGATCTTGATGAGCTCCGAAATGCCCCCACACCAGTTCACGTCAGGCTGGATGATGTCGCAGCAGCCCATCTCCAGCAGCATGCGGAATCCCCAGCGTGTGGCCTCGTGCTCACCTGTCGTGACCAGCATGCCGCGCGGCACATTCTTGCGCAGCTCGGCGTAGCCCCAATAGTCGTCGGGCGAGAGGCATTCCTCGACCCACTTCAGGCCGAACTGATGCGCCTTCTGCGCCAGCCGGGTGGCGTAGTTCAGGTCGAGGCTCATCCAGCAATCGAACATGAGCCAGAAGTCGTCGCCCACCTTGTTCCGCATGTCCTCCAGTTTGGCGAGGTTCTGCTTCAGCCCTTCCTCGCCCTCAGCCGGGCCGTGCTGCAAAGGCATCTTCCCACCAATGAAGCCGAGCTGCTTGGCGATGTCCGGCCTCGCACCCGTTGCATAGAACACGAGCTCGTCGCGCACGGGACCGCCAAGCAGGGCATGCACGGGCTCCTTGCGCCATTTCGCCAGTAGGTCCCACATCGCCAGGTCCACGGCTGAGATCGCGTTCACCACGATGCCGCGGCGGCCGTAGTACTGGGTCGAGAAATACATCTGGTCCCAGGCCTTTTCGATGTCGGTGATGGGCCGGCCCTCGATAAAGCGGGCGAGGTGCTTCTCGACGATCCAGGCGCCGATCTCGCCCGCCGTGGTGATGGCGAAGCCGACTGTCCCGTCATCGGCCTCCACCTCCACAACCAGCGTTCCGAGCACGTTGATGCCGAACGACCGCCGACTCTGTCGAAATTCCGGATAGCGGGCCATGGGCGTCGCGATGTGGTCGTCGATCCAATGGCCGTCCTCAACGTCGTGGTAGTCTCCGCCGCCGCCGCGAACGACGCTGGCGCGGACGTGTTTGACCTTGGGTATGCTCATGGGTTGGTTCCCGTTGGAGATTGCGTGGCTTGATGCAGGCGTTCAGTAAGTCGCGCGCCCGCCGGAGACGTCGAACACAGCGCCGGTGCTGAAGGAGCACTCTTCGCTGGCCAGCCAGCAGACGAGCGACGCCACCTCGTCGATGCCGCCGAAGCGGGCGAGCGGGATCTTTGACAGCATGAAGTCGATATGCTGCTGCGACATCTGGTCGAAGATGGCTGTGCGCACCGCAGCGGGCGTCACGCAGTTCACCCGAATCTCGCCCTTTGCCAGTTCCTTGCCGAGCGACTTGGTAAAGCCGATCACCCCCGCCTTGGATGCGCTATAGGCAGAGGCGTTCGGGTTGCCCTCCTTTCCGGCGATGGAGGCGATGTTGACGATGCGCCCGTAGCCGTTGCGCTCCATCGGGGATACGGCGGCCCGGTTGCAGTAGAACAGGCCGTTCAGGTTAACGTCGATCACCCGCTGCCAGGCGTCCACAGGATAGTCGCGCACTGTGGTGTTGGGCCCAGTGATGCCGGCGCTGCACACCAGCACGTCCAGCTGGCCGCCGAGGGCGGCCACGCCCTCCTCCATGGCGCGCGCGACCTGGACCGGATCGGCGATGTCGAGTGCGCGGGCGTCTGTGGCACCGGATCGAGCCTTGGCCTGCGCCAGCGCGTCCTCCTGCAGGTCCCACAGACACACCTTCGCGCCCTCAGCAGCCAGTCGCGCCGCCACATCCAGGCCGATGCCGGAAGCTCCGCCAGTGACAATAGCCGTGCGCCCACGGAAGCGATCTTGGAACACCATCGCTCAGGCCTTCGCTGCACGGCGCCAGGACACCACGTCCTGTCGCTGTTCGCCCAGGCCATCGATGCCCAGCGCCATGACATCCCCCGGCTTGAGGAACACCGGTTGCGGCTTCTTGCCCATGCCCACCCCGGGCGGAGTCCCCGTAGTGACGATGTCGCCCGGCAGCAGTGTCATGAAGCGGCTGAGGTAGGAGACGATCTCGGCTATGCCAAAGATCATGGTTTTCGTGTTCCCGGTCTGCATGCGGTCGCCATTTACGTCCAGCCACATGCCTAAGCCCTGCGGGTCCGGAATCTCGTCCGTCGTCACCAGCCAGGGGCCAACCGGACCGAATGTGTCGCAGCCCTTGCCCTTGTCCCAGGTGCCGCCGCGCTCGATCTGGTATTCGCGCTCGCTCACGTCGTTGACGACGCAGTAGCCTGCGACGTGGGCCAATGCCTCGGCTTCTCCGACGTAGGAGGCGCGCCGGCCGATCACGATGCCCAGCTCCACCTCCCAGTCGCTCTTGGCGGAGTCCTTGGGCAGCATGACCGTGTCGTTGGGACCGGTGAGGGAGCTGGTGGCCTTGGTGAAGACGACCGGCTCCTTGGGGATGGGCAGGTTCGATTCCTCGGCGTGGTCCGCGTAGTTCAGACCGATGGCGATGAACTTGCCAACACGCCCTACCGGCACACCCAGGCGTGGTGATCCGTTCACGAGGGGCAGGGACTGCGGATCCAGCCTCGCCAGCGCGGCGAGGCCGGCAGGCGTCAGGCAGTCCTGATCGATGTCGGGCACGTGGTCGGACAGGTCACGGATCCGGCCGTCACCGTCGAGCAGGCCGGGCCGTTCCTGGCCAGCTGGGCCGTAGCGCAGCAATTTCATGTCGGAACTTCCTCGTTTCTGAGAGTGGGGCCGAAAGGCGTCAGGACTGGGAAGGCAGGGGCGCTGTCGCCGTAGGCGTGCCGCGGCGCAGCGCTAGGATCAGGGCCGCCCCGACCAGGGTGGTGCAGGCGAGCAAGTATAACCCCGCCTGTGGCGAGCCGAAGCTCCGGTCCGCCCAAGCCTTGATGTTGGGGGCGACGAAGCCGCCCAGCGCGCCGAGGGCGTTGATCAGAGCGATGCCGCCTGCTGCGGCAACGCCACCGAGGTAGCCCGTCGGGAAGGTCCAGAACAGCGGCTGCACGGCGATGAACCCGGCCGCCGCGAAGCACAGCGCCACCAGCGCCATCACGGGCCCACTGCCAGCGGAGACGGCGATACCCAAGCCGGAAACGGTCAGCGTCAGTGCGGCGAGGGCGCGGTGGTTGCCTTCCCGGTCCGCCAGACGCGGCAGGGCGAAGGCGGCGACCAGGGCGCACAGCCAGGGAATGGCAGTGACCAGCCCGACTTCCAGTCCCACCTTCTTGCCCAGCAGCGCTCCGACCTGGGTCGGGAGATAGAAGATCACGCCGTAGACGCTCATCTGGATCAGGAAGTAGATGGCCACGAAGTGCAGCACGCGCGGGTTGGCCAGCACCGCCGCAAAGCCGGCGTGGCCCTGCGCCGCCTTGGACTGGTCCTCCTGGGCGATGGCGGCGGACAAGACCTGCTTCTCGGCGGGGGGCAGCCAGCGCGCGTCGGTGGGCTTGTCGTCGAGGTAGAAGAAGGCCCAGACGCCCACGACGCTGGCCAGCAAGCCTTCGATCAGGAACATCCACTGCCAGCCGTGCAGGCCGCCCATGCCGTCCAAGTCCAGCAGCAAGCCAGAAAGCGGGCTTCCGAAGATAAAGGCCAGGGGCGCACCGAAGTAGAACAAACCCATGATCTGCCCTCGCGACCGGGCAGGGAACCAGTAGGTGAGATAGAGGATCACCCCGGGGAAGAACCCCGCCTCTGCCACGCCTAGCAGCAGGCGTAGGCCGTAGAAGGACATCTCACCCGTGGCGAACATCATGGCACCCGAGACTAGCCCCCAGGTCACCATGATGCGGGCCATCCAGATCCGGGCACCCACCCGGTGCATGATGAGGTTGCTGGGCACCTCGAAAGCCGCGTAGGTCAGGAAGAACAAGCCCGCCCCGAGCGCGTAGGCCGCGTCCGAGATGCCTGCGTCTGCCTGAAACGCCTGCTTGGCGAAGCCGATGTTGGCGCGATCCAGGAAGGACAGGATGTACATGAGCAGCAGGAATGGGACCAAGCGCCGGCGCGTGAGCCGGAAGGCGTTGTCCAAGGTCGACGCCATGTCGGGCGCGCTTATAGCCATGTTTTTCCTCCCTGCCGCCCGACTTGAGGCCGGCCTGTTCAATCCCATATATTGGGACGTTAGTTTGTTATGTAGGACTATGCCGAAACCAGATTCAGAAAGTCAACGCTCATGAGGCGCGACGAAGTTCTGCCTCCCAACCTGGATACAGTGATGCCGGCGCAACTGGTCGTGCCTGGGAGCCAGACGTTGCAGCGTGGCCTCGACATCCTGGACGCCGTGGCCGGAGGCGCGACCGACCTGGCCGCGCTGTCGGCCGCGCTGGGCACGACCCGCAGCACCACCCACCGCATAGCCGCGGCGCTGGTCGAGCGGCGCTACCTGAACTTCGTGCCGCGCGAAGGCTACAGCCTGGGTCCGAAGTTGCTGGAACTGGGCTTCCGTGCCCAGCAGGCCATAGCCGTGCCGCGGGTGGCACGCCCCCACCTCGAACGCCTGTCGGAGGCATGCGAAGACACGATCCACCTGGGGGTCCTGGAGGGGGTCTGGGCGCTATACCTGGACAAGATCCCGGGACGGCGCCGCATCGAGATCAGCTCGCGCGTGGGCGAGCGCCATCCCGTATGGTCCACCGGCCTAGGCAAGGCGCTGATCCTGGACATGGACGAGGCACGCTGGCGCAGTTTCTACGAGGTAGGCGAGGCCCGAGGGGCGCACCGTGAGCGGGAACTGGGGGCGTGGCTGACCCGGATGCGCGTTTATGCCCGCCGTGGCGTCGCCTTCGATTTGGAAGAGAACGAGCCGCAGGTCCGTTGCGTCGCGGCTCCTATCCGGGATGCGAGCGGCGGCACGGTTGCGGCGTTCAGCGTGTCCAGCACCGCGCAATACATGGACGAGGCGCGGATGGAACAGCTGGTCGACGACGTGCAGGAGGTCGCCCACGTGATCAGCAGGGCATTGGGCTGGCCCGGCGCGCGCTGACACTGGACGCCCTATGGGCTGACCGTTTTCCGGCTGCGGCTCGGGATTGGGCGGGCCAGCGTTTATCGGGGCTTGGAAGGCAGGAGCAGCCGGCGTAACCGCCCGACTCAGACCGGGAGCTCATTTTGAGGGTTCTGTCAGGGCTCGCGCCAACATGCATAGCCCGCGCTTTCGGATGAGCAGCAGCGTGTGGTTACGCGGCTTCCATGATGCCCAGCACAGTCCTCGTGCGACGGAGAAACTGCAGTCTGCGGCGGTCGGCGGGAACATGCTGGTGGTGACGTGTGCGGAGGCGAAGGAAGTTGCGCAGCTCGTCGTAGGCCCGGCAGAACCGGGCGGCTGATCTCGGGC
>CALMVT010000158.1 GCA_937873175.1 uncultured Acetobacteraceae bacterium | reverse complement strand
TGATGGCGAATTTAAGGCGATACACCACGGCGTCCAGCCGGCGCTCCAGCAGCTCAATCAGGTTCTCGCTGGTGTCGCCCTTGCGGCGCACGGCCTCGTCGTAGTACTTGCGGAACTGCTTCTCGCTGATGTTGCCGTAATAGCCCTTCAGCTTCTGCTTCGCCATGAGCTGGATGCCGAAATCGGTCGGCTTCTGCTTCCGCCGCTGGCCATGCTGGCCCGGCCCGTACTCGCGCTTGTTGATCGGCGACTTGGCCCGGCCCCAAAGGTTGACGCCCAGGCGGCGGTTGATCTTGTACTTGCTTTCGGCGCGCTTCGTCATGCGCGGAACTCCATCTTCTATGCGACGCTTGCGCCGCTTGTTGCACCGGTAGGCCGCACAGCATTGCAGCGGGCGCACGCCCCGGAGGCGCGTCCACGTTCCCGGCAGTGCGCGCGTGGTAAGGCCGCGATGTCCCGTTGTCAAACCGACGCCGTGCTCGCATGTGTGACCCCATGATCACACGCGGCGACATCCTTTGGCTCGGAATCGCGTCCGGCGTGACCGGCGGCATCATCGGCGGGTCGATGCTGGGGATCGGCATGGACCTGGTGGTGAACGGGCAGCCGTTCGGCCTGGTCCCCATCATCATCGGCGGCCCGTCCTCTGCGATCATCGGCTGGCTGATGTCCCGCCGCCTCGCGAGGCGGCTCACAAATCCGGATTAGGCCCATCTGAATCAAGCGAGGCCGGCTCCAGCCGGCCGCGCTGCTGCCGGCCCAGCGCCAGCATGCTGATGACGCCGTGCAGGGTGCGCAGTTCCTGCTCCGTCACCTCGCCCCGCTGGAACAGGTGATACAGGTTGCGCACCATGCCGGGCCGCTTCGGCGCGTTGCGCAGGAAGCCGCTCGCGTCCAGCTCGTCGATCAGGTGGGCCAGCAGATTCTCGATCTGGCACTTCGGCGCGACGGCCGTTTCGTTGGTCATCAGGCGCCGGCCCAGCGTCGCGTCCGCGGCCGTCCACCATTCATAGGCCAAGACCATGACCGCCTGCGCCAGGTTCAGGCTGTCGAACGCCGGATTGAGCGGGTAGCGCACCAGGGTGTCGGCCTGCGCCATGTCGTCGTTGTCCAGCCCGGCGCGCTCCGGCCCGAACAGGATGCCGCAGCGCAGGCCACGCCCTTCGACCTCCCGCAGCGCCCCGGCCGCGGCGCGGGCCGTCATCACCGGCTTGATCACGTGGCGCGGGCGCGGGCAGGTGGCGAACACGCGGTGCAGGTCGGCCACGGCGTCCGCCACCGTGCCGTGCAGCGTCGCTCCGTCCAGGATGCGGTCAGCGCCGGACGCGACGCGCCAGGCGCGCTCCTGCGGCCAGCCGTCGCGCGGCGCCACCAGCCGCATATGGAACAGGCCGCCATTCGCCATGGCGCGGGCGCAAGCGCCGATGTTGTCGGCAAGCTGCGGGCGCACCAGGATGACCACCGGGCTGTTCTCGCCGATCGGCGCAAGGTCGGCGCCGCCGTCCCGCCCGGTCATGCCGGCTGCGTCGCGACCCGGCGCCAGTCGGTGGTCCCGTCCGGACGGTCCTCAAACGCCACGCCTTGCGCCAGCCATTCGGCCCGGATCGCGTCGGCACGGGCAAAGTCCCGGGCGCGTCGGGCGGCAATGCGCTCGGCGATGGCGGCCTCGATGGCAGCCGCGTCGCCGCCCCCCTGGAACCACGCCGCTGAGTCAGCCTGCAACAGCCCCAACAGTGCCCCCCCGGCCTGAAGCTCCGCCGCCGCGGCGCGGTCGCCAGCCATGGCGTCATCGGCCAGCGCGTGCAGGGCCGCCAAGGCGAGCGGCGTGTTCAGATCATCGCACAAAGCGTCCAGAACCGCCTCGGGCACCGGAGCTTTCCCCGCCGGCGCGCGAGCCAGGGCGCGGTAGAACCGGTCCAACTCGCCCCGCGCCTCGGCCAGTCCGGCATCGCTGAACTCCAGCGTGCCGCGATACTGCGACTTCAGCAGCATCAGCCGCACCGCCTCCGCCGGCGCGCGGCTCAGCACGTCGCGGATGGTGAAGAAGTTGCCGAGCGACTTCGACATCTTCTCCCCGTTCAGGTTCAGCATGCCGTTGTGCAGCCAAACTCGGGCGAACCCGCTGCCCGGCAGGGCGCACAGGCTCTGCGCCCGCTCGTTCTCATGATGCGGGAATAGCAGGTCCCCCCCGCCGCCATGGATGTCGAAGGTATCGCCCAAATACTGCCTGGCCATCGCGCTGCACTCGATATGCCAGCCCGGCCGGCCCCGGCCCCACGGGCTATCCCACCCCGGCAGGTCCGGCGGCGATGGTTTCCACAGCACGAAGTCCCCGGGATCGCGCTTGTAGGGCGCCACCTCCACCCGCGCGCCGGCCAGCAGCTCATCCGGGCTGCGGCCGGACAGCGCGCCGTACTGGCCGAAGCTTGCGACGGCGAACAGCACATGGCCATCTGCTGCGTAGGCATGGCCGCCCGCGATCAGCCGCTCAATCAGCGTGACCATGCCCGCGATATGCTCGGTGGCACGCGGCTCGATGTCCGGCGGCAGGTTGCCGAGCGCCGCCATGTCGGCGTGGAACTGCGCGGCGGTGCGGGCGGTGACGGCGTCGATCCCTTCCCCGCTTTCGGCGGCGCGGGCGTTGATCTTGTCGTCCACGTCGGTGATGTTGCGCACGTAGGTGACGCGCGGGAACAGGTGCCGCAGCAGCCGGGCCAGCACGTCGAACACGGTCATGCCGCGGGCGTTGCCGATATGCGCCAGGTCATAAACCGTGGGGCCGCAGACATACAAACGCACATGCTGCGGATCGAGCGGCACGAAGGCTTCGCGCCGCCGGGTCAGGGTGTTGTGCAGCACGAGGCTCGGCATGGACGGACTCAGTATATCTTAGTGCGGTAGGAGTCCTCGATCCGGCGCTCCGCATCCTCGGCGCTGAACGCCTGCGTCTGCTCGGCAAGGATGCGGCCGAGGCTTGGGAAGGTGGAGCGTTCGACCTGGGTTGCAGGATCCCACAGTCGGGCGCGGCGCAGGGCCTTGGCGCAGTGAAAGAACACCTCTTGCACGGTGATCACCAGGCCAGTGCGCGGCGCCTTGCCAGCGATGCTGGACCCTGCAAGGGCATCGCTGTTCGTCAGCAGCCGTGCCGTGCCGTTCACCCGCAATGTCTCATCGATCCCCGGCACGAAGAAGATCAGGCCGACGCCCGGCGCGCCCAGGATGTTGGCGAAGCTGTCTACCCGGTTGTTGCCGGGCCGGTCTGGCAGCAGCAGCGTGCGTTCGTCCAGCACCTGCACGAAGCCTGGCGGGTCGCCGCGCGGGCTGGCGTCCGACCGGCCGTCCACGTCGGAGGTCGCCAGCACCAAGAAGGGCGACAACGCGATAAAGGCGCGGCAATGCCGGTCGAGCGCAGGCAACACTTTGCGCACCGCCATCGGGCTGATCGTGCCCATGTGCGCCCGGAGCGCCGCATGGTCGGGAAGGTCGCTCATGCCGCCGCCAGTTGCAGCCGCTCCGCCGCGCGGTCCCGGCCCATCAGCGGCAGCAGATCCCGCAGCTCCGGCCCATGGTCCTCCCCGGTCAACGCCAGGCGCAGCGGCAGGAATAGGCTTCTGCCCTTGCGGCCCGTCGCCGCCTTGAGCGCATCGATCCATTTGGTCCATACGTCGTTGTCCCAGGGTTCCGCCGGCAGGGTATCACGGGCGGTGTGCAGATACTCGGCCTCGCCCTCGATCAGCGGCGGGATGATCGTGCCGGCCACCACCTCCCACCAGCCGCGCGCCTCGTTCAGCAGGTCGAGGTTGCCGCGCACCGCGAGCCAGAATGCCGTGGTGGCGGAGGGCGGCAGGCGGTCGCGCACCGCGTCGAACGGCAACTCGTGCAACACCCGGCGGTTCAGCGCCAGCAACTGCCGCCCATCGAAGCGCGCGGCGGACCGGGACACGCGGGACAGGTCGTAGGTGGCGGCGATCTCATCGGCGGACTGCGGCGCCGGGTCGTCGGCGGTGCCGAGGCGGGCGAGGTAGCCGGCCAGCGCCTGCGGCTCGATCCCGTCGCCGCGCAGGCTGCGCAGCGACAGCGCGCCCACCCGCTTCGACAGCTTGCCGCCGTCCTGGTCCACCAGAAGCGGCAAATGGGCGAACCGCATGCCCGCCGGCCGGGTGCCGAGGGCGGCCATGATGTCGATCTGGATGCCGGTGTTGGTCACGTGGTCCTCGCCGCGCACCACATGGGTGATCCCGGTCTCGATATCGTCCACAACGGAAGTGAAAGTGTAGAGCGGCGTGCCGTCGGCGCGGATCAGGATGGGGTCGGACACGGCGGACAGCTTCACCGTGCGCGGCCCCAACACCATGTCGCCCCATTCCGCCGGGTAGCCCGACAGCAGGAACCGCCAGTGCGGACGCTTGCCGTTCGCTTCCGCCGCAGCGCGCTGCTCCGGCGTCAGCTTAAGCATGGCGCGGTCATAGATCGGCGGCTGCTTGCGACGGACGCGCAGCTCGCGCTTGACGTTCAGCTCCTCCTCGCTTTCAAAGCAAGGATACAGCCGCCCCGAATCCTTTAAACGCTCGGCCGCCGCAGCATACCGGTCCAGCCGGTCCGATTGACGCAGCATTTCGTCCCATGAGACGCCGAGCCAGCGCAGGTCATGGTTAATGGCCTCGGCATATTCCGGGCGGTTGCGCTCGGTGTCGGTGTCGTCAAGCCGCAGCAGGAACTGGCCGCCATGGCGGCGGGTCAGCAGGTAGTTGGCCAATGCGATGCGGGCGTTGCCCACATGCAGCAGGCCCGTGGGGCTGGGAGCGAAGCGGACCTTCATGCCGTGCCATGCCCGTCGTCAAGGGCCGGGCCACCATCGTCGTCGTCCTCGTCGTCATCCGTGACCAGGCGGGGGTCGATGGAGCGCCAATCCCGGTCAGCCGCCGCGGCGCGTCGGGCCGCGAAGTCGTGCAGTTCGGTCGCGCTGCGCCACCCTTCCCCGCCCGCGCCCAGCACCTCCGCATCCTCGCCATAAGCGAACCAGGCATTGAGCACCGCCTGCGCCTCCATGCCGCGCGCCCGGCATCGCTCGATGCTGTCCCGCACGTAGCGCCGGGCGAACAGGTTCGCATGCTCCAAGGACAAGAAGCCCGGCACGTCCTCCACGATGTTGTCCTCGGCGCCGCCTGACAGGTCCAGGATGCGGACGCGCCAGCCCTCGGGCGGCGCGTCAGTCATGCAACCAAGCCCGTGTAGCCGTTGGTAATGGGGTAGCGGCGGTCCCGGCCAAAGGCGCGCGGGGTGATCTTCACGCCGGGCGGGGCCTGGCGCCGCTTGTACTCGGCGCGGTCCAGCATCCGCCATACCCGCAAGATCGTCGCGCGGTCATGCCCGCGGGCTACCAGGGCATCGACGGACTGCTCGCCCTCGATCAAGCCTTCCAGGATCGCATCGAGATCCTCGTACGGCGGCAAGGTGTCCTGGTCGGTCTGGTCGTGCTTCAACTCGGCGGAAGGGGGCTTGGTGATGACGCGCTCCGGCATCACCGGGCCGTGCGGGCCGCGTGCGCCCTCGGGCACATGCGCGTTGCGCCAGCGGCACAGGGCGAACACGGTGGTCTTGTAAACGTCCTTCAGCACGGAATAGCCGCCGCACATGTCGCCGTACAGCGTCGCGTAGCCCACCGACATCTCCGACTTGTTGCCCGTGGTCAGCAGCATGTCGCCGAACTTGTTGGACAGTGCCATGAGGATGAGGCCGCGGGAGCGCGACTGGATGTTCTCCTCCGTGATGTCCGCCTGGCGTCCCTCGAACAACGGCGCCAGCGCGTCGCCGAAGGCATGCATGGCCGGGCTGATCGGCACGGTGTCGCAGCGGATGCCGAGCAGCCGGGCGCACTCGGCCGCATCGTCCAGGCTGGCCTGGCTGGTGTAGGGGCTGGGCAGCATCACAGCGCGGACCTGCGCCGCGCCCAATGCATCCACCGCCACCGCCGCCGACAAGGCGCTGTCGATGCCGCCGGACAGGCCGAGCAACACGCCGGGAAAGCGGTTCTTGCGCACGTAGTCGCCAAGGCCCAGCATCATGCAGCGGTAGATCAGCTCCAGCCGGTCCGGCTCCGGCGGCAGGGGCTGCGGCGTGCAAACCAGCGTGTCGCCGTCGCGCTGCCACTCCGTCAACGTCAGCGCCTCGCTGAAATACGGCATCTGCACGGCGAGCGTGCGGTCGGCGTTCAGCACGAAACTCGCGCCGTCGAACACCAACTCGTCCTGGCCGCACACCTGGCCCAGGAACACGAAGGGCAGCCCGGTTTCCACCACGCGCTCGACGCCCAGCCCCACGCGGCGGGCCTGCTTGCCGTCCTCGAACGGCGAGCCGTTGATGGACAGCAGCATCTCCGCGCCGCTTTCGGCCAAGGTCTCGGATACCGCCGGGAGCCAGAAATCCTCGCACACCATGATGCCCAGGCGATAGCCGCGGAACGCGACCGGGCCGGGGCTGGGGCCGGCGTCGAACACGCGCTTGTCGTCGAACACGCCGTAGTTCGGCAGCTCATGCTTCGCCCGGCGCGCAAGCACGCGGCCCCCGTCCAGCACAAAGGCCGCGTTGTACAGCTTGTCGCCGTCGCGCCACGGGCCGCCCACGACCATGCCCGGCCCGCCGTCGGCGGTGTCGTGCGCCAGGTCCGCAATCGCCGCCTCGCACAGTTCGACAAAGGACGGCTTGCGCACCAAGTCCTCAGGCGGGTAGCCGCCGATGGAGAACTCCGGCGTCACCACGAGATCCGCACCCATCGCCGCCGCGTCGGCACGCGCGCGGCGGATGCGGGACAGGTTTGCGGTCACGTCCCCTTCATGCGGGTCGATCTGGGCAAGCGCGATGCGGAGAGTCATGGAGGGGACCTGGGGTTTGTAGGCACGCTGTCAACACGCCGGGCCTCGGCCCGGCGTGCCTGGTTGGCACGCAGCAGGAACTCGCGCCCGACCTTTACCCGCGGCTGGCCGTCGTACTCCACGATGTCGGCCGTGGCGTAGGTCTCGTGCCAATCGTCCGGGATGAAGCTGCCGGTGCCAACCACGTCGATGGGGGCGCGTGTGTCTGCCATCACCCGGCACTTCGCGACGCCGAACCCGGACGACACCACGATGCGGACCTGCGGGAAACCGGCCTCGTCCAGCGCTTCCCGCATCCGCCAGATGGCCGCCGCGGAAACGCCGGTGCCGACCAGGTGTCGCAGTTCCTGGTCGCTGCGGTAGCGGCGGATGGCGCCGGGCGCGTTGCGCTCCAGCACGGCGTAGCTTTCGGCGGGGTCCAAACCTTCCAGGTAGCGCCCGCCATGCGTGTCGAGCCGCACCGAAAGCCGGCCGGCGGCGGCAAGCTCCGGAAAGCGGCGGCACACCGCCAGCCCGTCGGTAATCTCCCGCCCGAAGAAGTCCGTGAGCACCGTCAGCGCCTCGTTCGGGCAGGTCTCATGAAACATTTCCGCCGCCCGCACCGTGGACCCGGCGTAGCCGATCAGCGCGTGCGGCATGGTGCCTAGGCCCCGCGCACCGCCGAAATACGGCGCGGCCAGGTCGGAGGAGGTGCCCACGAATCCATGCGCTCCTTCCTGCTGGGCCGCGGCGCTGCCGACGCTTGCGGCGTAGCCCATCATCTCCTGCATTTCGGCGCCGGCGCAGTGCCGGGCTTCCATGGCGATGAAGCGGGCGGTGGGCAGCGCCATGCACATCTGGTAGGCGTTGTGCGCCGCGACGCAGGCCGCGCCGAGCTTCTGCAGGCAGATCGTCTCGCAATCCGCCAGCTCGTGGAAGCTGCCGGAAACATAAACGATTGGCTCGCCGGCGCCGACCCAGGTGCCTTCCGGGTGCGCCTGGTCGAACTCGAACCGCGTCCCGCGCGAAGCCGCAACCTCCGTCAGCCAGTCCAGCATGAGCCGCGACGCGGAGATCACCGGGCGGCGCAGGAAAAAGGCGTAGGTCACATGCTTGTCGCCGAACCGGCCGATCACCTCCCGCGTGCGGTTGAAGTAGGCGTCGGTGCGGGCGCCGATGTCCCTGATGACCGGCCGCGGGTCCAGCGCCGTCATTGCGCAGCAACCGCCTGGCCGCGGCCGGGTGCCCGGCGGGCCTTCAGCTCGGCCGCGACCAGGAAGGCGAGTTCCAAGGACTGCTCGGCATTGAGGCGGGGGTCGCAAAACGTCTCGTAGCGGTTGCCGAGATCGGCCTCCGTCAGGCGGTGCGCGCCGCCGACGCATTCCGTGACCTCCTGCCCCGTCATTTCCACGTGGACGCCGCCCGCCCAGCTTCCCTCGCCCGCGTGCGCGTCGAAAAAGCCGCGGACCTCGGCCAGGATGCTGTCGAAGTTGCGCGTCTTCACCTTGGCCGCCGTGGTGACGGTGTTGCCGTGCATCGGGTCGCACAGCCACACCACCTTGCAACCGGCGCGATGCACCGCGCGCAGCAAGGGCGGCAGCGCCGCTTGGACGCGCCCGGCGCCCATGCGGCTAATCAGGGTAAGACGTCCGGCCTCGTTTTCCGGGTTCAGCACGTCGATGAGCCTCAGCAGCTCGTCCGGCGTCATCGTCGGGCCGACCTTCAGGCCGATCGGGTTGTGCACGCCGCGCAGGAACTCGACATGCGCGCCGTCGATCTGCCGGGTGCGGTCGCCGACCCACAGGAAATGGGCGGAGCACGCATACGGGGCGCCAGACGTGCTGTCGATCCGGGTCAGCGCCTGCTCATAGGGCAGCAGCAATGCCTCGTGGCTGGTGTAGAACTCCGTTTCCCGCATCTGCGGCGTGTTCAGGGTGCCGACGCCACAGGCGGACATGAAGGCCAGCGTCTCGTCGATACGGGACGCGATGTCCTGGTAGCGCGCGGCCAAGGGCGAGCGGGCCGCGAAATCAAGGTTCCAGCGATGCACCTCATGCAGGTCGGCATAGCCGCCGCCCGCAAAGGCGCGCAGCAGGTTCAGCGTGCCGGCGGACTGAAAATACCCGGTTTCCATGCGCGCCGGGTCCGGGATGCGGGCAGCGCTGGTGAACTCCGGCCCGTTTATGATGTCGCCGCGGTAGCTCGGCAGGGTCACGCCGCCGATGGTCTCAGTATCGGACGAGCGAGGCTTGGCGAACTGCCCGGCCATGCGCCCCATCTTCACCACCGGCACGCTGGCGCCGAACGTCAGCACCACCGCCATCTGCAGCAGCACCCGGAAGGTGTCGCGGATAACGTTGGCGGTGAAGTCGCCGTAGCTTTCGGCGCAATCACCGCCCTGCAGCACAAAGGCTTGGCCGTTCGCCGCCTTGGCCAGCGCGTCCCGCAGCCGCCGCGCCTCGCCCGCGAACACCAAGGGCGGGTATTTGGCCAGCTTTGCTTCAACGGCGGCCAGCGCGCCCTGGTCGGGGTAGGCCGGCCCTTGCAGCACCTGCCGCGCCCGCCAGCTTGCCGGCGTCCAGACCACCTTCTCCGTCATGCTGCCCGTCCTTTCCGCATGGGCCAGCTTACCACTGTCTCAGGCGGACGCCACCCGGCCGTTGCTAGTCCGCAGCTTCCCGCACGGTCGCCGCGGGCGCCACGCGGGTCACGGTCCGCATGGTCACGAACTCCTCGGCGCTGGTTGGATGGATGCCGATGGTACGGTCAAAATCTTGCTTCGTAGCGCCGGCGACCAACGCCACGCCGATGCCCTGCATCATCTCCGGCACGTCGTCGCCCAGCATGTGCACGCCCATCACCCGCTGGCTCGCCTGATTCACGATCATCTTCATCATCGTCTTGCGCGGCCGGCCGGACATGACGTGCCGCATCGGGGTGAAGTGCGCGATGTAGATGTCCATCGCGCCGTGCTGCACCGCCTGCTCCTCCGTCATGCCCACGGTCGCGAGCGGCGGGTTGCTGAACACAGCGGTGGCGACGGGATCAAGCGCCCAGTTCCGCGGCCGGCCCGGCCCGAACAAGCGGTCCGCTAGGTGGTGCCCCTCCGCGATGGCGACGGGCGTGAGGTTCAGCTTGTTGCTCACGTCGCCCAGGGCGAAGATGTGCGGCTGGCTGGTGGCGTTGTGGGCATCGACGATCACCGTGCCCCGGCTGTCCGTCGCAACGCCGGCATTCTGCAAGCCCAGGCCCGCGGTCTTCGGCGCCCGGCCCACGGCAAAGAACACCAGGTCGGCCTCGATCACGTGGCCGTTGCTCAGCGTGACGCGCCGGGCGTTGCCGGTCGCCTCGACTCGATGCACGGTCTGGGTCGGATGCAGGCGGACACCCTGCTCGCTGACCCCTTGGGCCAGCGCCTGTCGCAGATCGTGGTCGAAGCCGCGCAGCGGCAAGGGCGCGCGGAACACCACATCAACCTCCGCGCCAAGGCCGTGGAAGATGCCGGCAAACTCCATGCCAATGTAGCCGCCGCCGACCATCACCACCCGGCGCGGCAAGGCGGGCAACTCGAACGCGTCGTCGGACACGATGCCGAGGTGCATGCCCTCAATGGGCGGCTGGATCGCCGGCACGCCGCCGGTCGCAATGACGATCCGCTCCGCCGTTACCGTTTGCTCGCCGATCTCCAGCGCATGCGGCGCGGCGAACATTGCGCGCGCCTCGTGCCGGGTCACGCCGCTGCCGTCCAGCATCCGCGTGTAGATGCCATTCAGCCGCAGGATCTCCTTATCCTTATGCGCGATCAGCGCGGCCCAGTCATGTACGCCGGGCGAGGCATCCCAACCGAAGCCGCGCGAATCCTCTGCGAGCCGCCCGTACTCGGACGCCTGCACCATGATTTTCTTCGGCACGCAGCCAACGTTGACGCAGGTGCCGCCCCAGCGCGCTTCCTCCGCGATGCCGACCCGCGCCCCGTGCCCGGCGGCGATGCGGGCGCAGCGTACCCCGCCTGAGCCTCCGCCAATGACGAACAGGTCGTAATCGTATGTCGCCACCCTTCAGCTCCCGATGCCGCCGAGGGCCAGGTACTTGATTTCCAGGAAGTCCTCGATCCCGTACTTGCTGCCCTCCCGCCCCAGGCCACTCGCCTTCATGCCGCCGAACGGCGCCACCTCCGTCGAGATGATGCCTTCGTTGCAGCCGACGATGCCGTATTCCAGCGCCTCCGCCACGCGGAAGATGCGGCCCACGTCGCGGGCATAGAAATAGGCGGCAAGGCCGAACTCGGTGTCGTTGGCCATCTCGATGGCTTCCGCCTCGGTAGAAAAGCGGAACAGCGCCGCCGCCGGGCCGAACGTTTCCTCGCGGAAGATGTCGGCGGTGCGGGGAACGTCGGTCAGGACCGTCGGCTGGAAGAACGTGCCCCCCAGCTCGTGCCGGCTGCCGCCCAGCGCCACACGGGCGCCGCGGTCCACGGCGTCCTTGATGTGCGCCTCGACCTTCTCGACCGCCTCCGCGTTGATCATGGGGCCTTGTGTGACCCCCTCCTCCATGCCGTTGCCCACCTTGAGCGCGGCGACGGCAACCTTGAGCTTCTCGGTGAACGCTTCGTACACCCCGTCTTGCACCAGCAAACGGTTGGCGCACACGCAGGTCTGGCCGGCGTTGCGGAACTTGCTGGCGATGGCGCCCACCACGGCGGCGTCCAGGTCGGCATCGTCGAACACGATGAACGGCGCGTTGCCGCCCAATTCCATGCTCGCCTTTTTCACCGTAGGCGCGATCTGCGCCAGCAGCTTGGAACCGACCTCCGTGCTGCCGGTGAAGGTCAGCTTGCGGACCAATGGGTTGCTCGTCAGCTCGCCGCCGGTCTCGCCGCTCGGCCCGGTGATCACGTTGCACACGCCGGGCGGCATGCCCGCACGTTCCGCCAACACGGCGAGGGCAAGCGCGGAAAACGGCGTTTGGCTCGCCGGGCGAATCACCCCGGTGCAGCCGGCGGCCCAGCCCGGCCCGGCCTTGCGGGTGATCATCGCGGCCGGGAAGTTCCAGGGCGTGATTGCGGCGAACACGCCGATGGGTTCCTTGGTGACGATGATCCGGCGGCCAGTCTGCGGCTGGGGAATGGTATCGCCATACACGCGCTTGCCTTCCTCGGCGAACCATTCGATGAACGACGCGGCGTAGGCGATCTCGCCCCGGCTTTCCGCCAGCGGCTTGCCCTGCTCGGCGGTCATGATGACGGCCAAGTCGTCCGTGTTCTCCAGCATCAGCGCGAACAGCCGGCGTAGGATGGCCGAGCGCTCCTTGGCAAGCTTGGCTCGCCAGGGCGGGAACGCGCGGGCGGCGGCCTCAATGGCCTGCCGCGTTTCCGCCGCGCCGAGCGCCGGCACTTCCCCAATCACCATGCCGGTCGCGGGATTGCGGACTGGGAGCGTTTTGCCGCTTGCGGCCTGCACCCACTTGCCATCGATGCAGCAGGCCTGGCGGAACAAGCTCGGATCCTTGAGCGGGAGCGGCGCGGTGGGGTTCAGCATTGGATTCCTCCGTTTCACCGGAAGATAGGCGTCCCCCATGCTAATGTCAGCGGGGACGTCTTCAGCGGGGCTTGGACCGCGCCGCTCGGAAGGCCGCGGCGCGGCCGGGTTTTTCCACTTGCTGCGCCCGGCCGAACGCCATCGCGTCCGGCGCCACGTCCGCCGTCACCACGCTGCCCGCGGCGACAAAGCTGCCGTTGCCCAACTTGATGGGCGCGACCAGCACCGCCGACGTGCCGACGAACACTCCCGCGCCGATAGCCGTGCGGTGCTTGGCAAAGCCGTCGTAGTTGCAGGTGATGGTTCCGGCGCCGATGTTGGTGCCGGGTCCAACCGTGCTGTCGCCCAGGTAGCTCAGGTGGTTGGCCTTGGCCCCGGCGCCGAGCAGCGTCGCTTTCAGCTCCACGAAGTTGCCGACATGGGCGCCCGCCGCCACCACGGTGCCGGGGCGCAGCCGGGCGTAAGGGCCGATCAGCGCGCCCGGCCCGACCTCACAGCCTTCCAGGTGGCTGAATGCGCGGATCTCGGCGCCGGACGCGACGCTGACGCCGGGGCCGAACACCACATGCGGCTGCACCACCACATCGGGCGAAAGCGCGGTGTCGGCGCTGAGGAACACCGTATCCGGCGCAGTCAGCGTCGCGCCCCCGTCCATCGCGGCCCGGCGCAGCCAGCCCTGCAGCGTCGCTTCCGCCTCCGCCAACTCGGCTCGGGAGTTGATGCCGCGCAGCTCCTCCGCCGGTGCTTCAACGGCGACCACGCGCTTATCCTCCGCACGGACCAATGCCACGCAGTCCGTAAGGTAGAACTCGCCCGCGGCGCTCGGCTGCACCCCGCGCAGCCAGCGGAGCATGTCAACCGCGGGAGCGCACAGCACGCCGGCGTTGCACAGCCCGACCGCGCGCTCCGCTTCCGTCGCGTCGGCCCACTCCACGATGCGCTCCACCTCGTCGCTTCCCCCATCGCAGTTCTGGGTCAGAACGCGGCCGTAGCGGCCGGGGTCAGCGGGACGCATCGCCAGCAGCGCCAAGGCCGCGTCCATGCCGCGGCGCCGCTCCACCAAGCGCCGCAGCGTTTCGGGGCGGATCAGCGGGTTGTCAGCATACAGCACCGCCACGTCGCCGTCGCCGAACTGCTCCGCCGCTTGCAGCGCCGCGTGGGCGGTGCCGAGCCGTTCCTCCTGCACCACCACGGGATGCGGTGCCGCGGCGCGGGCCAGCGCCTCCATGCCGGGCCCAGCCACCACCACGACGCGGTCGAATACCCCCGTGCAGCTTGCGATAAGATGCTGCAGCATCGGGCGGCCCGCCAAGGGGTGCAACGCCTTCGGCAGCACGGATTTCATGCGGGTGCCCAGCCCGGCGGCCAGCAGGACGGCAGTTGTTGTCATGTAACGATGGGTAGCGTCCGGCCCGCGCCCATGTCAAAGGCCATGTTGACCCTTTGGAGCGTTCCATGGAACCGACCCTGCTGCTCGACCTCGATGGCACGCTGGTGGATACCGTACCCGACCTGCTGGCCTGCCTCAATCGCCTGATGGACTCGCATGGGCTTCCGGCGCTCTCGACGGCGGAGGTCGTTCCCATGATCGGCGACGGCGCGGGCGTGCTGGTGCGCCGGGCGATGGCGGCGCGGGGCCGGGAAGCGACGGCCGCCGACGAGAAGGCGCTGCTGGCCGACTACATCGCGAACGTCGCCGACGGGTCGCGGTTGTTTCCCGGCGTGGAGCCGACCTTGCGCGCCATGGCGGCCGATGGGTGGCGCTTGGCGGTCTGCACCAACAAGCCGGTCCTGGCATCCCGCGAGCTGCTGGCCACGCTCGGCGTGCTGGAGCTGTTCGCCGCCGTGGGCGGGGGCGACAGCTACCGAACCCGCAAGCCCGATCCCAAGCACCTGCTTTCGACCCTGGCGGACGCGGGGGGCCATGCGGACGCGGCGGTGATGGTCGGCGACCACCACAACGACGTTCAGGCCGCCGCCGGAGCAGGCGTGCCGTGCATCTTCGCGGCCTGGGGCTATGGCGCCGCGCCGGCGGGGGTGGCGGCGACGGCGCAGGCTTTCCCCGAAGTCGCCGAACTGGCGCGGGGGCTACTCGGGCGCAGCTAGATACATCGTCAGGTTGCCGATGAGGTCCGTTTCAAACTGGATTCGCACCGGGATCATCGGGCCGCCCGGCGTCGTGGCGGCGAACCAGGCGGTGCCGCGGCGCGGACGCTGCGCCTTGTCCCGGTCCGAATCCAGCCGGAAGCCGGCAAGCTGCCGACCTTCGAAGTCGCAGCGCAGCGCGGGGCCGGCGAAGCTGGAGCGGCTTGTCTGCTCCAGCACCTCGCGCCCGGCGGTGCGCGCGGACAGCTCGGCCAGGCGGCGCCCGTCATAGGTGCGGGAATGCCCTTCGCACCGGCCCGTCGCGTTCACCTGGCGCACCAGCTGCGCCATGGCGCTCACGCTGTCGACCGTGCCGGCCTGGTCCGCAGGGGGCACCGGCTCGCGTTCCTCCTCGTTGGGCGGGGTCAAGGCGCGGATTTCCGGCTGGCCCTTGGGATAGTTGATCTCGGTGACGCGGGGACGGCCGCGGAAATGGCCGAAGCTGTAGAAGCGCCGGGGCGCAGGGCGGTCGCCGACGAACGCGCCCTCGACGGTCGTGTCCTGCTCCGCCTTAATCAGCGCGCCGACGGTGCCGGCGGTGTGGTAGGTCAGGTGCACCCGGTAGTCGCGCGCACTGATGGCAAGCTCGGCATCGAGGCGCAGGACGTTCAGCCCGGTGGAATAAGCGGCGTAGTGCGCGCTGACCGGCTGCGCATGGGCGGCCGGGGACAAACACAGCAGGACCAGGGCGGCGGCGGGATACCTCATTCCGGCACTGTTGGGCCAAATCGGCGCCGCTGCAACTTGACACCGGCGGGACCCGGCCTTTACACAGCCAGCCCTTGGTCCGCCAAAGGCTTGGGCGCGTAGCTCAGCGGTAGAGCATTCGCTTCACACGCGAAGGGTCACAGGTTCAATCCCTGTCGCGCCCACCAAGCCCCGGCCGGGGTGCCCCGCCCTCCCCCAAATCCCACCACAGCCCTGCAAAGGCCGCGATGCCTTCCCGCGCCGGCGCGACCAGCAGGTGCTCGTCGGGGCCGTGCTGCTTGCAGCCGTTGTAGCTGTGCGGCACCCAAACCAGTGGCGTGCCGAGGTGATCGACGAACACGTCCCCCGGCAGGCCGCCACCGCTGTTCGGGATGAGCTGCACCGGGCGGCCAAGCGTGTCCGCCATGCTGGCGACGGCCCAGCGCACCCAGGGGTTGGCCGGGTCGGTGCGGCTTGCCGCCATGCGCACGCCGGAAGCGGCGATCGTCACCTCGGGAAAGCCCGCGGCATCAAGGTGGCGGCGGAGCGCGCCCTCAAAGGTCGCGGGGTCGGTATCCACGGTATAGCGGATTTGGCAGCTTGCGCGGGCGTTGGGGGCGACGGCGTTCACCGGGTTCTCCGGCCGGCCGGACAGCAGCGCCAGCACGATGAAGCTGTTCCACCCGTAGATCTTCTCCGCCGCCGACAGTCCAGGCTCGCCCCAATCGGGGTCGATGGTCGCGGCCTCCCCTTCCGCCACCAGCTCGCAGCCGCGCAGCGCATTGCGCACGCTGTCTGGAATGACGGGCGGCAACCAGTCGCGCACCAGGATGCGGCCGTGGCGGTCCGCGATGCTGGCGACCGCGTGGGACAGCACGATGGCCGGGTCGGTGGTCATGCCGCCCCAGTTGCCGGAATGCACGCCGCCCGGGCGCAGGTCGAGCACCAGGTCGAAGTGGAACGTGCCGCGCGTGCCGGTCGAGACGGTGGGCGTCGCGGCGCTCAGCCGTGGGCCGTCACTTGCGATCAGCACGTTGGCCGCGAGCCGGTCGCGGTGGGCGGCGACGAACTCGCGCAGACCTTGGCTGCCGCGCTCCTCCGCCGTTTCCAGGATCAGCTTGAGGTTGAAGCCGAGCCGCCCGCCACGCTCGGCCAGCACGGCTTCCAGCGCCAGGAGGTTGAGCGCGTGCTGGCCCTTGTTGTCCGCGGTGCCGCGGCCGTACCAACGGTCGCCGTCTTTCGTCAGCACCCAGGGATCGAGGCCGGGGCGCCATTGCTCCGAAAGGCCGCGCACGGTGTCGCCGTGGCCGTATGTCAACACAACCACGTGCGCTGAGTCTTCAATCCGCTCAGCCATTAGAATCGGCCCGGCACCGGGCACCGGGTTGGAATGGACGGCCGTGTTGAAGCCCATCCGGCGCAGCCAAGGTTCGATTCCTTCAACGAGGTGGCGGCGAAGGTCGTCGGCGTGGGCCGGGTCTTGCGAAGTGGATGGGATCGCGACGAGATCAGCTAGGCGTGCTTCGAAGCTGCCATCGTCGAAGGTCGCCAGCGCACGCCTGATTGCTTCTTCCCGCGTACCCATCGGCTCAGCCTCACACTTGCACCTGCTGGAGACCAGCATGGGCAGGTGGGTGTGCTTGCGCCACCCCGTTTTGACCGAGACTTCGGAACAGCAGTCAGCATGCAGCAGTTGGGGGCGGCATCACCCAACTGCCCCGCGCCAAGTACCGGCCCTTGCCTGCAAGGACAGACAGGGGGTCGTCGGCTTCAACCAGCGAGGGAAGAGCGATCACATGCATTTGTTCAAAGTCGAAGCCGAGTGCGAGTGGCGGGGGATTGAGGACTCCTGCGCGACTTTCGTGGTGAAGTTGAGAAAGGGTGGCCGACAGTATGAGGCACCTGCACATCAACCTCAGCGGCGGCTTCGACGCGGCAGCACGGCATGCACCGTAGCCGGCGTCCACGCGCCGCCCTGAGAAGTCGGCACGCCGGTCCAGGTCATTTGCCTGGCGATAGCGGCGAGCGTGCCGTTCATCCGGCGCATGTCCCGCATCGTAGGTCCGACTTGCTTCGTGGGCGTCGGTGTGCGCGATGCGTCCCGTGACGACAACCATCACCGTGAACCGGGTGGTCATACCGAGCGGCAAGCTCGTCTGGCCGTTCGCCGCCGTGGCGGTGGACGAAACCAGCTTGCCGGCATCCGAGACGCTCAGCATCAAGCGGACCGGCGGCGGGTCCGACCTCGGCAGCCTCGCCGACCCCATGGGCGGCGGCAGCTATGACCAGGCGACGCACACCTTCACGGAGGACTCCGTCGCCACGGGCACCCCGACTTCGGCAAGCCTCATCCTGCGCCGGCTGGTGTACACGCCGCCGACCCTCGCGGCCGGCAACTTCAGCGTCGTCACGGCCACGATCACCGATGTCGGCAAGAGCGCCTTCGGACAACCGCTTCCCCCGGTCGGTCCCGCTTCGGTGGTGCTGGAAACGGTGACGCCGCCCGCCATCACCGGCACCGTCGGCGGCGAGCCGGTGGCCTCGGGCGCGACGCTGCACCCCTTCGCCACCACGCACATCACCGACAACAACACGAACGCCGACGCGCAGGACACCGGCACCATCACCGTGCTGGACGGGGCGGGGCGTGCGACCGATGCTGACGGGCTGCTCACCGGGCCGGGCCTGGGCAAGACCGGGATGGGCACCTACACGGTGACCGCCGCCAACCCCTTCCTGTTCCAAGGCTACCTTCAGGGGCTGCAATTCGCGCCGGCCACCGTCGATGCCAACGTGACCCGCGCCACGACGTTCGCCCTGCACGTTGGCGATGTCGCCACCAACCTTGCGGCCGATGACACCGCGACCTCGGTGGTGGCGATCGGCCCGGCATCACCGGCGAAGCCGACGCCACCATTCATCGCCGGAATCTCCGGCGGGCAAAGCGTGGCGCCCGGCAACGCCATCAGCCCGTTCAACGGCGTCACCGTCTCGGACGCCAACGCGACGCCGCAGGACAGCGCCACGCTGACCGTCACCGGCGGCGGCACGCTTAGAAACGCCGGTCTGGTGGCCGGCGGACCTGGCGTCTACACAGTGGCTGCCGCCACGCCTGCCGCGTTGACCGACATCCTCAGCTAACCCTCATCAGGCGGACCAAAGGCTGTGACGTAGGTATCGTAGTCCGCATGCTGCTCGACCAATGTGCGGGCCTCGCTCTCGTCGATCAGCCTGAGGCCCTCTCCCTCGCCCTTGCCCCCGCGCACAGGGATCGCCCAACGTGCAAGCGGGCCGCTACTGCCCGCGATGAAAAATTTGCCTTTAGTGGATCGATACAAAGAAGTCCGTTCCCAGCGGAAGTCGTTGCGAGGAAGGGTTTGACCAACGCCACCGATCTCGCACAACTCTTCGGCCGTTTCAGTGTTGTAGACCATTCCGTCAATAATCCTGAGCATGATCGATTGTTCCACATTCGCCGAGCCACAATGGCTCAGCTTCTGCGGCGGATCAGTGCGGACAAGACCATAGAACTCCTCCATAGATAGCAATTCGGATCAGAACATTCTGATACCGTCGGCTAATTGCGCTATGAAATGAAGTTCTAAAATGGTAAGCTATCAAGTTGGCTAAAGCTGCCACCGATAGACAATATGCCTGGACGAGAACCTAGGTCGTGGTGACGATTTCAGCCTGAATGGGTTCCGGTTCGACGACGGGCGTG
>CALMVT010000157.1 GCA_937873175.1 uncultured Acetobacteraceae bacterium | reverse complement strand
TGCCGCTTGTAGCGCCAAAGCTGCTCCCCGGTCTTGGCGTCCAGCGCGATCACCTGGGCCTGCGGCGTGGTCACAAACATCACGCCGTCGTTGACGATGGGCGGCGACTGGTGGCCTTCCAACACCCCGGTCGAGTATGTCCAGACCGGCACCAGGTCAGCGACGTTGCTCGCGTTGATCTTGTCGAGCGGACTGTAGCCCTGGCCGTCGTAGGTGCCGCGATACATCAGCCAATTGCGCGGCTCCGGGTTCTGCAGCCGCTGCTCGGTCACGTCGCTGTAGGTCTTCACCTCCGCCCGGACCGGTCCCGACCAACCGGCCAGCCCGGCAAGCGCCGCGCCGGCCAACAGAACACCCTTGAAATGCTTCATTGTTGCCCTCCGTTTTGCAATCAGCCGCGCCGCTTATGCCCCAGGCCGCGGCGCCCTCGCTTCAAGCCGCCTGTACGCCCACCTTGCCCACGAACGGCTGGGCGACCTCCAACCCGCCTTCGGCTGACAGCCGCAACGGCAGCGGCGGCAGGCGGCGCGGCGCCGGCCCGCCGACCACCTTTCCGCCGGCACGCGGGTCGAACTCCGAGCCGTGGCAGGGGCAGTGCAGGATGCCCGCCTCCTGCCGCCATTCGCTGACCGGGCATTGCGCGTGGGTGCAGGTGGCGGAAAACGCCAGGACGCCGCCCGCCGCATGGGCGAGCGTTTCGGCATCCAAGCTTTCGGGATCAAAGCGCAGCAGCAGAATCTGGTTCAAGCGCGAGCCGTCGCGAACCGTGCCGCTGGCCGGGTCTTTGGCCCATGCCATGACCTGCGGCGCCGCCAAGACGATGTCGTCGGGACGGAGCGGCGCGGCGTCGGGTCCGGCTTTGGTGCCGACCAGCAGATCGCCGGCCGCCGGGCGTTGACTACGCACGGGCGCTGTCGACTGTGCCCAGGCGGTCCCGCCACAGCAGCTTAGGGCCAAGCCAAGTCCTAGCGTCTCCCGCCGCGTGCGAACGTCCTTTGGTTGCATGACGGCATCCGTCATCCACCATCCTCCTTGATAAGCGACTTTGTCGGCAGCTCTTGGAAGCAACCTGCACGCGATGCGCGAGGGAGAAAACCAGGAAACCTACTCCTTGGCCGTTGTTCCCGATTTTGTGATCGAAGTTCGTTGCGTCCGTGTTCTTTTGAACAAAGGAAGGTAAGTTGCCGTGCGATGGCACGGCTTGCGGCCGACCGGCCGTCCGCTTCGACGACGGCCCGCCTCGCCCCATGCCTCATCCCGGCTTCCGGCGTGGCGGGCGCGGGGGCGCAGCATATCTTGACGAGGGCCGCCGTCATGGCAGGCGCACGTGGAGAAAGATCGTATGGGCACCCCCGCATTGCACCCGGATGCCGAAAAGCTGCTGCAGTTGTTCCGGGCGACCGGGCGCCCGCCGTTCGAAACGCTGCCGGTGGCCGAGGCGCGCGAAGCCTACGCCGCCAGCCGCGCCGCCTTACAGCCGCCGCCGGACGAGGTGGCAGAAGCGCGCGACCTGTCCATCCCCGGCCCGGGCGGCCCCCTGGCGCTGCGGCTCTACCGCGGCGCCGGCACGTCGGAGGCAGCCGCCCTGCCGGCCCTGCTGTTCCTGCACGGCGGCGGCTGGGTGCTCGGCGACCTCGACAGCCATGACGGGGTGTGCCGCCGGCTGGCGAACCTCGCCGCGTGCCGGGTGGTCGCCGCCCATTACCGGCTGGCGCCCGAGCACCGCTTCCCCGCGGCGGTGGATGACACGGCGGCGGTTCTTTCCTGGATGGCGGCGAACGCGGCGGCGCTGGGCATCGACCCCGCCCGCCTCGCTGTGGGCGGCGACAGCGCCGGCGGCAACCTCGCGGCCGTGCTCGCCCTCATGGGGCGGGATGGCACGGCGCCGGCCACGGCGTGCCAGTTGCTGCTTTACCCGGCGGTGGATTTCGCCATGGACAGCGGCTCCTACGCCCGGATCACCGAGGGCGTGCCGCTCACCGCGGCGACCATGC
>CALMVT010000156.1:7190-9715 GCA_937873175.1 uncultured Acetobacteraceae bacterium | reverse complement strand
GATGCTTAAGCGCACGATGTTCGGCCGCGCCGGCTTTGCCCTCTTGCGCCAGCGCATGCTCGCCGCGACCTGAGCCGGCACCCGCGCCATACATAGTGCGGAAGAACCAACGCGCCTGGAGCGCCGTTGACAACGGCGATGTCTTCCGTGTTTGGAAAGGCGGGGGCGTCGTTCTCCTTGCGCCCGGATGGCGTCCGGTTGACCGCGTGGCCCAACGGGACGCGATCCGTCCGGAACGCAACGCCGCGTTGGCTGGAGTCGTCTCCTCGTCCTTCATCAGGTGAACGCACACGCCTTCGCCCTCGGTCGCGCTCTCTTCCTGACCCGGAATTGTTCGATGACGACCCCCAGGCGGCTCCGATTGCCCAGGGCCGGCTGCTCGCGTGGACAAGATCGCGACGGCTTCCGATGGCGGGCGAGGAACCACTCTTGTTCAGCACGAGCAGCCCGATCATGCGCCGCGCTGCCCAGCCGATGGATCTTCGGCCACCGCGCGCCGTTGCCCGGCCACGAACCTGTCGAACTCCTCGTCCCGGACCAGGCATAGCTGGTTCAGGAACGTCCGGAACTCTCCCTGCTGCACGCCGAGGAAGCAGAGTTCAGCGGCCCGATAGACCCTCAAGGTACTGCTTTCGCTTGGTCGCGAGGCAGCGGTGCCCGACCGGCGCGCCATGTCCTGGGCTGCGCGGCACCGGTTGAGCCAGCTTCCCAGCGCACGACGCATCAAGGCCCGTACGCGCCCGCCTGCTTCAGAAACAAAGGACGCCCCTTAGGGGAGCCGGCCGTCCGGAATGCCGGCACGGTCAAGCCAAGCTAGGCGGCCGCCCGCATTCATTCATCCGCGCCAGCAGCACTGCGATCTCTGAAGCAATGTGAGAAGGCGTGACTCCGGCCAGGCACTTCAGTGGCACGAAGCGGCGATCACCTTTTCGTATCCTAAACTGCGAGCAGCATGCCGAGCGACTGCAGGTATATCATCAGCCCGGCCTCCAGCAGCTGCTCCGGCGTCATCGGCAGCAGCCGGCTGTTGTTGTCCGCATGGCTGATGAACAGGTTGGCGATGCCGTGGGTGGACGACCACACATACAGCGCCACCATCTGCGCCGGCGGCCGGTTCGGCGCGGTGGAGCGGCTGACAGCGTTCTGGGCGGCCATCCGGACGACAACAAAGGCGGCATCCCGCGAACGGTCCAGGTCCAGGTAACGCCCAAGCGGAAAACCCGCTTCGAACATGGCGGCATACACCGGCGGTTCCCGGGCGGCGAAGGCGAGATGCGCTTGGGCGCAACGTTCCAGGGTGGCGATCGGGTCCACGCCGCCGGCCTGGCGCGCGGCTTCCAGGTTGGCCGCAAGCTGCTCGAACCCGCGCCGTGCGACCTCGGCGATCACCGCCGTGCGGTTGCGGAAATGCCGGTAGGGCGCAGCCGAGCTGACGCCCACGGCGCGCGCAAGCCCAGACAGGGCGAAGCCGGCCAGGCCGCGTTCGGCGATCATCGACATCGCGGCCCGAATCAGGGTCTCGCGCAGGTCTCCGTGATGGTAGTCTGCCCGACTGCCTTGCCGTCCGCTCGGTGCCATTTTGTCCTGGGAGCCTGCTCGCGCTGCAGCGTCTGCAAGGAGACTGATGCGGAGATGGTGCCGCACCAGCCTGTTTACAGGATTCGCGGCGCCGGCCGGCCGTCAGTTCCCGCGGAGACCGGCTCGGGTGGCCGCTGTAGCGGAGAGGCCATGGCTGGCAACCAGCGTGCGGCAGCCTCGCAGATCATCGAACCTGACCAAAACAACGCTTGAAGCGTCCGGGTCAGCTTGGCTTTCCAATCAGCTTCCGTTTGGAGTCGTCTCAATAAAAATTCGGCGTCTTGTTTATGAAACTGATCGCTTCGCGCTTGGTTAAAGGGTTTAACATTCGGCCGGATTTCCGGATCGGCTGTGGGCAAGAAGGAGAGCAGCCATGGATCAGGATCGCATCAAGGGCAGCGCCACGGACATCGGCGGCAAGATGAAGGACGCCACGGGCGGGCTGCTGGGCGACAGCAAGACACAGGCCGAGGGCAAGGCCGATCAGGCCAAGGGCCAGCTGCAGAATGCTTACGGCTCTGCAAAGGACACCGTGCGCGAGGGCGCCGACACGCTTGGCACGCAGGTTGACGGCCTGATTAAGGAGCGGCCCGTGGTGGCCCTGCTCGGCGCGGTCAGCGTCGGCTACGTGCTCGCCCGTGTCATGCACCGTTGAAGAAGGCGGCATGACCTGCAGGTCGCTGCAAGCTGTCGGGGCTTGTCCGGTGCCCAGGTCGCGCGGTCACAGCCGATGACCTGCTGGCTGAAGGCGGGCCTCAGCAGGCGCAGCACGGCGGGCAGCCGCAGCCTCGCGGTCTTCAGAAGCAGTGACGCCGGGCGTCTGAGCATCAAGCGACGGAGACATCCTCATGCTTGCCGACACCCCGGTGCTTCCTGCGCACATTGACGAGACGGAGCAGGTGATCGCGCGGCCGCACGCCGGGCACTGCCGGCAGTCCATACCGCTG
>CALMVT010000156.1:0-7090 GCA_937873175.1 uncultured Acetobacteraceae bacterium | reverse complement strand
GGCAGCATGCAAAGCAGACGTTGCAGCACGGGCAGCGGATCGAGACCATCTTGCGCCGGCATGGCACGAGCCCGGAGCCGGGTTTCGATCAGGCGGCTGCCGCGCTGGTGAGGAAGGCCGGCCAGGTCATGCACGGAGTGTCCGACCCTGGCCTGCGCGACGCCGCCTTGATCGCAGCAGTCCGGCGCGTCGCGCATCATCAGATTGCTGCCCACAGCGCCGCCGAAGCCTTTTACCTTAAGATAGACCGGCACAGCTTGCTGATCGTTCTGCAGGAAGAGCAGTCCAACGGCCGGCGACTTGCGGGTCTGCAGAGCGGGGCGAACCAGCTTGCATGCTTGGTCAGCTCCTTATGTTGCTAACTATACTCGATTATATGTTCTGGAATTATATCGGTTCTTATTGCCGGCTGTTCGATGTTCTCGATCTGCCGCGCGGACGTCATTGCAATCCTTCCATGTCGCCGCGTTCACCATAGGCAGCCTCGGCTTGAGGCGGCCTCAGCGTCCTTTCTGCCAGCGAGGTTCATGACCATGCCTGCTCGCCGGATCGCCGTGCTCGGCAACCATACCCCGCGCCAGTGCGGCATCGCGACGTTCACGGAAGATCTCGCCCAGGCGCTTGCGGACGGCAGCCCGGACGTGGATGTCGTGGCCGCTGCCATGAACGATGGCCGTTCCTATGCCTACCCGGCCCGGGTGCGGCTCACCATCGAGCAGGACAACCTCGACGCCTACGAAGCGGCGGCGGATGATCTCAATGCGTGCGGGATCGACGTCCTCAGCGTCCAGCATGAATTCGGCATCTTCGGCGGGCCGGCCGGGAGCTACCTGCTGACGCTGCTGCGCCGGGTCCGGGCGCCGGTCGTGACCACGCTGCACACCGTGCTGGAGCGGTTCACCCCCGAGCAGCTTACGGTGGTCGAGGAACTCGCCTTGCTCTCGGCCAGGATCGTCGTGATGAGCGAGCGTGCCGTGCGCTTCCTCGTCGAGCAGGGCGTGCCGCGCGAGAAGGTCGCGTTCATCCACCATGGCGTCCACGTGACGGACGCCGACCGCGACGCCGAAAAGGCGCGCCTCGGGCTGCCCGGGCGCACGCTGATCCTCACCTTCGGCCTGCTGTCGCCCGACAAGGGCATCAGACGGCCATTCGCGCCCTGCCGGGCCTGGTGCAGGAGTTCCCGGACGTCACCTACCTCGTGCTGGGCGCGACCCATCCGAACGTCCGCGCGCACCAGGGAGAAGCGTGTCGCGAGGAGCTTGTGCAGTTGGCCACGGATCTGGGCGTCGCGGCCCACGTCCGCTTCGACGACAAGTTCGTGGACCGGGACGAGCTGACCCGCTGCCTCGCCGCGGCCGACATCTACCTGATCCCGTATCCGAAGCAGGAGCAGATCACGTCGGGAACGCTGGCCTATGCCGTGGGCAACGGCAAGGCGGTGGTGAGCACGCCGTTCTGGCACGCGGAGGAGTTGCTCGCCGACGGGCGGGGCGTCCTCGTGCCGTTCCGTGACCCCATCGCATTCGGCACCGCGTTGCGCAGGTTGCTCGGCAGTCCGCATCGCCGGGCTGCGATGGAGGGGTAGACGCGGGCGTTCGGCGAGCGGATGCGCTGGCCGGAGGTCGCCCGCGCCTACGCCGGCCTGTTCGGTGCGACGAGGCAAGCCCGGCTGCGCCTCCCGCCGGTGCGGCTGCCGGCCCTGGCCCTGGACCACGTGGCGGCGATGGTGGACGGCACAGGCATGGTCCAGCACGCGGTTATGGCAGTTCCCAACCTTTCCGAAGGCTACACCACGGACGACAACGCGCGGGCGTTGCACCTGGCAGCGCTCGCGGGCCAGGACCCGCACGCGCCTGTCGTCGCGCGCCGCGCCCTGTCCTTCTTGCACCATGCCCTGAACCCCGCCACCGGCCGCTTCCGCAACTTCATGGCCTTCGACCGGCGCTGGCTTGATGAGCACGGCGGCGAGAACGCCCAGGCGCGTGCCGTGCGCGCCCTGGTCGCCGCCGCGCATCGGTTGGACGGGGCGCTGGGGCGCACGGCGCGCGAGCTGCTTCGCCGGTCGTGGCCAGCGCTTGAGGGCCTCAAACACCCGCGCGCCCAGGCGCTTGCCCTGATCGCACTGGCGGAGCGCGCCGAGAACGAGACGGCCGACCCTGCATGGAAGGCCCTTGCTGACAAGTACGCCGGAAACCTCCTGCGTATTTTCGGAGCAACGGCAACGCCGGTCTGGCCATGGTTCGAGGATCACCTCAGCTATAGCAACGCCAAGCTGCCGCACGGGCTGATCGCCTACGGCAGGGTGTTCGGCCATCCGCAAGCAGTGGCGACCGGATTGGCCGCGCTGCGCTGGCTGGAAGGCCAGCAGACTGCGCCGAACGGCGGGTTCCAGCCCATCGGCTCCGAGCGGCCGTATCATGCCGGGAAAGCGCGGCCGCTCTGGGACGGGCAGCCGATCGAGGTGTATGCGACGGTGTCGGCCGACCTTGAAGCGCACCGCGCCACGGGGGAGGCGGCCTGGCTGGCCGGCGCGCGGCGCGCGCTGGAGTGGCTGCTCGGGCGCAACGCCAACGCGGTGTCGCTGCACGACGCGGAAACGCAGGGATGCCGGGACGGGTTGGAGCGGGACGGCACCAACGAGAACCAGGGCGCGGAAAGCACGCTGGCGCTGTGGTTGAGCGCCGTGGAATACAGCCGGGCCGCGCAGCTCTCCGTCCCGCGCGTGGCCGGGGAAGCCAGCCATGACGCGATCCGGCTCAAGCTGTAGCGCCGGGCACGGGGGCTGAGGCGTGCATCTCCTCGCCCGCCACCCGGTCCATGACCGCCCGCTGCGCATCGGCATGCTCGCCCCGATCGCCTGGCGGGTTCCGCCGCGCCATTACGGCCCCTGGGAGCGCGTGGTGTCGCTGCTGACCGAGGACTTGGTGCGGGCCGGGGTGGACGTCACGCTGTTCGCCACCGCCGACTCGCAGACGGATGCGCACCTCAGCGCCGTGGTGCCCAGCCCCTACGAGGAAACGCCCGGCATGGACGCCAAGGTGTGGGAGGGCCTGCACCTCGCCCATGCGTTCGGCCGGGCGCCGGACTTCGACCTGATCCACAATCACTACGATTTCCTGCCGCTGACCTATGCGGGTCTTGTGG
Source organism: uncultured Acetobacteraceae bacterium (assembly GCA_937873175.1). GTDB lineage: Bacteria > Pseudomonadota > Alphaproteobacteria > Acetobacterales > Acetobacteraceae > CAHJXG01. The sequence continues at coordinate 3,946 of CALMVT010000156.1, read as the reverse complement.
ACACCCCGGTGCTCACGACCATCCACGGCTTTTCCAGCGAACGCATCCTGCCCGTCTACCGCGCCTACAACGGCCGGGCGCATTACGTCAGCATCTCCGAGGCTGACCGCCATCCGGACCTCACCTATCTCGCGACCATCCACCATGGCCTCGACCTCAGCGAGTTCACCTTCCAGCCACGGACAGGCGACTACCTGCTGTTCTTCGGCCGCATCCATCCCGACAAGGGGGCTGCGGACGCGATCCGCGTGGCCCGCGCAGCGGGGCTTCCCTTGATCCTGGCGGGCATCGTGCAGGATCGCGCTTATTTCGAGCGCGAGGTCGAACCCGAACTCGCGGCCGACGTCTGCTACGTCGGCGCGGCAGGCCCTTCCATGCGCGACAAGCTGCTGGGCGGTGCGCTTGGCCTGCTGCACCTCATCCACTTCGCCGAGCCGTTCGGCCTGTCCGTCGTGGAAGCGATGGCTTGCGGCACGCCGGTGGTCGCCTACCCGCGCGGCAGCATGCCGGAGCTGGTCGAGCACGGCGCGAGCGGCTTCCTGGTCGCCGATGAGGCCGAGGCCGTGGCGGCGGCGAAGCGGTTGGGCATCCTTGACCGCGCGGCCGTACGGAGTCACGCGGAACGTTTCTCCGTGGCCCAGATGGTGGGCCGCTATCTCGCCGCCTACCACGCGGCGCTGTCGCAGCGGCGACCGGCCAAGCTGGAAGGTCCCGATGCCTAGCGGCTGGAATGCCCCGCGCCGCCGACCGGCGCGTCACGCCGCACCCGCGTCGGGCAGCTTTCACGCGATGAGGCTTGGCCGCTCGTCGTTTTGCTGAAACGGGCCATGCTGCCTGCCAGGTCCAAGGCGAAACATTCCGCAGCATGATCGACCGCCCGAAAGGCGGCATATTATGTCGCATCGAGCATTGGCTGCTTTTGGCAGCCTCTTGCTGCGCCCAACGCGTTCGGGACGTACTGATGACGATCGGGGAAGGGCGGCGCAGGCGGGCGTGCAGCCGCCATGTGCTCGGACCAAGCCGGCTGTCTTCCCCCTTTCCCCGAAAGCCTGACCATGCCCGATGCTTCGTCTCCGCCGTTGATGTCATCAACTTTTGACCGGGCGGCCGGCACGTTTGGGGCGGCTGCGGCGTTCACCGCATCGGAATGCCGAGGTGCCACCGTGAACGATCCAGAACACCTGCAGAAAGTGAAGCTCGCGGAGGGGACCCGCAAGGAGTATTCCGGCCCGTCCGGCGGCTACGGCTCGCTGGCGTCGGTGACGGAAATCCTGGCGCGCGAGCGCATCCCGGTTAAGGGCGCGCGGGCGCTGATGCAGCAGAACAAGCCCAAGGGCTTCATGTGCGTCAGTTGCGCCTGGGCCAAGCCCGCCATCCCGCACCCTGCGGAGTTCTGCGAGAACGGCGCGAAGGCGACCGCGTGGGAGATCACGGACAAGGCGACGGACCAGAAGTTCTTCGCCAAGCACACCCTGGCCGAACTCGAAACCTGGCGGGACTACGACCTGGAGGAAGCCGGGCGCCTGACCCATCCCATGCGCTGGGACCCGGACAGCGACCGCTACATGCCGGTGTCCTGGCAGATCGCGTTCCAGGAGATCGGGCGGGAGCTGCGGGGGTTGGACCCGCGCCAGGCCGTGTTCTACACGAGTGGGCGGGCCTCGCTCGAAACCAGCTACATGTATCAGCTCATGGCCCGGATCTATGGCAGCAACCACCTGCCGGACAGTTCCAACATGTGCCACGAAAGCTCCTCCGTGGCGCTGCCCGAGAGCATCGGCGCGGCGGTCGGGACAGCGGTGCTGTCGGACTTCGAGAACTGCGACTGCATCTTCTACATCGGCCAGAACGTCGCCACCTCCTCCCCGCGCATGCTGCACCAGTTGCAGGAGGCCGTGCGGCGCGGGGTGAAGATTGTCACCATGAACCCGCTGCGGGAGCGTGGGCTGGAGCGGTTCACCAACCCGCAAGCCCCCGGCGAGATGCTGACGCGGTCGGAAACGCAGATCTCGTCTCAGTACATGCAGGTCAAGAACGGCGGCGACACCGCGGCCCTGTTCGGCATCTGCAAGGCGCTGATCGAGATGGACGACGCGTTCCAGGCGTCGGACCAGGGCAAGGCCGCGGGCCAGGACGCCGTGCCGGACCCGTCGGACAGCGCCGCCGGAAAGGTATTCGCCGCGTCTATGGCCTCTGCACGGACCAAGAACGTGCTCGACCACGACTTCATCAAGACCGAGACCAAGGGGTTCGAGGAGTTCGCCGCCGCGGCCCGCGGCCACGGCTGGACCGAGCTGGAGCGGGTGTCCGGCCTGACCCGGGCCGAGATGACGGAGGCGGCCGAGACCTATGCGGAGTCGTCCGCCACCCTGGGCGTCTACGGCATGGGCCTGACGCAGCACAGCGCCGGCGTCGAGAACGTCCACATGGTGACCAACCTGCTGCTGCTGCGCGGCAACATCGGCAAGCCCGGCGCCAACATCTGCGCCGTGCGCGGCCATTCCAACGTGCAGGGCCAGCGCACCGTGGGGATCACCGAGAAGCCGGAACTGGTGCCGCTCGACAAGCTGGCGGCGTTGTGGGGGTTCGAGCCGCCGCGCTGGCACGGCCACTCCACGGTGGACGCCTGCAAGGCGATCCTGGACGGGGAAGTGCGCGCCTACATCGGCCTGGGCGGGAACTTCCTGCGCGCAATCCCGGAAACGGCGGCGATGGAGGCAGCCTGGCGTCGGCTGCGCTTGACGGTGCAGATCGCCACCAAGCTGAACCGCAACCACGTGGTGCACGGGGAGGTGGCCTACCTGCTCCCCTGCCTGGGCCGCATCGAGATCGACCGGCAAGCCGCCGGGGAGCAGGCCGTGTCCATGGAAAGCTCGGTCGCGCACTTCCATGGGTCCGTGGGCCAAGTGGAGCCGGCCAGCCCCGACCTGCGGTCCGAACCCTGGATCGTGGCCGAGATGGCGAAGGCCGTCCTGCCGCCGGGCAAGGTGCCGTGGGATGAGTGGGTCGCCGACTACGCCCGTGTGCGGGACGCCATCGAGGCGACGTATCCCGAAACGTTCAAGGACTTCAACGAGCGCTTCATGCACCCCGGCGGCTTCGCGCGGCCCCTGCCGGCGCGGGAGCGCAAGTGGGTCACGGACAGCGGGCGCGCCAACTTCATCACGCCGGGCCGGCTGTTCGCCGGGATCGAGCCCGTGGGCGACACGGCCGACACGCTGCAGCTCATGACGCTGCGGTCCAACGACCAGTTCAACACCACGGTCTACGGCTACGACGACCGGTTCCGCGGCGTCCACGGCACGCGGCATGTCCTCTTCATGAACCCCGCGGACATCGCGCGGATGGGGTTCCAGGGCGGAGACGCGGTGGACCTGACCCCGGCGGTGGAGGACGGCGTGGCCCGCATCGTGCCGGGCCTGCAGATCGTGCCCTACAACATCCCGGCGGGCTGTGCGGGCGGGTATTTCCCGGAATGCAACCCGTTGGTGCCGTTGTGGCATCACGACCCGAAGTCCCTTGTGCCGGGCTACAAGGCGATCCCGGTCCGGGTCGTGCGGTCCGGAACGGGCCGCGTGCCGCAGGCGTCGCACGACGGCCTGCAAGGCGCGGCGGACTGAGGCGCCGCTGGGCAGGGGTGCCGGCAGGAACCTTCGCAGCATCCACCACGCACAGGCTGCTTGGTTCCGATTTCATATCGATCGCGGCAAGATGCCCGACGACTGTCCCTCCTCAATGCTCAAGGCCGACCTGCCCGGACCCCGCTGCACACCGTCTCTGTGAGGGCCAGCCTCCTCCACCCTCTTACCGCCTCTACATCTACCAGGCTTCCATCCGGAAGACCTGATCCCGGCGGCGTAGTTTAGGATGCATCGCCGCGGGATGCGCCGGGTCAGCCGCCCGCCTCCCGCATGGTTTCGCGGGCGGCCTGCACCACGGCATCGGC
>CALMVT010000155.1 GCA_937873175.1 uncultured Acetobacteraceae bacterium | reverse complement strand
CCCCAGCGCCGCCGCGTTGCGCGCGGCCAGCGCCGCCGCCTCCGCCGCCCGGTCCACGCCGACGCCCCAGGCCGCCGGGAACTCCGTCAGCGCCGCGAGCAGCAGGCAGCCCGTGCCGGTGCCGAGGTCCAGGATGCGGCCCACCCGGCCCCGGTCCGGCCGCGCCGTCAGCGCCGCCTCGATCACCGCCTCGCTGTCGGCGCGCGGGATCAGGGTCGCGGCGGACACGGCGAACAACAGGCTCCAGAACTCCTGCCGCCCCAGGATCAGCGCCACCGGCTCCCGCGCGGCGCGCCGGGCCAGCAGGGCGCCGTAGGGCGCAGGATCGACCACTTGCCCCGGGTCCCGCAGCAGCGCCTCCCGCGACAGCCCGGCGGCGTGGCCGAGCAGCAGCCGGGCGTCCAGCCGCGGGTTGTCCACCCCGGCCGCCGCCAGCAGCGCCGCGCCCTCGCGCAGCGCCTCGCCCACCGTCACTCCTGCGCGGCCAGCCGGGCGGCCTGGTCCTCGGCGGTCAGCCGGTCCACGATCTCGTCCAGGTCGCCCTGCATGATGCGGTCGATCTTGTGCAGCGTCAGCTCGACCCGATGGTCCGACACCCGGCCCTGCGGGAAGTTGTAGGTACGGATGCGCTCGCTGCGGTCGCCGGTGCCGACCTGCGACTTGCGGTCGGCGGCGCGGGTGGTGGCGAGGCTCGACCGCTGCGCCTCATACAGCTTGGCCCGCAGGATCTTCATCGCCTTGGCGCGGTTCTTGTGCTGGCTCCGCTCCTCCTGCATCGCCACCACGACGCCAGAGGGCATGTGGGTGATGCGGACAGCGCTTTCCGTCTTGTTGACGTGCTGCCCGCCCGCGCCGGACGCGCGATACACGTCGATGCGCAGGTCGGCCTCGTTCACCTCCACATCAACCTCCTCCGCCTCCGGCAGTACGGCGACGGTCACGGTGGAGGTGTGGATGCGCCCTTGGCTCTCGGTCGCCGGCACGCGCTGCACGCGGTGCACACCGGATTCGTACTTGAGTCGGGCGAACACGTTGCGCCCGGTGATCTCGGCGACGCCTTCCTTCAAGCCGCCCAGCCCGGTGTCGCCGTATTCCAAGACCTCGAACCGCCAGCCCTTTGACTCCGCGTATTTCTGATACATCTGAAACAGCTCGGCGGCGAACAGGCTGGCTTCGTCTCCGCCGGCGGCCGGGCGGATTTCCAGGATGGCGCTGCGGGCGTCCGCCTCGTCCTTGGGCAGCAGCGCCAGGCGGATCTCGTGGCGCAGCGCCGGCAGCTTTTCCTTCAGCTCGTAAAGCTCGGCCTCGGCCAGGTCCTTCATCTCGGGGTCGGACAGCATCGCCTCCGCCTCGGCGTTGGCCCGCTCGGCGTCGCGCAGCTCGTCGATGCGGTCCACGATGGGCGCGAGTTCCGACAGCTCCTTGCTGGCGCGGGAGAACCCGTCGCCGCCCAAGCCCTCGCTCAGCATCGACCGCAGCTCGGCCGCGCGGCCCACGATGCGGTCCAGCTTGTAGTCCAGGCTGCCGCTCATGCCAGCCTTGCCGGGAGGTCAGCCAGGGCAACCTCCCCCTGCTCGCCGGTCGCCAGGTCCTTCACCTGGACCACGCCGCGGGCCAGCTCCGCTTCGCCGATGAGCACCGCGGCGCGGGCGCCGATGCGGTTGGCCCGCTCCATGCGGCGCTTGAGGTTGCCGCGATACGCCATCTCCGCCCGGATGCCGGCGGCGCGCAGCGCCTGGGTCGCATCCAGCGCCGCCGCTTCCTCGGTCGCCCCGCCCACGGGCACCACGGCGACCGGCGCGGTCGGCACGGGCGGGGCGTCCAGCAGCATGGCGAGGCGCTCGATCCCCGCGGCCCAGCCGACCGCGGGGACCGCGGGGCCGCCCATCTGCGCTACCAGGCCGTCGTAGCGCCCGCCGGCCATCACCGCACCCTGGGCGCCCAGCTTATCCGTCACGAACTCGAACGCCGTGTGGTTGTAGTAGTCCAGCCCGCGCACGATCCGCGGGTTTTCCCGGAACGGCACGCGCAGCCGGGTCAGGTGGGCGCGTAGCCCGTCGTAAAAGGCCGCGGCCTCCGGCGTCAGCACGGCATGGATGGTGGGCGCGTCGGCGACCAGGGCGCGGTCGCCGGGGTCCTTGCTGTCCAGGATGCGCAGCGGGTTGCGCTCCAGCCGGTCCCGGCTTTCGGCGGACAGCACATCCCGGTGCGCGCTGAAATGCGCCACCAACGCCTCGCGATACGCGCCGCGGCTGGCGGCGTCGCCCAGCGTGTTCAGTTCCAGCACCGTGTCGCCCGCCACGCCCAGCGCCTCCAGGATCTGCCAGCCCAGCGCGATGATCTCCGCGTCCGCCAACGGCTCCGACGGGCCGATCAGCTCCGCGCCGATCTGGTGGAACTGCCGGTAGCGGCCCTTCTGCGGGCGCTCGTAGCGGAACATCGGCCCGGCATAGAACACCTTTTGCGGCAAGGACTGCGTCAGCCCGTTGCTGACCAGCGCGCGGCACACTCCGGCCGTGTTCTCCGGCCGCAGCGTCAGGCTGTCGCCGCCGCGGTCCTCGAAGGTGTACATCTCCTTCGTCACCACGTCCGACGTGTCGCCCAGCGTGCGGGCGAACACGCGCGTGTCCTCGAAGATGGGCGTGGCCCATTCCTCCAACCCGTACAGCGCGGCGACGCGCCGGGCGGTGTCGATCACGTGGGCGTGGCGGCGCTGCTCCTCGCCGATCAGGTCCCGTGTGCCGCGGACCGGCTGCAGGTCGGCCATGCTACTCCGCTGCCACCTTTGCGGGCGCCGGGGACGCCGCGGCGAGTTCCGCCGCCCGGCGCTCCACGGTCTCGATGATGTGCTCCACCATGGTGCCGCCGTCGATCGTGTGGTCGGTGCGCCCGGCGTGATACACCATGTGCCGCCCGTTGCCGCCGCCGGTCACGCCGATGTCGGTCATCAGCGCCTCGCCGGGGCCGTTCACCACGCAGCCGATGATCGACAGCGTGATCGGCGTCTTGATGTGCAACAGCCGCTGCTCCAGCGTCGCCACCGTTTCGATCACGTTGAATCCCTGCCGGGCGCAGGACGGGCAACTGACGATCTTCACGCCCCTGTGCCGCACGCCGAGCGACTTCAGGATGTCCCATCCGACATGGACCTCCTCCTCCGGCTCCGCCGACAAGGAAACGCGCAGCGTGTCGCCGATCCCGGCCCAGATCAGGCTGCCCAGGCCCACCGCCGACTTCACGGTGCCCGCGCGCTTGGTGCCGGCCTCCGTGATGCCGATGTGCAGCGGGTGGTCGCACTGCTCGGCCAACTGCTGGTACGCCGCGACCGCCATGAACACGTCTGACGCTTTCACGCTGATCTTGAACTCGTGGAAGTCGTGGTCCTGCAAAATCTTGGCGTGCTCCAGCGCGCTTTCCACCAGCGCTTCCGGGTTCGGTTCCCCGTATTTCTCCAGCAAATGCCGCTCCAGGGACCCGGCGTTCACGCCGATCCGCATGGAGCAGCCGTGGTCGCGCGCCGCCTTGATGACCTCCCGCACGCGGTCGGCGCTGCCGATGTTGCCGGGGTTGATGCGCAGGCACGCCGCGCCGCTTTCCGCAGCCTCGATGGCCCGGCGGTAATGGAAATGGATATCCGCGACGACCGGCACCGAGACCTGGCGCACGATCTCCTTGAGCGCCAGCGCGCTTTCCTGGTCCGGGCAGGACACGCGGACGATATCGACCCCAGCCTCCTCCGCCCGGCGGATCTGCGCGACGGTCGCGGGCACGTCGGTGGTGGGCGTGTTGGTCATGGTCTGCACGGTGATCGGCGCGTTGCCGCCGACCGGCACGGGACCCACATGGATCTGGCGAGACTTCCGGCGCTCGATCTGCTGATACGGGCGATAGCTCATGCTGGCTCCCCGCGCCGGGCCTCCGGCGCTTCCCTCTATATATAAGTGCGCGGGGCTGCTTCTACTGCGGGGGAGTGCGTGCCGTCGAGGCGGCCTTGACGATTTCGGCGCGCAGCCCGTCCGGTTCCAGCGCGATGTCGCGGCGCACGGCGCCGGGTGGCCCCAAGGAAGGCGTCACGTCGCCATCGACCAGCAGTTCCGTGCCGCCGGCGTTGCCGGTGGTGAGCAGCAGCGCCGGACCCTTCGGCACCGCCCAGGATTCGCCCCCGCGCAGCACGCGGTTCAGCAGCACGTGGCCCCCGCGCTCCCGGACCTGGACCCAGGCGTCGGCATTCGCCCGCAGCAGGATTCGGCTCTCGTCGCCGGGCGTGGTGGCCGGCGGTGGGGGTGGCGCGATGGCCAGCAGCGGGACCACAGGCTCGTTCAGCGACGGCGGCGGGTTGGTGAGCGCCGGCATGGCGGGAGCCGGCGGTTCCGCGGGGGCGGCAG
>CALMVT010000154.1 GCA_937873175.1 uncultured Acetobacteraceae bacterium | reverse complement strand
TGATGCAACCACACAGAAGGAGTCACAAGATGCGCCACCTGATCCCGTCCTCCCCTTTGCTGCGCGCGGCCTTGTTGGGCGATGCCGCCGTAAGCGCCGGCATGGGCCTGCTGCTGGCCGCGGCGGCCCAGCCCATGGCGTCTCTGCTCGCCCTGCCGGAACCATTGCTGCGCGGCGCCGGGCTGGTGCTGCTGCCGTATGCCGGGCTGGCGGCGTGGCTGGGCGTCCAATCCCGCCTGCCGCGCTGGATGGTGCGCGGCACCATCGGCGTCAACCTGCTGTGGGCCGTGGACAGCGTCCTGCTGCTGGCGTTGGGCTTCGCGATGCCCAACGCGCTGGGCACGGCTTTCGTGCTGCTGCAGACGGCCGCAGTGCTGGGGTTTGCGCTGCTGCAAGGGGCCGGGCTGCGGCGCAGCGCGGCGCCTGGTTCAGTGGCGGTCGCCTAACCAGGAAGGGGGTTGCCATGCCAGCATACGCCATCGCCCACCTGCAGGATCTCCGGTTCGGCCCGGACATCGTGGCTTACCTGCAGGCCATCGACAGGACGCTTGCACCCTACGGCGGGCAGTTCCTGGTGCATGGCAGCCCCGCCGAGGCCCTCGAAGGCCCGTTCTCCGGCGATGTCGTGATCATCGCTTTCCCGGATCGGGCGCAGGCCGGCGCATGGTATGCGTCGCCGGCCTACCAGGAGATCCTGCCGCTCCGCACCCGCAACGCCCGCTGCTGGGTGGTGCTGGTGGACGGTGCGGGCGAGGGGTACCGCGCGACGGATTTGCTGCGGGGTCCAGCGTCAAGCGCAGCACTCGGTGGAGGTCCGCAGGGCGAGAACGCCTTGACACGTTCCGCCGTCTGCGAGCGCAGCGCCAAGCAAACCTCTGAAGGTCCGGCGCGTCGGTAAAAGCCAAGCAGGCTTGCGCGGCACGGCAGGATCGAAGGTCGTCCGTATGGTAGACTGCGCAAGCCTGCCTAGGGCCAGCGTTTCCTGACCGACCTGAGCCACCACTTCACGGGCTCCGGCTCCGACGCTGCTTTGCGCGTCCGCTTGGCCGCGGCCTTGGCGGGTGCTTTGGCCGTGGAAGCCGGCGAGGCGTCCTGCAGGTCGAGAGCCGGCTGCGCGGTCGGTGCCAACGTCTGAGGCCACTTGGCAGGTTCGCGGGCGCGCGTTGCCTCGGCCAGGGCGGCTTCGGCCGCGGTGCGTGCGGCGTTTTCGGTCGCGAGGTCCTCGTGCCAACGCAGCTCGCGCTCCCCGTGCTCGGCCCGCAAGCTGTCCGCGGCAGCAAGCGCCGCTTCCGCTGTCCCGGCCGCCTCCCGACACGCCAGCTCCGCGTGGCCCAGCTTGGTTTGCAGGTCGCGGACCGTCGCAAGCGCCTCCTGCAGCGACCGCTCGGCCCGTTGCCGGGCGGCGCGCTCGTCCTGCAGCGCCGCCTCGATTGCGGCCCGGCTCGCGGGCGATCCGTCGGCCTCGTCGGAACGGTGACGGTTGAGGATCGTGACCGGCACGGCGCCGTCCTGCACGAAGCGGTGGCGCGGCTTGTCGGCCGAGGAGCGGCCGGCAGGCCGGCCCGGCGGACCCGCTTGCGGCCGCTCAGCCTGAGGCGGGCTGCTTCGGACGGCACGGTCGCCGGTCAGGCCGAGCGCCCGGCGCATGCGCTCCTCGACAGACGCGGTGTCGGGGGCATTCGGGGAAAGTGACTTGGGCAAGGGCGGCATGGATCTTCCACACAGGTTGGGAGCGGGGCAGGCCAAGGCTCGCCATCAGCAACCCTCAAGCCTTGGTGAAAGACACAGCAATGTTGCAACGCACAAAATGCTTGCCATACCGTTCCAGAAAGGCACACTGGCACTCAGCAGCGTCGATTCGATGCTGCTGGACGTTTCCTCCCTAAACTTGGCGGCGCCCTCAAAGCGCCGCCATCTTTTCTGGCAGGGATCGAGTCGTCAATAAGCAGGGCGGCCAGGCGGCGAAGGAGGCTGTCGCTGTTCAGCGCGCCCAGCCCGCCTGCCCTTCTTCTCTTCCGCGATATCTGTCCTGCGCCCCTTCTTCGCAAGGCCTGCCCGCCATGGTTCCGACCAAGACCGCCCGGACCTGGTGCGGGCTATGCACGCCTTTGTGGTCGGCGGGCAGACCCATTGCAGCGCCGACGCCCGGCTTCTAGCGTCCCACCGCGCGCTCCACGTGTCTGCCGGTCCGAGGCGGGTCGCCGATCGGCCAAGGCGGTGGTCCGGCCAAGCGAAAGGATGGCTCCTCCATACCCAGCACGCCGTTCGACGCCGCCCACCAGGACAGCCTCCGCATGCTGATCGGCAAGGTGCTGCCCGGCGCCGGGACGCACCTGATGGCCGAGGCCGTCACCGTGGGATACGGCTTTGCCACGCACGAGGCGTTCGGGGAGGCGATCCGCGCCGTTGAGGCCGGACGGTCCGCCCCGACCTATGGCTTCGAGGCGGACCGGCTGATCGGCCACCTGCATGCGCTGGGCGAGCCGGTCGGCAAGCAGGAAGCGGAGCGCCTCGTCCTACTCGCCGCCATGGCGAACCGCCCGCGCCATGGCCCACCGCCCGAACGGGAAGCGCCGGACGGACAATTGGCGCAGCATCGCCTGCGCACCGGGCGCATATACATGCAGGCTGGCCTGTGGGAGCACGCGGGCTCGAACCTGGGCATCGCCATGAGCGTCGCTCTTGCCGAGCTGAATCAGCATGGCGCGGATGCTGGGCAGTTGTTTCACGCCCGAGAAGGCCGGGTGTGCGCCTGACACAACAGCCGACGGCGATTCCATCGCAAATGTTCAACGTGTTGCACTTTCGAATGCGATACCCTCGTTACATGGTTTACTGAGTCTGCAGTGGCACGCGAGGAGATCCAAATGAGCGGTTCGGGGGAGCCTGTCTTTAAAGGAAAAGTGAGAGGCGGTCCCTTGCCGGTAGAGACGCATGGTGGTGCAAAGTGGCTCTTAGTCGCATCGGGCAAGGGTGGCTCCGGCAAGACCTCTACAAGCTTGAACATGGCAGTTTACGCTGTGCATGATGGGCTCAGAGTAGTGGTCGTTGATCTTGATCGTCAGGCGACTCTGACCCGGTGGTACCAAAGGCGACCTGATGAGGCACCGTCAGTCGCCCTATGGGCAGGTCCAATGGCTGACGCTAGCAAAGCAGTGATCGAAATCGACGCTTTGGATACGGCAGATCTGGTGGTGGTGGATACGCCACCGGGTTTGGACGATCATCCGGAGGCGACCCGCTTGCTCGTCGGGCGGGCCGATTTCATACTAGTGCCAACGACGCAGGGCACGGCCGACATAGACTCCGTTGTGGAGTGGATGAAGTTTCTTCGCAGGGAAAAGGCTCACGCCAGCTTTTTAATGAACAAGGTCCAGCGTAGTCACATCCGCTATCGCAATGCTAAGTTGCGACTCAACCGAGCGGGCCCACTGTGCCCGGTTGACGTGCGTCTGCTGGACGACATTGAGGCCACGCACGATCACGGAGTTGGCGCATGTGAAATCCGGAGAAGCCGCGGCGCCGAGGACTTCGGCGCGGTCTGGGAGTATGTAAAACAGCAGATGCTGATCGGTTCGGCTGTAGCCGAGGGGGCTGCGGCGTGAGCGGCTTTGTCCTGAAGCCGTCCGCCCGTCGGTTTACTGGGCCAGTGGCGTCGCTGCCCGAAGATGGTGAGTTGCAGCGTCACCGCATTCTGAGCAATTTTGTAAAACGATGTGACAATGCTGGGGAGTTTGCCACCGAGATCGGGAAGCTGTGGGATGAGGCGCAGGAAAAATTCCTTACGATTGGCCGTTATCTTATCCAAGCCAAAACGCGCCTAAAGCACGGAGAATTCGAAGCAATGGTCGCTTCGCAGCTACCATTTGGTCGAGGCGTCGCATACCAATTACGCATAGTGGCTCAGGCTGTTGAACAGGCGAAGCTCGAAGAGAGCACCTTGCCGCGCAGCTACAGCAACGCATTTCGTCTGGCGCAAATGGACAAGATCGTTCTTGAGCGGGCTCGCGAGAATAACCTGATCCGTTGTGACGTGACCCGGCGCGAGATCGTGGACTTCTTGGAGATTATTTCAGCTGAGGCAGAGCGGCGACAGCCGGAGCGCGAGCGCATAGCGCGCGAGATTGAACGACTTCGCAGCCGTGCTGCGGTATTAGCCGATGAGTTGGCCGAGACCAAAGCGAAGTTGGCTGAAATGGAAGCCGCAGTCAATACGCAGCCCGATCGTAACGATTCGACAGTAGAAGGGCATACACAGGAGGTCGCCGCATAGCACAGCTTCGAAAACGAATTGCCGCTTGTCGACTCTTGCCGGTACTCCCGATGCGAGAACAAGGCGGGCAGCTTGCCGGTGCAGGAGTAGTAGCGGTGGCCGTGGATGGTGGCCCGCGCCAGGCAGGCCAAGCCACATACGCCGCAGCTGACCAGGCCTCGCAACAGGTAAGGGTGGGCCTTGTTGTTGCGCTGAGCGGAACGGCGGTTGCTGGGTAAGCGTCCGCCACAGGCCGCGGCTTTGGTGATGCGGTCCTGCTTCTGAGTTCGGCTATTGTGCCCAGAACCAGGGGAGCAGGGTGTCGATCTTGTGGATGGGATGGTCGGCAATGCGCCCGGGGACGTCGGTCAGGTAAGCCTGCGGGTTGATGCCGTTCATCTTGGCCGTTTCGAGGGGGGTGTAGACGCAGGCGGCGCGCTGGCCTCCGGCGTCGGACCCGCAGAACAGATAGTTCTTTCTTCCAAGCACGAGAGGCCTGATGGCGCGCTCGGCGGCATTGTTGGACATTTCGAGCCGGCTGTCGGCGGTGTAGCGGCTCAGTGCGGTCCATCGTGACAGGGCGTAGCGGATGGCCTGTGCGAGGGTGCTCTTGCCGCTGATCCGGCCAAGCGAGGCGTCGAGGAATGCGCGGAGCTGGTCAAGCAGCGGCTGGGCGTGTTCCCGGCGTGCTGCGGCGCGGCGTTCGGGCGATTGTCCCCGGATGCTGCCCTCGATGGCGAACAGAGCGGCGATGCGCTGCAAGGCCTCAAGCGCGATCGGCGAGGCGGTGGCGTGGTGGACGTCATAGAGTTTCCGACGCGCATGGCTCCAGCAGGCCACCTCGACCAGGGGCGGATCGCCCGCCGGCGTGGTCGGAGCGTAAAGGGCGTCAAACCCGGCGTAGCCGTCGGCGTGCAGGAACCCGCGGCAGGAGCCGAGCAGCGCCTGGGCATGATGCCGCGGCGGTCGGCCGAGTAGCGGTAGAACGTGGCCGGCGGCACGTCCGAGCCCCAGGGCCGCTCGTCGCGCACCACGACCCAGAGCCGTCCGGTCCTGGTCTTGCCCAGGCCAGGGGCCAGCACCGGCACGGTGGTGTCGTCGGCGTGCAGCGCGGCGCCGGCCCGGACGTGGCGGCCGATCGCCTCGGCCAAGGGCGAGAGCAAGAACGTGGCTTGCCCGACCCAGTCGGCCAGCGTCGAGCGGTCGAGGTCCACGCCTTCGCGGCCATAGATGACGGCTTGGCGGTGGAGCGGCAGGTGGTCGCAGTACTTGGACACCAGCACATGGGCGATCAGCCCAGGCCCTGGCCGACCGCGCTCGATCGGCAGGGCCGGCATTGGCTCTTGGGCAATCGTCTCGCAGGCCCGGCAGCTCAGCTTCGGCCGGACGTGGCGGATCACCTTGAAGCTCGACGGCACGTATTCGAGCACCTCGCGCTCGTCCTGCCCCATCCGGCTGAACACGGTGCCGCCGCAGCCCGAGCAAGTGCAGGGCGGCTCGTGGATGACCGTCTCGCGCGGCAAGTGCGGCGGCAGCGGCTTGCGGACCGGCTGCTTGCGCTCGCGCGCCCGAGCCTGGGGCTGCGGCCCGGCAGGGTCGGCCGCGCCGGTGCGGGCGTCGCCACCGGCTTGCCGTCGACCGCCACGCCATGTTTCGCCAGCACCAATGGCGCCGTGGCGAGGTCGTTGAGATCGCCGAGATACTCTTGCAGCTCTTCCAGCGCGGCCAAGAACGCCTTGTGACGCCGCGCGGCCTTCTTGCC
>CALMVT010000153.1 GCA_937873175.1 uncultured Acetobacteraceae bacterium | reverse complement strand
GGTCAAGACCCCCGAACGACAGCGTTCCCGACAGCGCCACCGGTTCGCCCGGCCCCGGCGCGGCCGCCGCGACCGTCGGCGCCAGCAGCGTGACCACGCCCGTGCCGGTGCGCCAGCCGATCCGGCCGTCGAGGACGCGCACGGCATCCACGGCAACCTCCATCCGCGTGCCCGGCCGGGCCACGGCGCCCGGCGCCGAGGCGGGCATGGCGGGCGGCGTGAACTGCCAGTTGGGCCGGCCCGCCGCGTCGCGCTCCAGCAGGATGTCCGGATTGACCAGGGTGACGCCGCGCACCTCCACCCGGCGGGACAGCAACGGGAGCAGGGCGACCCGCACGTCAAGCTGGGCCGCGTGCGCCATCGCCGGGCGCGACAAGCCCGGCGGATTGGACAGGGACACGTCGCGCAACGCCACCGTGGGCACCAGCGACCAGGTCAGGCCCACCGGCCCGGCAATGGTCAACTCCCGCCCGGTAGAGCGCCGCACCGCGTCGGCCAGCCGGAGCTTCAGCGCGTCGGCGTCGAACAACGCCACCGCCGCCGCGAGAACCACTACGGGCAGCAGCACGACGAGAATGGCAACAATCAGGCCGATGCGGCGTGCGCGGGTCATCGGGAACGGGCCGGCGATCGGGTGGGTTCTTGGGGCCGCCCGGCGTGGAAGCCCAGGGTGGCAAAGGTTTCACGCATATGCGGCGGCAGCTCGGCTTCCACCACCAGCCGGCCGCCCGCCGGGTGCGGCAGGTCCAGCGCGCGGGCGTGCAAATGCAGCTTGTCCGACAAGCCCTCCACCAAAGCGGAGCCGGCGCCGTTGTGGTCGGGTTCGTGGTATTTCACATCGCCCACGATGGGCGCGCCGATGCCGACGCTGTGCACACGGAGCTGATGCGTGCGCCCGGTGATCGGCGACATCTCCAGCAAGGCGAGCTTCTGCCCGGCATGGTCCAGCGTCCGGTAGTCCGTCACCGCCCGCAGCCCTTCCTTGTCGTCCCGCGCCGTCGGCACGCTGCGCTCCCCGCGCGGTCCGGTGTAGCGCAGCAGCGGCATGTCGATCCGACCCTCCACCGGCACCGGGCGGCCGGCGACCACGGCCCAATAGGTTTTCTGCACGTCCCGCCCGCGGAACGCCGCGGCCAGCCGCGCCGCCGTGCCCGGCGTGCGCGCCAGCACCAACACGCCCGACGTGTCGCGGTCCAGCCGGTGCACCAGCCGTGGCCGGTGCTCGCTGTCGCCGCGCAACCCGTCCAACATGCCGTCCAGGTGCCGGGCGATGCCGGGGCCGCCCTGCACCGCCAGGCCGTGCGGCTTGTTCAGCACGATCACGGCGTCGTCCCGATACAGCACCAAGCGCTCCAGCTCGCGGGCGATCTCGGGGTTGAACACGTGCACGACCGGGGGCGGCTCGGCGGCGGGCGGCAACGGCGGCACGCGGACGGCCTGGCCCGGCAGGAGGCGAGTTCCAGCGTCGGCCCGGCGCCCGTCGATGCGGACCTGCCCGGTGCGGCACAGCTTCTGGATCGCGCCCTGGGTGACGCCGGGGAAATGCCGGCGGAACCAGCGATCAAGGCGCAGGTCGGACTCGTCCTCCGTCACTGCGCGGGTCTGCACGGTCATGCTCATGGCCCTTGCCTCAGCTTGGCCCAGTGGTCGAGCCGCCGCGCGACTTCGCGCTCGAAGCCGCGGTCCGCTGGGCGGTAGAAGGCCGGGCGGTCCATTCCGTCCGGGAAGTAGTTCTGGCCGGAGAACGCTTCCTCCGTGTCGTGGTCATAGGCATAGCCCTTGCCGTAGCCGAGATCCCGCATGAGCCGGGTCGGCGCATTCAGGATGTGGGCGGGGGGCGGCAGGCTGCCGGTGGACTTCGCCGCCGCCAGCGCCTGCTTGTAGGCGACATACAGCGCGTTCGACTTGGGCGCGGTGCCCAGGTAGACGATGGCTTGCGCGATGGCCAGCTCGCCTTCGGGGCTGCCGAGGCGTTCAAAGGTCTCCCATGCCGCCACCGCCTGTGAAAGCGCGCCCGGGTCGGCCATGCCGATATCCTCCGACGCGAAGCGGACCAAGCGGCGCGCAACGTAGCGGGCGTCCTCGCCGCCCGCCACCATGCGGGCGAACCAATACAGCGCCGCGTCGGGGTCGGAACCGCGCAGGGATTTGTGCAAAGCGGAGATCAGGTTGAAATGCTCGTCCCGGTCGCGGTCGTACAGCGCCGCACGACGGCCGATAACGGCGGCAAGACCCGACGCATCCAGGACAGGCTGCTCCGGCAGGCTGAGAAGCTGCTCCGCCATGTTGAGCAGGTAGCGCCCATCCCCGTCCGCCATGGCGCGCAGGGCGCCGCGCGCCTCCGGCACGATGGGCAAGGCCCGCCCGGCGGCCTGCTCGGCGCGGGCCAGCAGCAGGTCGAGCGCACCGTCGTCCAAACGGCGCAGCACCAGCACCTGGCAGCGGGACAGCAGCGCGCCGTTCAGGGCAAAAGAAGGATTCTCGGTCGTGGCGCCCACCAGCACCACCGTGCCGTCCTCGACAACAGGAAGAAAGCTGTCCTGCTGCGCCCGGTTGAACCGGTGCACCTCGTCCACGAACAGCAGGGTGCGGGCGCCAAGCTGCCGACGCCGGGCCGCGTCCTCAAACACGCGCTTGAGGTCCGCGACGCCGGAGAACACCGCCGACACCGCCGTGAAGTGCAGCCCGGCGCCGTCGGCGAGCAGGCGGGCGATGGTCGTCTTCCCGACGCCGGGCGGTCCCCACAGGATCAGGGAGGCGAGGGCGCCGCGTCCCAGCATGCGGGTCAAGGCGCCGTCCTCGCCCAGCAGATGCGGCTGCCCGACCACCTCGGTCAGCGTCGCCGGGCGCAGTTGCTCCGCGAGCGGCCTGGACGATGCAGGCCCGCGCAAATCGCAAAGCGATTTCGCTGATTTCGCTGGGTCGGCAGGCGGCGAACCGAACAGGTCGGGGGATGAGGGGACGGGCCGCGTCATGAGGAGCGAAGTGGTGCGGCCAGCCCTCGGATACGAGAAGGGAGCGCCGTGCTCAGGCGGCCTGCTGCTCCTCGTCCTCCACAACCTCCGGACGCGGGCCGCTGTCCTGGCCCTTGGCGGCGGGGTCGCGATCAACCAGTTCGATCACCGCCATGTCCGCCGCGTCGCCGTAGCGCACCCCGGCCTTGAGCACACGGGTGTAGCCGCCGGGGCGGGCACGGTAGCGGTCGGCCAGCGCCGTGAACAGCTTGGCGACGATGGTCTCGTCCCGAAGCTGGGCATGGGCCTGGCGCCGGGCGTGCAGGCCGCCGCGCTTGCCCAGGGTGATCAGCTTCTCCGCCACCGGGCGCAGTTCCTTGGCCTTGGGCAGGGTGGTGGTGATCTGCTCGTGCTTGATCAGCGCCACGGCCATGTTGCGGAACATGGCCTGACGGTGGCTCGAAGTGACGCCCAGTTTGCGGCCGGAAACACCGTGGCGCATGGTGATGAAGCTCCTACTCTCTCAGGATTCAGAACGGCTCGTCGAGCCGCTTGGCCAGGTCCTCGATGTTCTCCGGCGGCCAGCCGGACACGCTCATGCCGAGCGACAAGCCCATCGCCGTCAGCACTTCCTTGATCTCGTTCAGGGACTTGCGGCCGAAGTTCGGCGTGCGTAGCATTTCCTGCTCGGTCTTCTGCACGAGGTCGCCGATGTAGACGATGTTGTCGTTCTTCAAGCAGTTCGCGCTGCGCACGGACAGTTCCAGCTCGTCCACCTTGCGCAGCAGGTTGCGGTTGAACGGCAGGTCGTCGTGGATGTCGTCGGCGCGGGCAAGCTGCGGCTCGTCGAAGTTGATGAACAACTGCAACTGGTCCTGCAGGATGCGCGCGGCGAGCGCCACGGCGTCCTCCGGCGTCACCGCGCCGTTGGTCTCCACCTGCAGCAGCAGCTTGTCATAGTCCGTCACCTGGCCCACGCGGGTCGGCTCGACCTTATAGGACACCCGCTTCACCGGCGAGTAGATCGCGTCGATCGGGATCAGGCCGATGGGCGCGTCCTCCGGCCGGTTGCTCGCCGCGGGGACGTAGCCCTTGCCGAGGTTGACCGTGAACTCCATGCCGAGCTTCACGCCGTCGTCCAGGGTGCAGATCACCAGTTCCGGGTTCATCACGTCGATGTCGGAGCCGGTCTGGATCTGCGCGGCCGTGATCTCGCCGGGTCCGGTGGCGGTCAGCACCATGCGCTTTGGGCCTTCTCCGTGCATCCGAAGCGCCAACTGCTTGATGTTGAGCACGATGTCGGTCACGTCTTCCCGGACACCGGCGATGCTGCTGAACTCATGCAGCACGCCATCGATCTGCACCGCCGTCACCGCCGCCCCTTGCAGGGACGACAGCAGCACGCGACGCACGGCGTTGCCGAGCGTCATGCCGAAGCCGCGCTCCAGAGGCTCCGCCACTACGGTGGCGATGCGGTGCGGGTCGGACCCCGGCTCGACATCGAGCTTGTCGGGCTTGATCAAGGATTGCCAATTACGTTGGATGACCATGGATCATCTCCAAACAGAACAAGCGACGCCACCCAACGGTGGCGCCGCGCCAAAGGCGAAATGGATGGTCAGACCCGGCGGCGCTTGCGTGGGCGGCAGCCATTGTGCGGGATGGGCGTCATGTCGCGGATCGCCGTGATCGCGAAGCCCACCGCCTGCAGGGCACGCAATGCGCTTTCCCGCCCGGAGCCGGGGCCGCTCACCTCGATCTCCAACGTCTCCATCCCGTGCTCACGCGCCTTCTTGCCCGCGTCCTCCGCCGCCACCTGCGCCGCATAGGGCGTGGACTTGCGGCTGCCTTTGAAGCCTTGCATGCCGCTGGACGACCACGCGATGGTGTTGCCCTGCGCGTCGGTGATCGTCACCATGGTGTTGTTGAAGGTCGCGGCCACGTGCGCCACGCCGGAGATGATGTTCTTGCGTTCCTTCTTACGGGGACGCGAAGAGGCGGGCTTCGCCATTCAGATGTTCCTATCAATTCTTGCGCCGCCGGAGCGGCGATCGGGACAGCCGCGGCGCGGCTACTTGGTGACTTTCTTCTTGCCGGCGATGGCCACGGCCTTGCCCTTGCGGGTCCGGGCGTTGGTGTGGGTGCGCTGCCCGTGCACGGGAAGGCCACGGCGGTGCCGCAGGCCGCGGTAGCACCCGAGGTCCATCAGCCGCTTGATGTTCATCGCCACCTCGCGCCGCAGGTCGCCCTCGACGCGGTAATCGCGGTCGATCAGCTCGCGGATGCGCAGCACCTCGTCGTCGGACAACTGGTTGACCCGGCGGTCATCGGGAATTTCCAGCTTCTTGCAGATATCGACGGCGTTGGACGGGCCAATACCATAGATGTAGCGTAGGCTGATCAGCACGCGCTTGTTGGTCGGGATGTTCACACCGGCAATACGGGCCAAGCCAATAACTCCTCACCATCTCGCCGCCCGGCACAGGGGGCTAAGATCCTTGATAGGCCCTGCTCGCTTTCGCGCTGGAAGCCCAAAAAATAGAAATCACCCGGCGCAAGCGCCACGAGGCAAGGTCAGGTGATATACGCAGGCATCAGCGCAAGTCAATGCGCTCACATCAACTTATCGTGACAGTCCGCTTCGGCACTTGGGCCAATACCGCCTCAATCTCCCGCGACACGGTGTCCACGTCCGCCATGCCGTCCAGCGTCACCAGGCGGCCGGTGTTGCGGTAGTGCGGCAGGATTGGCGCGGTTTGCGTATGATAGGCGTCGAGCCGGGCCGCCACGGTTTCCCGCCGGTCATCCGCCCGGCGGATGAACTCGTGGCCGCCGCACACGTCGCAGGTGCCCTCTACGCGCGGCGTCTGGAAATTGTCGTGGTAGCCCGCGCCGCAGATCGCGCAGGTGAACCGCCCGGCAATCCGGTCCACCAAGGCGGCATCATCCACCTTCAGTTCGATCACCGCGTCGATCGGCGTGCCGGCGCGGTCCAGCATCAGGTCCAGCGCGTCGGCTTGGGGCACCGTGCGCGGGAAGCCGTCCAGGATGAAGCCGCAGGCCGCGTCCGGCTGCTGGATGCGCTTCTCCAGCATGGCGATGATCAGGTCGTCCGAAACAAGCTGCCCGGACTCCATGACCGCCTTGGCGCGTTGCCCAACCACGCTGCCGGCCTTGACCTCGGCGCGCAGCATGTCGCCGGTCGAGATCTGGGCGATGCCGTGCTTTTGCTGCAGCCGCTTCGCCTGGGTGCCTTTCCCCGCGCCGGGCGGCCCCAACAGGATCAGGTTCATCGGGCGCGGCCCTTCACCCGCGATTTGCGTATCAACCCCTCATATTGGTGGGCCAGCAGGTGCGACTGGATCTGCGTCACCGTGTCCATGGTCACGGACACGATGATCATCAGGCTTGTGCCCCCGAAGTAGAACGGCACGCCGTAGCGGCTGATGAGGATTTCGGGGAGCATGCACACGAGGCACAAATAAAGCGCGCCCACCGTGGTCAGCCGGGCAAGAATGCGGTCGAAGTAGTCCGCGGTATTGGCACCGGGCCGCACGCCCGGAATGAACCCGCCATACTTCTTCAGGTTGTCCGCGGTTTCCTGCGGGTTGAACACCACCGCCGTGTAGAAATACGAGAAGAAGATGATCATCCCGGCGTAGGCGAGCATATACAGCGGCTCGCCATGACCCAGCTTCTGCCCGATCCAGGCGAGCCAGGAGTTTGGATTGCTTTGCGAGAACCCGGCGATGGTCGCGGGGATCAGTAGGATGGAGCTGGCGAAAATCGGCGGGATCACCCCGGCCGTGTTCACCTTCAGCGGCATGTGCGTGCTGTCACCGCCGAACATGCGCTGGCCGACCTGGCGCTTCGGATACTGGATGTTCACCCGGCGCTGCGCCCGCTCCATGAACACCACAAAGGCGATCACCGCGACGGCGATCACCAAAAAGGCCAGGATGAACACCAGGGACAGGGCGCCGGTCCGCCCGAGTTCCAAGAGGTTCGCCAAGGCGTGCGGCAGGTTGGCGACGATGCCGGCGAAGATGATCAGGCTGGTGCCGTTGCCGACGCCGCGCGCCGTGATCTGCTCGCCGAGCCACATCAGGAACATCGTCCCGCCCACCAGCGTGATCACGCAGGACAGGCGGAAGAACAGGCCCGGGTCGATCACCGCGGAGCCGAAGTTGCCGTGCATCCCTTCCAGCCCCACCGCGATGCCGTAGGACTGCACCAGGGCGATCAGCACCGTCAGGTAGCGGGTATATTGGTTGAGCTTCTTGCGCCCGCTTTCCCCTTCTTTCTTGAGGGTTTCCAGAGACGGCACCGCGGCCGACATCAACTGGATGATGATGCTGGCGCTGATGTAGGGCATGATGTTGAGGGCGAACACGGTCATGCGGCCCAGCGCGCCGCCACTGAACATGTCGAACATGCCCAGAATGCCGCCGCCGTGCTGCGCCAGCAGTTCGCCCATCACCGAGGCATCGACGCCGGGCACCGGGATGTAAGTGCCGATTCGGTATACCAACAGGGCGCCCAGGGTAAACCAGATGCGCGACTTGAGCTCGGTGGCCTTGCCGAGCGTGCCGAGACTGAGGTTTGCCGCAAGCTGCTCGGCCGCTGAGGCCATGAACCGTCCCCCTTATACAGTCGCGGTGCCTGAAACGGACCCTTGCGGGGCCAGGGCACCACCATTGACCAAACTGTGCAGCCGGCCGGCTTAGGGAAGCAAGCCCTTCATCGAACTTCTATGCAGTCGGGCTGGCGGGCGGCTCCGCCGGGCGCAGCAGGGTGACCGAGCCGCCGGCGGCCTCCACCGCCGCAACCGCCGCCGCCGACGCGCCCGACACGGTGATGGTGATCGCCCGCGTCACCGTGCCCGTGGCCAGCAGCCGCACGCCATCCACCTTGTTCAGCCGCGCAAGTCCCGCCGCTTCCAGCAGCTCCGCTGTGATCGGCTGATCCGCCGGAAGCCGACCCGACTCCAGCGCCTTCTCGATGGCGCCCAGGTTCACCGGGGCGTATTCCTTGCGGAACATGTTGTGGAAACCGCGTTTCGGCAGGCGTCGGTAGATCGGCAACTGCCCGCCCTCGAACCCGTTCAGCGCGACGCCTTCCCGCGCCTTCTGGCCTTTTACGCCCTTGCCGGAGGTCTTGCCCTTGCCGGACCCGATGCCGCGGCCCAGCCGCTTCGACTTGAGGTGCGCGCCGGGGTTATCCCGTATCTCGTTCAGCTTCACGGTTACTTCTCCACCTGGACCAGGTGGGCCACCTTGCGGAGCATGCCGCGGACCGAGGGCGTATCCTCAAGCTCCCGGGTCCGCCGCAGCTTGCCCAGGCCCAATCCGGTCAACGTTTGAATCTGATCCTTCTTGCGGCCCAGGCCGGACGCGATCTGCGTGAACCGGACCGTGGCCTTTGGCGTTGACAGGTCAGACATCGGCTGTCTCCTGCACCGCGTCGCGGCGGCCGAGGATATCGGACACCTTCTTGCCGCGCCGGGCCGCCACGCTGCGCGGGCTGCCGCACCGTTCCAACGCGGCGAAGGTGGCCTTGACCATGTTGTGCGGGTTGCGGCTGCCGAGCGACTTCGCCACCACGTCGCCGATGCCCAGCGTCTCAAACACCGCCCGCATCGGCCCGCCGGCGATGATGCCGGTGCCCGCCGTGCAGGACCGCAGCACCACGTGCCCGGCGCCGAAATGCCCCTCCACGTCGTGATGCAGGGTGCGCCCTTCCTTCATCGGCACGCGGATCATCTTCTTCTTGGCACGCTCGGTCGCCTTGCGGATCGCCTCTGGCACCTCGCGCGCCTTGCCGGCGCCGTAGCCGACACGGCCCTTCTGGTCGCCGACCACCACCAGCGCGGCAAAGGCGAAGCGCCGCCCGCCCTTCACCACCTTGGCCACCCGGTTGATGGTGACCAGCTTGTCGATCAGGTCGTCGCCGTCCCGGTCGCGGTCCCGCCGGTCGCGCCCGCCGTCCCGTGCTTCACGTGCCATGATTCATTCCCTCAGAACGCCAGCCCGCCCTCGCGGGCGGCGTCGGCCAGCGCCTTGACGCGGCCGTGATACAGATAAGCGCCGCGGTCGAACACGACCATGCTCACCCCGGCCGCCATGGCCCGCTCGGCCACCAGCCGGCCCACCGCCGCCGCCGCGTCCTTGTCCGCGCCAGTCTGCAACGTGGCGCGCAAGTCCTTGTCGAGGCTCGACGCCGCGGCAAGGGTGCTATGGGTCGCGTCGTCGATCACCTGGGCATAGATGTGCTTGCCCGACCGGAACACCGACAAGCGCGGGCGCCCGGCGCCCTTCTGCCGCAACTGGTAGCGGAGGCGCTCGCGCCGCCGTGCCTTGAGATCCTGTGGAGCGCTCATCTTACTTCTTCTTGCCTTCCTTGCGCCGGATCTGCTCGCCCTCGTACTTGACGCCCTTGCCCTTGTACGGCTCCGGCGGGCGATAGCGGCGGATTTCCGCGGCGACCTGCCCCACCTGGCGCTTGTCTACCCCGGTCAGCGTGATGGCCGTGGGCCGCGGCGTCGTCACCGTGATGCCCGGCGGCACCGGATACACCACGTCATGCGAGAACCCCAGGTTGATCACCAGGTTCTTGCCCTGCACGCTGGCGCGGAACCCGGTGCCGGTGATCTCCAGCGTCTTGGTGTAGCCAACCGACACGCCCTGCACCATGGCAGCGAGCAGGGCGCGCGTGGTGCCCCACATCATGCGCGCCTGGCTCTCGTTGGTCCGCGGCTTGATCGTCACCTGATTGCCCTCGACCACCGCATCAACGTGGTCGGTGAGCGGCAGCGACATGGCGCCGAGCTTGCCCTTGGCGGTCAGCACCCGGTCCACCACCGCCACATCGACGCCGCTCGGCACGGCGACGGGATACTTGCCTACGCGAGACATCGTGTGTCCCCCCTTAGAAGACGCGGAACAGGACTTCGCCGCCGACATTGGCGGCACGGGCCTCGCCGTCGCTCAGCACGCCGCGCGGCGTGGACAGGATCGAGACGCCCAGCCCGGCATATACCCGGGGCAGCTCCTTGATCTTGGAGTATACCCGGCGGCCCGGCTTGGACACCCGGGTGATCTCCTTGATTACCGGCTCGCCCTCGCTGTACTTCAGCTCGATGCGAAGCTGCGCGACGCCGGGACGCAGCTCCTCGGCAGCGTAGCCGCGGATGAAACCCTCGCGCTTCAGCGCTTCAAGCACGTTGGCCCGCAGCTTGGATGCAGGCGCCACGCAAACGGTGTGGCGGCTGCGCTGCGCGTTGCGGATGCGGGTGATCATGTCACCCAGCGGATCGGACATCGACATGGCGCCGCTCCCTTACCAGCTCGCCTTGACCATGCCGGGCAACTGGCCGGAACTCGCCAGGGCGCGCAGCATGTTGCGGGACAGCTTGAATTTCCGGTAGTTGCCGCGCGACCGGCCAGTGAGCGCGCAACGCAGGCGCACCCGCACCGCCGCCCCGTTGCGCGGCAACTGCGCCAGCTTCAGCGACGCGTCGAACCGCTCCTCGACCGGCGCCGACCGATCCATGACCTGGGCCTTGAGTTCGGAACGCTTCGACTTGTCGCGGGACGTCATGCGCTCCCGCTTCAGGTTGCGGTTCACCGCGGATGTCTTGGCCATGTGCTGCACTCCTCGGAACCTGCCGCGCCCCGGTCGGGGGCGCCGGCGGTTTTCCCAACGCGTTGAAATCTGGCTTTAAGCGGCGAACGGCACGTCGAACGCCTTGAGCAGCGCCTTCGCCTCGGCGTCGGTCTTGGCCGTGGTCACGAACACGATGTCCATGCCGCGGATGTCCGTCACCTTGTCGTAGTCGATCTCCGGGAAGATGATCTGCTCCTTCAACCCCATGGCGAAGTTGCCCCGGCCGTCGAAGCCCTTGCCGGACGGGATGCCGCGGAAGTCGCGCACCCGCGGCAGGGCAATCGTCACCAGCCGATCCAGGAACTCGAACATCCGCGACTTGCGCAGCGTCACCTTGCAGCCGATCGGCAGGCCCTCGCGGATCTTGAACCCGGCGATGGCCTTCTTGGCCAGCGTTTTGACCGGCTTCTGCCCGGCGATCAGCGTCAGTTCGGCCAAAGCCGCATCAAGCTTCTTCTGGTCGCCTGCAGCCTCGCCGACGCCCATGTTGATGACGATCTTCTCAAGCTTGGGCACCTGCATCGGGTTCGTGTAGGCGAACTCCGCCTGCAGCTTCGCCTTGATCTCTGAGTTGTAGCGCTGCTGCATCCGCGGCGCTTCGCGCGGGGCGGCGGCGGGCGCGCCCGCTTCAATCATTGTCTCGCCCATGGCTTCAACCCTCGATCACGGCGCCGCCAGGCTTCGAGACGCGGACCTTGCGGCCGTCCTCCAGTACCCGGAACCCGACGCGCGTCGGCTTATCTGTCTTCGGATCAACCAGCATGACGTTCGACAGGTGGATCGTCGCTTCTTGCTCGACGATGCCGCCGGGCTTGTTCATGCCTTGCGGCTTGGTGTGCTTCTTGGCGATCTTCACGCCCTTCACCACGGCGCGGTCGTCCTTCGGCAGCACGCGCAGGACCTCGCCGCGCTTGCCCTTGTCGGCGCCGGTGATCACCACCACCGTGTCGCCCTTGCGGATACGCGCGGCCATCAGAGCACCTCGGGCGCGAGCGATATGATCTTCATGAACTTGCGCCCGCGCAGCTCGCGCACCACGGGTCCGAAGATACGGGTGCCGATCGGCTCCTGCTGCTTGGTGATCAGCACGGCCGCGTTGCGGTCGAAGCGGATGGCGCTGCCGTCGGCCCGGCGCACCGGGAAGGAAGTCCGCACGATCACCGCCTGGTGCACGTCGCCCTTCTTCACCTTGCCGCGCGGGATGGCTTCCTTGATGGACACCACGATGACATCGCCCACGGACGCCGTCTTGCGCTTGGACCCGCCCAGCACCTTGATGCACTGAACCCGGCGCGCGCCGGAATTGTCGGCGACCTCCAGGTTAGATTCGACTTGGATCATTTAATCGCCCCTCAGCTCGGCGCCTGCTCGGCAACCTGGTCGGCCTCAGCCGCCATGCCGCCGGAAGGCAAGTCGCCACCATGCAAGCCGCCGGCCTGCACGTCCTTGGCATGCGGCACCCGCACGGCAAAGGAGAAGCCCGGCGGCGGCGGCACGGCCTCCCCGTTGCGCTCCATGAGCAGCCACGTCTTGCGCTTGCTGATCGGGCGGCATTCCTCGATCCGCACGGTGTCGCCGATCTTGCAGATGTTCAGGTCGTCATGCGCTGCATACTTCTTCGAGCGGCGAATGAACTTTTTGTACAGCGGATGGATGACGCGACGCTCAACAAGAACCGTGATGGTCTTGTCCATTTTGTCGCTCGTTACCCGCCCGGTCAGGACGCGCCTCGGCATCGCCCTACTCCTTCGCGTTCGCGGAGGGAGCGGCGGACCGCTTCTGCTCCGTCATGATCGTCTTGACGCGGGCGATGTCGCGCCGCACCTGGCGGACGCGGCCCACGCTCTCCGTCTGCCCCGTCGCGCGCTGGAAACGCAGGTTGAACTGCTCCTTGCGCAGGTCGAGCAGCATGGACGGCAGGTTGTCCGTCCCCTTGGCACGGATGTCGGCTGGCTTGGTCATGCTTAGGCCTCCCCAAGCCGGGTCACAAACTTGGTGCGGATCGGCAGCTTGGCCGCACCTAGGGTCAGCGCTTCGCGCGCTAGTTCCGGCGCCACGCCGTCGATCTCGAACATGATGCGGCCCGGCTTCACCCGGCACACCCAGAACTCCGGGCTGCCCTTGCCGGACCCCATGCGGACCTCGGCTGGCTTCTGCGACACGGGGACATCCGGGAACATCCTGATCCACACCCGGCCCGCGCGCTTCATCGAGCGCGTGATGGCACGGCGCGCCGCCTCGATCTGCCGGGCGGTGATCCGCTCCGGCTCCAGCGCCTTGAGGCCGAAAGCGCCGAAGTTCAGGCTGGTGCCCGACTTCGCCAGGCCGTGAATGCGGCCCTTATGGGCCTTGCGGTACTTCGTCCGCTTGGGAGACATCATGGTCGTGGTTCCTCTTAGCGCTGCGGCGCCTGCTCGGCGGCGCGGCGGTCCTGCGCGAGCGGATCGTTGGCCAAGATTTCGCCCTTGAAGATCCAGACCTTCACGCCGCAGGTGCCGTAGGTGGTCTTGGCCGTCGCCGTGCCGAAGTCGATGTCGGCCCGCAGCGTATGCAGCGGCACCCGGCCCTCGCGATACCACTCCGTCCGTGCGATCTCCGCGCCGCCAAGCCGGCCGCCGCAGTTGATCCGGATGCCCTGGGCGCCCAGCCGCATCGCCGACTGCACCGCCCGCTTCATCGCACGGCGGAATGCCACCCGGCGCTCCAACTGCTGCGCGATGTTCTCGGCCACCAGGGTCGCGTCGATCTCCGGCTTGCGTATTTCGACAATGTTCAGCGACACTTCGGACTTGGCCATCCGGGCCAGGTCTTTGCGCAGCACCTCGATGTCCTGGCCCTTCTTGCCGATCACCACGCCGGGCCGCGCCGCGTAGATGGTGACGCGCGGCTTCTTCGCCGGGCGCTCGATCACCACGCGGGACACGCCGGCGCCGGACAGCTTGGCGCGCAGGTGCGTGCGCAGCTCAAGATCGGCCAGCAACAGCTTCGAGTAGTCGGCGCCGGCATACCAGCGGCTGTCCCAAGTGCGGTTGATGCCGACGCGCAGCCCGATCGGATTGACTTTGTGACCCATGGCTTATGCCGCCTTCTGCTGTGGCGCGGGCGCTTCGGGCACCTGCTGCTGCTCGGACACCACGATGCGCAAGTGGCTGAACCACTTCTCGATGCGCGACGCCCGGCCACGGCCGCGCGCCATGAACCGCCGCATGACGATGGACTTGCCGACCTCGGCCCGCGTCACCACCAGGCGGTCCACGTCAAGCTGATGGTTGTTCTCGGCATTGGCGATGGCGCTTTCCAGGGCTTTCCGCACCTGCTGCGCAATCCGCCGCTTGCTGAACGTCAGCGTCGCAACCGCCTTGCTCGCCGGCTGGTTGCGGATCAGCCCGGCCACCAGATTCAGCTTCTGCGGGCTGATGCGGATGTTGCGCACCACGCATTGCGCCTCATTCTCCGGCAGCGCCCGGGGAGTTTTCGGCTTGCTCATCTCAGCCCCGCCTCGCCTTCTTGTCGGACGAATGCCCGGTGAACGTCCGCGTCGGCGAGAACTCGCCGAACTTGTGACCAACCATGTTCTCCGACACCTGGACCGGCAGGAACTTGTGGCCGTTGTAGACGCCGAACGTGAGGCCCACGAATTGCGGCAGGATCGTCGAGCGGCGCGACCAGATCTTGATGATCTCGTTGCGGCCGGACGCGCGGGCGGTTTCCGCCTTGCCCAGCAGGTAGCCGTCCACGAAGGGACCTTTCCATACGGAACGCGCCATGGTCAGTGCTTCCCCTTCGGACGGCGCCGGATGATCAAGCTGTCCGTGCGCTTGTTGACGCGGGTTTTGTAACCCTTGGTCGGCTTGCCCCACGGCGTTACCGGGTGGCGTCCGCCGGAGGTGCGGCCCTCGCCGCCGCCGTGCGGGTGGTCCACCGGGTTCATCACCACGCCGCGGTTGTGCGGGCGGCGCCCCAGCCAGCGGGAGCGCCCGGCCTTGCCGATACTCTGGTTCTGGTTGTCCGGGTTGGACACCGCGCCCACCGTCGCCATGCACTCCGCCCGCACCAAGCGCAACTCGCCCGACTGCAGCTTCACTTGGGCATAGCCCGCGTCCTTGCCGACAAGCTGAGCAAAGGTCCCTGCAGCCCGCGCCATCTTGCCGCCCGCACCGATCTTCATCTCGACGTTGTGGATGATGGTACCCACAGGGATCGCCGCCATCGGCATGGCATTGCCGGGCTTGATATCGACTCGGCCTCCCGCCACCACCTTGTCGCCGGCGCGCAAGCGTTGCGGCGCGATGATGTAGGACAGCTCGTTGTCATCGTACTTGATGAGCGCAATGAACGCCGACCGGTTCGGGTCGTATTCCAAGCGCTCCACTGTCGCCGGCACATCGAACTTGCGCCGTTTGAAATCGACGTGGCGGTAGGACTGCTTGTGCCCGCCACCGCGGAAGAAGGAGGTCGTGCGCCCGTGATTGTTGCGCCCGCCGGTCTTGTTCTTGCCCTCGGTCAATGTCTTGACCGGCTTGCCCTTCCACAGCTCGCGGCGGTCGATCAGCACCGTGCCGCGCAGGCTCGCGGTGACTGGGTTGAATTGCTTGAGTGCCATCCGTCGCTATCCCTGGCCTAGCTCAGCCCGGTGGACATGTCGATCGACTGCCCCTCGGCGAGCTGCACATATGCTTTCTTGACATCGGAGCGCACGCCCGGGCGGCCCCTGAACCGCTTGGTCTTGCCCTTCTGCACCAGCGTGTTGACCGCCAGCACGGTGACGCCGAACAGGGCCTCGACCGACGCCTTGATCTCGGGCTTGGTGGCGTCGATGGCGACGCGGAACACGAACTGCCCCCGCTCCGACAGCATGGTGGCCTTTTCGGTGATCACCGGGCTGCGGATGGTCTCATACATCGCTTCGCGCGACATGGTGGACGCGCGCTTCCGGGCGGCGCGGACTTGCGACACGCTCAAGACAGGCGCTCCTTCAGACCCTCAATCCCGGCCGTGGTCACGACCAGCCAATCATGCCGGATGATGTCGTAAACATTGGCGCCAACCGTGGGCAGCACGTCCACACCCACGATGTTGGCGCTCGCCCGCAGGAACGCCGAGTCCACGGCGCCGTCGATCACCAGCGCCGAGGTCCAGCCCAGCCCCTTGACCTTGCCGGCGAGGTCCTTGGTCTTGCCCGTGCCGCCACCAACGCTGTCCAGCACCATCAGCTTGCCTTCGGCCCGCTTCAACGACAATGCGCTGATCAGGCCCAGGCGCCGCACCTTTTTCGGCAGGTCGAAAGCATGGCTGCGCACCACCGGCCCGTGCACACGGCCACCCGTGCGGAACTGCGGCGAGCGTAGGCTACCCTGCCGGGCGTTGCCGGTGCCCTTCTGCTTATACGGCTTCTTAGTGGTCCCGGACACTTCGCCCATGCCCTTGGTCTTGTGGGTGCCGGCCCGCCGCTTGGCGAGCTGCCATTCGATCACCCGGGCGATGATGTCCCGCCTCGGCTGCGCGGCGAACAGGGCATCAGGCAGGTCGGCAGAACCCGCCGAGCCGTTGTCCAGGGTCTTGATATCGACCTGCATCACGCGGTCTCCGTCGGCTGCGTATCCGCGGCGTCGGCGGCGCCAGGCACCCCCAGGATCGCGGCGGGATAGGGCGCCTCCACCGGGCGCGGCTTCTTGATCGCGTCGCGGATGCGCACGAACTCGCCCTTGGATCCCGGCACCGCGCCGCGGACCATGATAAGGCCCTTCTCGGCATCGACGCCGGCGACTTCCACGTTCAGCGTCGTCACCCGCTCAACGCCCAGGTGGCCCGCCATCTTCTTGTTCTTGAACGTTTTGCCGGGGTCCTGCCGGTTGCCGGTCGAGCCGTGGCTGCGGTGGCTGACGGACACGCCGTGGCTCGCTTCGAGACCCCGGAAGTTCCAGCGCTTCATGGCACCGGCGAACCCCTTGCCCTTAGTGATGCCGCACACGTCCACCTTCTGGCCCACCACGAAATGCGCCGCGGTCAGGATCTGGCCAGACTCCAGCAAGGCATCCGGCGCCACCCGGAACTCAACCAGCCGCTTCTTCGGCTCCACCTTGACCCGGGCGTAATGCCCCTTGTTGGGCTGGGAAACGTTCTTCACCTTGGCTTTGCCCCAGCCGAGCTGGATGGCCGTATAGCCGTCCCGCTCCTCCGTCCGGGTGTCCACAACCTGCACTTGGTCCAGATGCAGCACGGTGACGGGCACATGGGTGCCGTCATCCTTGAACATCCGGGTCATGCCCAGCTTCTTCGCGATCAATCCAGTGCGCATCGGCCCGGCCCTACAGCTTGATCTCGACATCCACGCCGGAGGCGAGGTCGAGCTTCATCAATGCGTCCACTGTTTGCGGCGTCGGCTCCACGATGTCGAGCAGCCGGCGGTGCGTCCGGATCTCGAACTGCTCCCGGCTTTTCTTGTCAACATGCGGCGAGCGGTTCACCGTGAACCGCTCGATATGCGTCGGCAAAGGGATCGGCCCGCGAACCCGGGCACCCGTGCGCTTCGCCGTGTTCACGATCTCCCGCGTGCTGTTGTCCAGCACACGGTGATCATACGCCTTCAGGCGAATGCGGATGTTCTGGTTGTCCATAATACTTCAATCCAGGTTCGCGGTGCCGCTGCAGTCAGGTGGGCCGGCTTACTTCGTGATGCTGGCGACGACGCCGGCGCCAACCGTCCGACCGCCCTCGCGGATCGCGAAGCGCAGTCCCTCGTCCATGGCGATGGGCGCAATCAGCTCCACGTCCATCGACACATTGTCGCCGGGCATCACCATCTCCGTGCCGGTCGGCAGCTGCACCACGCCGGTCACGTCCGTGGTGCGGAAGTAGAACTGCGGGCGGTAGTTGGTGAAGAACGGCGTGTGGCGGCCGCCCTCTTCCTTGGTCAGCACGTAGGCTTCCGCCTTGAACTGCGTGTGCGGCGTGATGCTGCCGGGCTTGGCCAGCACCTGGCCGCGCTCCACGTCCTCGCGCTTCGTGCCACGCAGCAGCGCGCCGATGTTGTCGCCAGCCTCGCCGCGGTCCAGCAGCTTGCGGAACATCTCGACGCCGGTGACGATCGTTTTCACCGTGTTCTTGATGCCGACGATCTCGACCTCGTCGCCCACGTTCACCACGCCGCGCTCGACGCGGCCGGTGACCACGGTGCCGCGGCCGGAGATGCTGAACACGTCCTCGATCGGCATCAGGAACGGCCGGTCGGTCGCGCGGGCCGGCTGCGGGATGTAGGCGTCAACCGCCGACATCAACTCCAGCACCGCCTTTTCGCCGATGTCCGGGTTCTTGTCCTCCAGCGCCATCAGCGCGGACCCCTTGATGATCGGGATGTCGTCCCCGGGGAACTGGTAGGAGGACAGCAACTCGCGCACCTCCATCTCCACCAATTCCAGCAGCTCCGGGTCATCCACCATGTCCACCTTGTTCAGGAACACGACCAAGGCGGGCACGCCGACCTGGCGGGCCAGCAGGATGTGCTCGCGCGTTTGCGGCATCGGGCCGTCGGCGGCGCTCACCACCAGGATGGCGCCGTCCATCTGCGCCGCGCCCGTGATCATGTTCTTCACATAGTCGGCGTGGCCGGGACAATCGACGTGGGCGTAGTGCCGGTCCTTGGTCTCATACTCGACGTGCGCAGTGGAGATCGTGATGCCACGGGCACGCTCCTCGGGCGCCTTGTCGATCTGGTCATACGCGGTGAAGGTCGCGCCGCCGCTCTTGGCCAGGATCTTGGTGATCGCCGCGGTCAGCGACGTCTTGCCGTGGTCCACATGGCCGATGGTGCCGATGTTGCAGTGCGGCTTGTTACGCTCGAATTTCGCCTTGGCCATCGTGAGATCTCCGTCGCCCGCCGGTCAATGGGGATTAGGGGGCAGGTTGGGTTGCAGTCGTTGCGCAGCTTACAGCTTTGCAGGAATTAAAGCGCCGTCTCAAGCCTACCAGCGGTAGTGGCTGAAAGCCTTGTTCGCCTCGGCCATCCGGTGGGTGTCCTCGCGCTTCTTCACCGCCGAGCCGCGGTTGTTCACGGCGTCCAGAAGCTCATGCGACAGCCGGTCCTCCATCGTGTGTTCGCCGCGCTTGCGGGCGCTGTCGATGATCCAGCGGATCGCCAGCGCCTGGCGACGCTCCGTCCGCACCTCGACCGGCACCTGATACGTGGCGCCGCCGACCCGGCGGCTGCGGACCTCTACGGCGGGTTTCACGTTGTCCAGCGCTTCGTGGAACATGCGAACCGGATCGGCCGCGCTGCCCCCGCGCTTCTTCAGCACGTCGAGCGCGCCGTAGACGATGCCCTCGGCGGCAGACTTCTTGCCGTCATACATCAGCGCATTCATGAAGCGCGTGATCACCACGTCGCCGAACTTGGCGTCCGGCAGGATGTCGCGTTTAACCGCACGGCGGCGTCGGCTCATCGCCCGCTCCTCCTACTTCGGCCGCTTCGCGCCGTACAGCGACCGGCGCTGGCGACGCTTGGGAAGGCCCTGGGTGTCCAAAACGCCGCGCAGGATGTGGTAGCGCACGCCGGGCAAATCCTTGACCCGCCCGCCGCGGATCAGCACGACGCTGTGCTCCTGCAGGTTGTGGCCCTCGCCGGGGATGTAGCTCACCACCTCATACCCGTTGGTCAGGCGCACCTTGGCCACCTTGCGCAACGCAGAGTTCGGCTTCTTCGGGGTTGTCGTGTAGACGCGCGTGCAAACGCCGCGCTTCTGCGGGCAGTTCTGCAACGCCGGGACCTTGTTGCGCTTCGCGGCAGGCTCGCGCCCATTGGCAATCAACTGGTTGATGGTCGGCATACGCGTCTTCCGATCCTTTGTGTGACCCGCCCGGCCTGCTTTGGCTGCGTCGTCGCCGGAACGTGAAATGCCCCAACGCGGCCATGGAGCCGCTTGGAACCCTCGCTGTGCGCGGCCTTGGCCCCCAAAAACGGGTGCGGCGCCGTGCACGGTGCTTTTCTAGCGACGACCGCCTCGCAGTTGAGGATGGCCGAGGGCGCGATACCTACGTCCGCACCCGATGTTAGTCAAGCCTTAGGACCCGGCTTGTACCGGGCCAAGGAGGGAGCAGCAATGCACAGGTTGCTGCCCCCTCCAGCCAAGTCCTTGCTACTCCGCGGCGGTCCGGTCAGTAATCGCCGGCACCTCCGGACGCAGCCGCTGCTGGTCGCGCCCGGCGGCCACGGACCGCAGGCGGTTCATCACGCTGCCCGTGCCCGCGGGGATCAAGCGCCCCACGATCACGTTCTCCTTGAGGCCCAGCAGGTTATCGACTTTGCCCGCCGTCGCCGCTTCCGTCAGTACGCGAGTCGTTTCCTGGAACGAGGCGGCGCTGATGAAGCTGTGGGTTTGCAGGCTGGCCTTGGTGATGCCCTGCAGCACCGGCATCGCCGTCGCCGCGCGCTCCTCCAGCTTGAGGCGCTTCTCGTTCTCCGCCTCGAACTCAAGGCGGTCCACCTGCTCGCCCGACAAGTACGTGGTGTCGCCGGGTTCGAGGATTTCCACCTTCTGCAGCATCTGCCGGACGATGACCTCGATATGCTTGTCGTTGATCTTCACGCCCTGCAGCCGGTACACGTCCTGGATCTCGTTCACCAGGTAGTCCGACAGCGCCTCTACCCCCAGGACCTTGAGGATGTCGTGCGGCACGCGCGGCCCATCGACCAGCGGGTCGCCCCGGCGGACGAAGTCGCCCTCCTGGACGCTGACATGCTTGCCCTTCGGGATCAGGTACTCGGTGTCCTCCCCGGTCTCGTCGTTCTTTACGATGACCCGGCGCTTCGCCTTGTAGTCCTTCCCGAACTCCACGCGCCCGTCGATCTCGGCGATGATCGCGTGGTCCTTGGGCTTGCGCGCCTCGAACAGTTCCGCCACCCGCGGCAAGCCGCCGGTGATGTCGCGCGTCTTGCTGCCTTCCCGCGGAATGCGCGCCAGCACGTCGCCGGCTGCGACCGCCGCCCCGTTCTCCACGGACAGGATGCTGTCCGGGTTCAGGAAATAACGCGCTTCCGCCCCGTTCGACAGCCGCACCACCTCGCCGTTGGAGTCCTTGAGCTGCAAACGCGGGCGCAGATCGACGCCCTTGGCCTGCTGCTTGTAGTCCACCACCACGCGGGAGGTCAGGCCCGTCACCTCGTCCATCCGCTCCACGATCGTCACCCCGTCCAGGAGGTCGAGGTACTCGACCGCCCCGGCGCGCTCCGTGATGATCGGCAGGGTGTAGGGGTCCCACTCCGCCAGCTTGTCGTTGCGCTTGACCACCGCGCCCTCGTCGGCCAGCAGCCGGGCGCCGTACGGCACCCGGAAGCGGGCGCGCTCCCGGCCCTTCTCGTCCGACAGCACCATCTCGCAGTTACGAGACATCACCACCGGCACGTTCTGGCTGTTGTGCACGACGTTGCGGTTCTTGATCTGCACCGTGCCGTCGTGGCTCGCTTCCACGCTGCTGACCTCGGCACCGCGTTGCGCCGCGCCGCCGATGTGGAAGGTCCGCATCGTGAGCTGCGTGCCCGGCTCACCGATGGACTGCGCCGCGATGACGCCCACCGCTTCCCCGATGTTCACCGGCGTGCCGCGGGCCAGGTCGCGCCCGTAGCACATGCCGCACACCCCGACCCGGCTTTCGCAGGTCAGCACCGAGCGGATCTTCACCGCTTCCACCCCCGAGCTTTCGATCAGGTCGGCCTCCGGCTCCTCGATCAGCGTGTTGCGCGGCAGGATCACCTGGCCGCCCACCGGGTCCAGCAGGTCCTCGGCCGTGGTGCGGCCCAGGGTGCGCTCCGACAGCCCGGCCACCACCTCGCCGCCGTCCATCACGGCGCGCACCGTCAGCCCGCGCTCCGTGCCGCAGTCGTTCTCGACGATGATGCAGTCCTGCGCCACGTCCACCAGGCGCCGGGTCAGGTAGCCGGAGTTCGCCGTCTTCAGCGCCGTGTCCGCCAGGCCCTTGCGCGCCCCGTGGGTGGAGTTGAAGTACTCAAGGACGGACAGGCCCTCCTTGAAGTTGGCGATGATCGGCTGCTCGATGATCTCGCCCGAGGGCTTGGCCATCAGGCCGCGCATGCCGGCAAGCTGGCGCATCTGCGCCGGGCTGCCGCGGGCGCCGGAATGGCTCATCATCCAGACGGAGTTGGTCTGGATGCCGACCTCCTGCTTGCTGATCTCCTTCATCATCGCCCCGGCCACCTCGTCCGTGCAGCGCGACCACGCATCGACCACCTTGTTGTAGCGCTCGCCCGCGGTGATCAGGCCGTCCTGGTACTGCTGCTCGAACTCCTTGACCTCGTTCTGCGTCTTGAGGATCAGCTCCGGCTTGCTGTCCGGGATGATCAGGTCGTCCTTGCCGAAGGACAGCCCGGCCTTGGCCGCTTGGCCGAAGCCCAGGCCCATCAGCCGGTCGGCGAAGATCACGCACTCCTTCTGGCCGCAGTGGCGATACACCGCGTCGATCACGTCAGACACGTTCTTCTTGGTCAGCGTCCGGTTGATCAGGCTGAACGGCACGTTCGGGTTGCGCGGCAGGATGCGGGCGATCAGCATGCGGCCCGGCGTGGTCACCACCATCTGCCGCACCGCCTTGCCCTCCGCGTCCACCGTCTCGTAGCGGGCACGGATCTTCTCGTGCAGCGTGATCGCCCGGGCGTTCAGCGCATACTCGATTTCCCCTACGTCGGCGAACGCGGTCGGCCCCTTGCGCACCAGCTCCGGCTGGCCGTCCGGGCCGTCCTTGTAGACCGCCGCATCCGGGGCATCGCGGAACTCCGGCGTTTCCAGGCTGAGGTAGTACAACCCCAGCACGATGTCCTGGCTCGGCACGATGATCGGCTTGCCGTTGGCCGGGCTGAGGATGTTGTTGGTGGACATCATCAAGACGCGCGCTTCCAACTGCGCTTCCAGGCTCAGCGGCACGTGCACCGCCATCTGGTCGCCGTCGAAGTCCGCGTTGAACGCCGTGCACACCAGCGGGTGCAACTGGATCGCCTTGCCCTCGATCAGCACCGGCTCGAACGCCTGGATGCCGAGGCGGTGCAGGGTGGGCGCGCGATTCAGCATCACCGGATGCTCGCGGATAACCTCTTCCAGGATGTCCCAAACCTCGGGACGCTCCTTTTCCACCATGCGCTTCGCCGCCTTGATGGTGGTGGCATGGCCGTACTTCTCCAGCTTGCTGTAGATGAACGGCTTGAACAGCTCCAACGCCATCTTCTTGGGCAGGCCGCACTGGTGCAGCTTGAGCTCCGGACCCACCACGATCACCGAGCGGCCGGAGTAATCGACGCGCTTGCCCAGCAGGTTCTGCCGGAACCGGCCCTGCTTGCCCTTCAGCATGTCGGACAGCGACTTCAGCGGACGCTTGTTGGCGCCCGTGATCGCGCGCCCGCGCCGCCCGTTGTCGAACAGCGCGTCCACGCTTTCCTGCAGCATGCGCTTCTCGTTGCGCACGATGATGTCGGGCGCGCGCAGTTCGATCAGCCGCTTCAGCCGGTTGTTGCGGTTGATCACCCGGCGATACAGGTCGTTCAGGTCGGAGGTCGCGAACCGCCCGCCGTCCAGCGGCACCAAGGGGCGCAGCTCCGGCGGGATCACCGGCACCACGTCCAGGATCATCCACTCCGGCTTCGCGCCGCTTTCGCCGAACGCCTCGATCAGCTTGAGGCGCTTCACCAACTTCTTGCGCTTCGCCTCGCTCGTGGTGTCCCGCAGGTCCTGGCGCAGCGTCACCTTGTCGCTGTCGATGTCGATGCCGTGCAGGATGCCCTTGATCGCTTCCGCGCCGATGCCGGCCCGGAACGCGTCCTCCCCGAACTCGTCTTGCTTGGCCAGTAGCTGATCCTCGGTCAGCAACTGGTGCAGCTTGAGGTCGGTCAGGCCCGGCTCCAGCACCACGTAGCTCTCGAAGTAAAGGATCTTCTCCAGCTCCTTGAGCGTGAGATCAACCATCAGCCCGATGCGGCTCGGCAGCGACTTCAGGAACCAGATATGCGCGACCGGGCTGGCCAGCTCGATGTGGCCCATGCGCTCGCGCCGCACCTTGGCCAGCGTCACCTCCACGCCGCACTTCTCGCAGATGATGCCGCGGAACTTCATGCGCTTGTACTTGCCGCACAGGCACTCGTAGTCCTTGATCGGCCCGAAGATGCGGGCGCAGAACAGCCCGTCCCGCTCCGGCTTGAAGGTGCGGTAGTTGATGGTCTCGGGCTTCTTGATCTCGCCGTAGGACCAACTCCGGATCTGCTCCGGGCTGGCCATCTGGATCTTGATCTGGTCGAAGGTCATGGCCGAGCCGGCCTGACCCAGGATCTTCATCAGTTCATTCATGTGTCAGCGACCCCAATGCGGCCGGCCCGCTTGCATGGTCCATGCAAACGAGCCGCCGGGTGATGCGGGATTGATCGTCAAGAAAGCCGGGTATCGAGATCCACGTTCAAGCCGAGCGACTTCAGCTCCTTGACCAGCACGTTGAAGCTTTCGGGGATGCCGGCCTCAAAGGTGTCCTGCTCGCGCACGATGGCCTCATACACCTTGGTGCGCCCGGACACGTCGTCCGACTTCACCGTCAGCATCTCCTGCAGGGTGTAGGCGGCGCCGTAGGCTTCCAGCGCCCAAACTTCCATCTCCCCGAAGCGCTGGCCGCCGAACTGCGCCTTGCCGCCCAGCGGCTGCTGGGTGACGAGGCTGTACGGCCCGATGGAGCGCGCGTGGATCTTGTCGTCCACCAGGTGGTGCAGCTTGAGCATGTAGATGTAGCCCACCGTCACCTTGCGCTCGAACGTTTCCCCGGTGCGCCCGTCCGTCAGGTACATCTGGCCGGAGGTGTGCAGCCCGGCCTTGGTCAGCATGCCCTCGATATCGGACATCCGCGCGCCGTCGAACACCGGCGTCGCGATCGGGATGCCCTTTCTCAGGTTCTCCGACAGTTCCAGCAACTGCTCCGTGCTCATTGGCTGGATTTCCGCCTCGAACACCTCGTCGCCGTAGATGTCCCGCAGCATGTCGAGCAGCGCGTCGCGCTGCGCGCCGGTGCGGCGGTACTCTTCCACCAACTCCCCCACCTGCTTGCCCAGCGTGGCGCAAGCCCAGCCCAGGTGCGTTTCCAGGATCTGCCCGACGTTCATCCGGCTCGGCACGCCGAGCGGATTCAGCACCAGGTCTACGTGCGTCCCGTCCTCCAGGAACGGCATGTCCTCGACCGGGGTAACGCGGGACACGACGCCCTTGTTGCCGTGGCGGCCGGCCATCTTGTCGCCGGGCTGCAGCTTGCGCTTCACCGCGACGAACACCTTGACCATCTTCATCACGCCGGGCGGCAGCTCGTCGCCGCGCTGCAGCTTCTCCACCTTGCCGTCGAAGCGGGCCTGCAGGACGTGCACCGCCGCGTCGAACTCGCGCTTCAGCGTCTCGATCTCCGCCATCACGGCGTCGTCGGCGACGCCGATGTTGCGCCAGGCGCCGCGGGGGAACTCGGCCAACACCTCCTCGGTGATGGGCGTGCCGGCCTTGATGCCCTTGAATCCGCCTGACGCCTTGCGGTTCAGCAGCTTTTCCCGCATCCGGTTGAGGAAGGACCGCTCCTGGATCGCCCGCTCGTCGTCGCGGTCCTTGGCCAAGCGCTCGACCTCGGCCCGCTCGATCGCCATCGCGCGCTCGTCCTTGTCCACGCCCCGGCGGCTGAACACCCGCACGTCAACGACCGTGCCGGTGACGCCCGGCGGCAGCTTGAGCGAGGTGTCGCGCACGTCCGACGCTTTTTCGCCGAAGATCGCCCGCAGCAGCTTCTCCTCGGGGGTCATCGGGCTTTCGCCCTTGGGCGTCACCTTGCCCACCAGGATGTCGCCCGGGTTCACTTCCGCCCCGACATACACGATGCCGGCCTCGTCGAGGTTCTTCAGCGCTTCCTCGCCGACGTTCGGGATGTCGCGGGTGATCTCCTCCTGGCCGAGCTTGGTGTCCCGCGCCATCACCTCGAATTCCTCGATGTGGATGGAGGTGAACACGTCGTCCCGGGCGATGCGCTCGCTGATGAGGATGCTGTCCTCGAAGTTGTAGCCATTCCACGGCATGAATGCGACTAGCACGTTCCGGCCCAGCGCCAGCTCGCCCAACTCCGTGCTCGGCCCGTCCGCGATGATGTCGCCGTTCGACACGCGGTCGCCGACGCGTACCAGCGGGCGCTGGTTGATGCAGGTGCTCTGGTTGGAGCGCATGTACTTGCGCAGCCGGTAGATATCGACGCCATGGGTGGTGCCGTCGTCGCCGGTGGCGCGCACCACGATGCGGGCGCCGTCGATCTGATCGACGATGCCGGGCCGGCGGGCGACAATGGTGGCGCCGCTGTCGCGGGCCACCGCCGACTCCATCCCCGTGCCGACCAAAGGCGCGTCGGCGCGGATCAGCGGCACCGCCTGGCGCTGCATGTTGGAGCCCATCAGCGCGCGGTTCGCGTCGTCGTTCTCCAGGAACGGGATCAACGCCGCCGCCACCGACACCAACTGCCGCGGGCTGACGTCCACCGCCGTCACGTCGGACGGCTTCACCAAGCGGAAGTCGCCCTGGCGGCGCACCGACACCAGCTCGTTGGTGAAGTTGCCCGAAGTGTCCGTCGGCGCGTCGGCCTGCGCCACGACGAGCTTTTCCTCCTCCATGGCGGACAGGTACTTCCACCCGTCCTGCACCTGGCCGTCCTTCACCAGGCGGTACGGCGTCTCAATGAAGCCGTACTTGTTTACCTTGGCATAGGTCGCGAGGCTGTTGATCAGGCCGATGTTCGGCCCTTCCGGGGTTTCAATAGGGCAGATGCGGCCGTAATGCGTCGGGTGAACGTCCCGCACCTCGAACCCGGCCCGTTCCCGCGTCAAGCCGCCCGGTCCCAACGCGGACAAGCGGCGCTTGTGCGTCACCTCCGACAGCGGGTTAGTCTGGTCCATGAACTGGCTGAGCTGCGAGGAGCCGAAAAACTCCCGCACTGCCGCTGCTGCCGGCTTGGCGTTGATCAGGTCGTGCGGCATCACCGTGTCGATATCGACGCTGCCCATGCGCTCGCGGATCGCCCGCTCCATGCGCAAGAGGCCCACGCGATACTGGTTCTCCATCAGCTCGCCCACCGAGCGCACCCGGCGGTTGCCGAGGTTGTCGATGTCGTCGATCGTGCCGCGCCCGTCCTTCAGCTCGCACATGATCTTCACGGTTTTCAGCACGTCCTCCTTGCGGAGCACGCGGACGCTGTCC
Source organism: uncultured Acetobacteraceae bacterium (assembly GCA_937873175.1). Classification (GTDB taxonomy): domain Bacteria; phylum Pseudomonadota; class Alphaproteobacteria; order Acetobacterales; family Acetobacteraceae; genus CAHJXG01. The sequence goes on along the minus strand of CALMVT010000153.1, from coordinate 17,549 downwards.
TCAGCGTCCATGCCGAGGCGCATGTTCATCTTCACCCGGCCCACGGCGGACAGGTCGTAGCGGTCAGGGTCGAAGAACAAGCCGCGGAACAGCGCCTCCGCCGTTTCCGGGGTCGGCGGTTCGCCGGGGCGCATCACGCGATAGATGTCCACCAGCGCATCGTCGCGGTTGCCGTTCTTGTCCACCGCCAGCGTGTTGCGCAGCCAGGGTCCGTTCGACTGATCGACGGCGAGTGTCGGCAGCCGGTCGATGCCCTCGTCCTCCAGCGCGGACAGCCGCGCTTCGGCCAGCTCCTCCCCGGCTTCGGCGAAGATTTCGCCGGTTTCCTCGTTCACTAGGTCCACGGCGACAAAGCGGCCCAGCAGGTCGGCGCGGCCCACCAGCACGGTGCGGGTGTTCTCCGCGATCTTGCGGGCGGTGCGGGCGGTCAGCTTGCTGCCCGCCTCCGCCACGACCTGGCCCGTGTCGGCATCCACCAGCGACTCGGCCAGGGTGATGCCGCGGTAGGCGTCCGCCTCGAACGGGCGCGCCCAACCTTTGGGGGTGCGGGTGAACACCACCTGGTCATAGAAGTAGTTGAGGATTTCCTCGGCATCCATGCCGCGGATCTCGCCGATGTCGAGCGTTTCCCCCGCCGCCTCGCGCGCCGCGCGCAGCGCCTCGGTCGCCGTGCTTTCCAGCGCGTAAAGCAGCGTCGTTACCGGCAGCTTGCGCTTGCGGTCGATGCGGACGTAGACCAAGTCCTTGCTGTCGAACTCGAAATCGAGCCAGGAGCCGCGATACGGGATCACCCGGGCGGTGAACAGGTACTTGCCGCTGCTGTGCGTCTTGCCCTTGTCATGGTCGAAGAACACGCCGGGGCTGCGGTGCATCTGGCTGACGATGACGCGCTCGGTCCCGTTGATGACGAAGGTACCGTTGTCCGTCATGAGCGGCATGTCGCCCATGTAAACCGGCTGCTCCTTGATGTCGCGTATGGAGCGGGCGCCGGTGTCCTCGTCCAGGTCCCAAACGATCAGGCGCAGGATCACCTTGAGCGGCGCAGCAAACGTCATGCCGCGTTGGATGCACTCCTCGACGTCGTACTTCGGCTCTTCCAGCTCGTAGTGCACGAACTCCAGGCGGCCGCGCCCGGCGAAATCGTCGATCGGGAATACCGACTTGAACACTTCCTGCAAGCCCGTCGGCGTCCGGCTGTCCGGCGACACATTCATCTGAAGGAACGCCTCGTAGGAAGCGCGCTGCACGTCGATCAGGTTCGGCATCGGCGCCACTTCGGGGATGCGCCCGAAGCTCTTGCGGATCCGCTTCTGTCCCGTGAACGATTTGGTGATCGCGTTCATCGCCCGTCCTTGACCTGAGATTTTATACGCCCGATGGTGGCGTCACACGCATCGGGCCTCGTCGCTCGGCGCTGCGCGCTTGTGGTGCAGGGGCGGGACGCCCCGGCGCGCAGCAATAGAATAGCGGGCGGAAACCGACCCTGGCTTCCACCCGCTTTCCCGCTCAATGACCCGGCGCCGTTGCTGGCAGCGGCGCCGGGTCGATTTGGCTACTTAACTTCGACAGAAGCGCCCTGCTCTTCCAACTGCTTCTTCAGCTTCTCGGCCTCATCCTTGTTCACGCCTTCCTTGACCGGCTTCGGCGCGCCCTCGACCAAATCCTTGGCTTCTTTCAGCCCGAGGCCCGTGATCGTCCGGACCTCCTTGATGACGTTGATCTTTTTGTCGCCAACCTTTGCCAGCACGACGGTGAACTCCGTCTGCTCCTCAACCGGGGCGGCGGCCACGGCCGGGCCAGACGGCGCGGCGGCGGCAACGGGGGCCGCGGCGGACACACCCCACTTTTCCTCCAGCATTTTGGACAGCTCTGCCGCTTCCAGCACCGTGAGCGCCGAAAGCTCGTCCACCAGTCTTGCCATGTCAGCCATTTCGTACCTTCCTTATCTAGCCCTTGGGCGGTTCCATGCAAGCCCGATGCCGGGACTTGCGTTCACATCAGCTTTTGGCGCATGGCCGGCCCCGGATGGGGTCAGGCCGCGTCCGCCTCGTCCTTCTTGGCATAGGCCCCGAACACCCGGGCGAGCTGCCCGGCCGGCGCCGCGAGCACGCCGGCGACCCGCGTGGCAGGCGCCTGGATCAGCCCCACCAGCTTGGCCCGCAGCACATCGAGCGACGGCAGGTCCGCCAGCGCCTTGATCCCGTCCGCATCAAGCATCTGGGCGCCAAGCGCGCCGCCGACCACGATGAACTTCTCGTTGGTCTTGGCGTAATCAACGGCTGTCTTCGCCACCGCCACTGGGTCCTGCGACCAAGCCAGCGCGGTCGGGCCTTTCAGCATGGGCTTGATGCCGCCGAACCGGGTCCCGTCTAAGGCGAGCACGGCCAAACGGTTCTTGGCGACCCTGTAGGTCGATCCCGACGCCCGCATCTTGCGCCGCAGGTCGGACACCTCGGCCACGGTCAGGCCCTTGTTCTGGGCCACCACGACCATCGACGTTTCCGCGAACACCTGGCCGAGCGAGGCCACGAACTCCCGCTTCTCCGCACGGTCCATACACTAAACTCCTCTTGGCCCCGGCGCGTTTGGATCGCGTCGGAACGGGTTCCCTGACATGGCCGGGCAGCCATGCCGTCACCCTGTCCGGACTCCCGTGCGCAGACGCGCCGTGAACCCTTCAGCCGGAACCGCCAATCGGCCGGAGCGAGCATGCCCGCCCCGGATCATCTCGGCTTCCCCGTCTCCTGCGCGCGGGCCGAAGCCCTTTATTGTCCCTGTTAGGACGACGTGCAGTCTTGGACAGGTTCGGGACGGCTCGCGCCGCTCCTAGCCACCGGTCCCGCCGAAACGCAATGCGTTTGCGGCTGAAGCCGGCGAATTCTTTAGACGAGCCTAAGCCGAAAGGCTGGCCACGTCGACGCGGACGCCCGGCCCCATGGTGGAGCTGACCGACGCCTTCTGCACATAGGTGCCCTTGGCCCCGGCAGGCTTCGCCTTCTGGATGGCATCAACAAAGGCGCGGATATTCTCGACCAGCTTGCCTTCCTCGAAGCTCGCCTTGCCGATCCCGGCATGGACGATGCCGGCCTTTTCTGCCCGGAACTCCACTTGGCCGGACTTCGCGGCTGTCACCGCGCCGCGCACGTCCATCGTCACCGTGCCGAGCTTGGGATTCGGCATCAGGCCGCGCGGCCCCAGGATCTTGCCCAGCCGGCCGACCAGCGCCATCATGTCCGGCGTCGCGATGCAGCGGTCAAAGCCGAACTCGCCGGCCTGCACCTTCTCCGCCAGGTCGTCCGCGCCTACCACGTCGGCGCCGGCGGCCAGCGCTTCCTCCGCCTTGGCGCCGCGGGCGAACACTGCGACCCGCAGCGTCTTGCCGGTACCATTCGGCAAGCTGAGCAGGCCGCGCACCATCTGGTCGGCGTGGCGCGGGTCGATGCCGAGGTTCATGCTGAACTCAATCGTCTCGTCGAACTTGGCCCGGGCGTTGGCTTTGGCGAGCCGGATCGCCTCGTCCAGCGTGTAGGATTTGCTGCTGTCAAACGTTTCGTAGCCCGCCTTGAGGCGCTTGCCGCTGCTGGCCATCGTCAGCCCTCCACCACGCTGAGGCCCATCGACCGGGCGCTGCCGGCCAGCATCCGCACCGCGGCCTCCACTTCGTTCGCGTTCATATCCTTCATCTTGGTTTCCGCGATTTCCCGCAACTGCGATGTGGTCACCCGGCCAACGGCGGCGCCCTTGCCGGGCGTGGTCGTCCCCTTGGCGATCCCCGCCGCCTTCTTCAGGAAGTAGGTGTTGGGCGGGGTCTTGGTGATAAAGGTGAAGGTGCGGTCGGCAAAGGCCGTGATGACCACCGGGGTCGGCGTTCCAGGCTCCATGCCCTGCGTCGCGGCGTTGAATTCCTTGCAGAACGCCATGATATTCAGGCCGCGCTGACCGAGCGCCGGGCCGACAGGCGGGGACGGGTTGGCCTTCCCGGCCGGAATCTGCAACTTAATGTAGCCGACGATCTTCTTAGCCAAGGCTGGGCCTCCTGGGAGCGGAGGATCGCGGTCATGCCGATTGGCGGCAGCCGTTACGGCAGCCGGCAATCTCCCGCGTTCCGAGTGAGGGCGGGCATTTAGCGGCGGGAGCTTGGCAAGTCAAGTTTTATTTGCCCTGTTCGCCGTATCGCCTATACAGGCCCACCTCCTTTGCAAGCGAGCACCGCCATGGCCATGAAGCCCTCAATGACGCCCAAGAACAAGGCTACCCGCTTCAACCCGACGGCCCAGGCCATCGTCGCCTCGGCGGTGATCGCGGTGATCGGGGCCACTCTGGTGACCGGCAACCCGTTCCGGGCGGTGCGCCTGGCCTACCTGGACTACAGCCACACGCCGGCTACCGGCGCTGCCAACGCCGACCCGGCGCCGACCAAGAGCGACCCCGCGGTCCCGTCCTCGCACTGACAGCCGGGCGCCCAGGCCGGGCGGCGTCAGACCACCAGCTCGATCACGAAGGGGCCAGGCCGGGCGTTGGCCTGGCTGAACAGGTCGGCGAAGGCTTCCATCGTGTCGGCGCGTCCCGCCTCGACGCCCATGCCAGCCGCGAGCCGCACCCAATCCAGGTCGGGATTGCCGAGGTCCATCATGTCGAGCGCGGTGCGCCCGGGGTTGGCGCCCACGCCCTGATACTCGCCCAGCAGGATCGCATACTTGCGGTTGGACAGGATCACCGTGGTCACGTCCAAGCGTTCCCGCGCCTGTGTCCACAGGCCCTGCAGCGTGTACATCGCCGAGCCGTCCGCCTGCAGCCCCACCACCCGGCGGCCCGGCGCGCCGATGGCCGCCCCGGTCGCCATGGGAATGCCTTCGCCGATGGCGCCGCCGGTGAGCTGCAGCCAGTCATGCGGGGCCGCGTCCTGAGTGCCGGGGAAAAAGGCGCGGCCGACCGTGACGCTCTCGTCCACGATGATCGCGTCCTCCGGCAGCAGCGCGGCCAGGGTCTGCGCCACCGACTCCGACGTGACGGCGCCGCGGGTAGGCGCTGGTCGCGGGGCGGCGGGGCGATGCGGGACGGGTGCTGCGCCGAGTTCCTCCGCCACGCGGGCCAGGGCGTCGAGAGCGTCCTGCTCGGGCCGGGCCAGCACGTGCACCTGGCATTCGGACGACGCCATGAAGCCCGGCTTGTTCGGGTAGGCGAAGAATCCGACCGGCGGCGGCGCGCCCACTAGGATCAGTTGCCGGAACGGGGCCAGCGCGGCCACGGCCTGATCCACGGGATACGGCACCCGGCTGATCGGCGTGCGCCCGGCGCCCCGGGCGATGCGGGCGTTGCTGGTCTGCGCCATCATGCGCCCGCCCGTGGCGGCGCCGATGCCGCCCGCAACGTCCAACGCATCCGCCCGCAGCGCCCGGCCGCCCAGCAGCAGCAGGGTCGGCTCCCCGGACCGCAAGGCGCGCACGGCCCTTGCAACCGCGTCGGGCGAGACCTGGGGCGCGGCCGGCACCGGCAGCGGCGTGCCGACGACACCGCCCTCGTCCCAGCAGGTATCGGACGGCAGGATCAACGTGGCGATGCCGCCGGGCGCGCTGCGGGCCGCCTGCACGGCGGAGGCGCAGTCGCTGCCCACGGTGGCGGCGCGGGTCGCCGTGCGGGTCCAGGCGGACACCGGTCGTGCCCAGCCCTCGGTATCCGCGGTGAGCGGCGCGTCGAGCGGGCGGTGAAACGTCGCCTGGTCGCCCACCAGGTTCACGACCGGGGAAAGGGCGCGCCGGGCGTTGTGCAGGTTAGCGAGGCCGTTGGCCAGGCCGGGACCGCAATGCAGCAGCGTCGCCGCCGGGCGGTCCGTCATGCGGGCATAGCCGTCCGCAGCGCCCGTCACCACGCCCTCGAACAAGCCGAGCACGCAGCGCATCCCGGGGATGCGGTCGAGCGCGGCCACGAAGTGCATCTCGCTGGTGCCGGGGTTGGAGAAGCAGGTATCAACCCCGCAGGCCAGCAAGGTGTGCACGAGGCTTTCGGCGCCGTTCATCTGCGGTGTCCTTTTGAACTGGGGCGCCAGACTGCCTCCGGGCCCGGCCGGTTGGCAACACGCCGGGGTCATGGGCTAGGGCGGGCCGCGGCCTCCGGGGGCGCTTGGACCAGGAGGCGGAAGTTCTCGGCCGCGAGCATGCAGTCCACCCCTCGTTTCGTCCTGCAATCGGCCAGCACGCTGCTTCGCGCTTCCGCGGCCGTTGGCGCGCCTTGCCACCAATGCACGCCGCCGCCGGGCGCGAGGGCCAGCGCCTTTTCGGCTGTGAGCGACTGCAGGTATTGCTGGACCGCCTCGGCGTCGGCAAACGGCAAGCGGGCGAGCAGGGGATCAAACGCGGTTTCGTCCCAGGTCGACAGCTTGTTTGCCCGCAGGAAGCGGTCCAACTCGGGCAGCAGCCGCCGCTTGCCGCCCGGCGCAAAGAACAGCGCGTGCCCGTCGTCCCGGAACGGCGGGAGCATGACCAGTTCGGCCCGGCCGCCCGTGCCGGTGAACGCGACGCGCATCCGGCTGACCAGCCCGGGCCGGAACAAGCCGTCATTCTCGGCATACAGCCACAGGGTCGGCATATGCGCGGTTCTGCCGAAACGGGCGAAGTTCCACACCAGGTCAGCCTCGTAGGGGGCGCACGCGGGATCACGCTGGAATGGCCCGAGCGGGGTGAGGCCGCCCGAAATGTTGACCGCGGCGGCCAGCCGCGCCGAAGGACGCGCGGCGAGCGCCATGACGGCAGCCCCGCCCGCGGAGTGCCCCATTGCAAGCACGCGGTCCATGTCCGCGTCCGGCCGCCGCCCGACGCTGCGCAGCGCCGCTTCCAGGTCATCGGCATGGGCGTCAAGGTAGCGCCCCACTTCCGGGCTGGTGCAGGTGCCGCCGTGGTCGGCCACCTCGCCGTCCGACCCGCCGTAGCCGCAGCGCATGACCGCGACTGCAAGCCAGCCGCGGTGGGCAAGGTCATGCGCCCATCCGCGCAGCCCGTCGATGGTCGCGGCCTTCGGCTTCCCGGGGCTGGCGCCGTGCGTGATCAGGGCAACCGGCAGCTTGTTCTCGCCGGGCAGGCGCACGACCAGCGCATGAAGCGCGTAATCCTTGCCGCCGATCGTCACGGGGAGGCGCGCGGCATCCTCGACCACATCGACCGGCGCGGCCGGCTCGTCCGCGGCACGCGCGCCGCCCGGGCACGCCAGAAGCAAGGTCAGGGCGAGAGCCGGCAGGTTGATGTTCACGATGCTGCTCCCATGCCGGCCATTGCGCACCAGCTTGACGGAACCATGGAGGCGGCTCAAACGGCTGCCCCCCACTGTCCAAAACCAGTCATCGCGGAGGAACCCAGCCCGTGACCACCATTCTGTATCCCGAGGCCATGTATCCCGACGACAGCGAGGAGCGCCGCATCTTCGGCCCGGAGGCGACCATCCTGCGCCGGGACACCAAGGCATTGGCGGACCTGTCGGACGCCGACTGCGCCGCGGCAGATGGGTTGATGCTGTTCCGCCAATTCCTGACCGCGGCCGACCTCCTGCGCTTCACCCGGATGCGCGCCGTGGTCCGCATGGGCGTCGGCTATGACCGGATCGACCGCGCCGCCGCGGCCGAGCGCGGCGTGCTGGTGTGCAACGTCCCGGACTACGGCACCACGGAGGTGGCGGACCACGCCATTGCCCTCGCCTTGGCGCTGCGCCGGGGGCTGCTGCTGCACCACGAAGCGCAGCGGCGCAGCCCGCCGGCGCCGTGGCGCGCGGTGGACGACCCGCTGCTGCGCCGCACGGGGACGCAGGGGTTCGGCATCGTGGGCCTGGGGCGCATCGGCACGGCGGTGGCGCTGCGGGCCAAGGCGCTCGGCTTTCAGGTGGCGTTCTACGACCCCGGCCTGCGCAACGGGACGGAGCTGGCGCTGGGCGTCGCGCGGGCGCCGACCTTGCCGGACCTGCTGCGCCGGGCGGACGTGCTGTCGCTCCATGTGCCGCTGACGCCGGACACGGCGGGGATGATCGGCGCGGCCGAGCTTGCGCTGCTGCCGCCCGGCGCCGTGGTGGTGAACACGGCGCGCGGCCCGGTGCTGGATGTCGAGGCTTTGGCGGAGGCGATGCGCAACGGGCAGGTGGCCGGCGCCGGGCTGGACGTGCTGCCGGTGGAGCCGCCGGTGGAGCCGGTGCCGGAGCTGCTGCGGGCCTACCGCGCGCGGGAAGCTTGGGTGGAGGGCCGCCTGATCATCACGCCGCACTCGGCGTATCTCACGCCCGAAGCGCATTGGGACATCCGGGTGAAGTCGGCAGAAACAATGCGGGCGGCGCTGATGAGCAACCATCCGCAGAACGTGATCACGCCGGAGATGTTTTGATGTGTGAGCCGGAACAGACCGCCGACAGTTGGGTTTGGCTTGATGCGTTGGTTGAACCCTTTGACGAAGATTTCGCGTCGGCTGTGGCTGAGAAACCAAAAGAGCAGGAGCGTCCGGCACTCGATTTCTTTGAATGAGACGCTTTCAACCGGCCCAATAGGCGCCTTCGGTCAAAACCGGCACGCACGGGCTTACTTCCCCTTCTACCGCGAGGTCCACGTCATCGGCAAAGCCGCCGTCCACCAATTCCCAGCCTGGAACCGATGCTCGAATCAGGTGCGCCACGTTGTCCCCAGCCGTCAGAAATGCGTCCCGCGCGACCTGCGCTTCCGGCGAACAGGACAGCGCCAGATGGTGGATCACGGCGCCGGCGCCCAACAGGTCCTCAATCGCCGGACGCAAGCTCCCATCCGGCCAGCGTTCCCCCGCCGGGATCACGCCGATTGCGCCCCCATTGGCCCTCTCCTGCGCTGCCCGCGCCACGGCAACGGCGTTGCGGAGATAGCCCGCCAAAACCAATCGGTCACAGCAGGCGAGCGAAAGCCTTGAACCGTTGGGGGAGGGAAGCATCAGCTTCGTCCCGGCGGAGAGGGTCAAGAGGCTGGCCGGGGAAAGGCTGAACTGCCCACCGGAGGCCCGTCGCGACCGGGCCAGCACCGCGCCGACGCGATCCGCCGCGGCTTGCGCAGCAGCCTTGTCGCCGTAACGGAATGGATGTACCCCTGCACCTCTCGAAACTGCCACGTCCACCGCGGTCGAGAAGGACAGCACGTCCACGATGACGAGCACGGCCACCCTGTCCCGCAAGGCCTCCAGGCCGGCCATGCCCCACTCAGCCAGCACCCGAACCATTCCTGCCCCGCTTCAGCGCCAACGGCTCAGCCGGGATGCTACCCAGGGCTTGATAACATTGACACCCTTCAACGACTTGCGCAGGTTGGCGCCAACGAGAGACCCCAGGAAACGCCCCATGACCACCGACACCCCCTCCCCCGCGCGCCGCCTGCGTAGCCGGCGCTGGTTCGACGAGCCGAGCGACCCCGGCATGACGGCGCTTTACCTGGAGCGCTACCTGAACTTCGGCCTGACGCGGGGCGAGCTGCAATCGGGGCGGCCGATCATCGGCATCGCGCAGACCGGGTCGGACCTGGCGCCCTGCAACCGGCACCTGGTCGATCTCGCGAGCCGGGTGCGGGACGGCATCCGGGACGCGGGCGGGGTGCCACTGGAGTTCCCGATCCACCCGATCCAGGAAACCGGCAAGCGGCCCACCGCGGCGCTGGACCGCAACCTCGCCTATCTCAGCCTGGTGGAGGTGCTGCACGGCTACCCCCTCGACGGGGTGGTGCTGACGACCGGGTGCGACAAGACGGTGCCGGCCTGCCTGATGGGGGCGGCCACCGTGAACATCCCCGCCATCGTGCTGTCGGGCGGCCCCATGCTGGACGGGTGGTACAACGGCCGGCTCGCAGGAAGCGGCACCATCGTGTGGGAAGCGCGCAAGCTGCTGGCGGAGGGGCTGATTAACTATGCGGAGTTCATCGACATGGTGGCGGCGTCCGCCGGGTCGGTCGGGCACTGCAACACCATGGGCACCGCGCTGTCGATGAACAGCCTGGCGGAAGTGCTCGGCATGTCACTGCCCGGCTGCGCCGCCATTCCCGGACCGCATAAGGAGCGCGGCTGGATGGCCTACCACACCGGGCACCGCATCGTCGGCATGGTGCACGAGAACCTGCGCCCGTCTGACATCATGACCAAGCGGGCGTTCGAAAACGCCGTGGTGGCCGCCGCTGCGCTGGGCGCCAGCAGCAACTGCCCGATCTCCATGATCGCCATCGCGCGGCACATGGGCGTGGAGCACACGCTGGAGGATTGGCAGCGGTTCGGCGACGGCATCCCGTTGCTGGCCGACGTGCAGCCGGCCGGGCGCGTGCTGGGGGAGGGCTTCTTCCGCGCGGGCGGTGTGCCGGCGGTGATGCGGGAACTGCTGGACGCCGGCAAGCTGCACACGGACGTAATGACCTGCACCGGCAAGACTCTGGGTGAAAACCTGGAGAAGCGCCCGGCGGTGGACCATGAGGTGATCCGCCCCTACGGCAATCCGCTCAAGGAAAGCGCCGGATTCGCGGTGCTGTCGGGCAACCTGTTCGACGCGGCGGTGATGAAGCTCAGCGTGATCGACCCCGAGTTCCGCAGCCGCTTCCTGTCCGATCCCGACCAGCCCAACGTGTTCGAGGGCAAGGCCATCGTGTTCGAGGGGCCGGAAGACTACCATGATCGGATCGAGGACCCGGACCTCGGCGCGGACGAGCATTCTATCCTGGTGATCCGCAACTGCGGTCCGGTCGGCTACCCCGGCGGCGCGGAGGTGGTGAACATGCAGCCGCCGGCAGCACTCTTGAAGGCCGGCGTGCACACCCTGCCGACCATGGGCGACGGGCGGCAGTCCGGCACCTCCGGCAGCCCGTCCATCCTCAACGTGTCGCCGGAGGCCGTGGTGGGCGGCGGCCTGGCGCTGCTGCACACCGGGGACCGCGTCCGCATCGACCTGAACAGCCGCAAGGTGGACGTGCTGCTGCCCGAGGGCGAGCTGGACGCGCGGCGCAGCAAGTGGACCCGGCCGACGCTGGAACACAAAACGCCCTGGGAGCAGATCAGCCGCAGCATGGTCGGCCAGCACGCGACGGGCGCCTGCCTGGAACCGGCGACGCTGTATCTCAACATCATTGAGGAACGCGGCGAAAGCCGCAACAACCATTGACGCGCCAAGCATTAGCAGGGGGCATCCCATGGCAGGCAGGCTGACCGGCAAGACCGCGCTCATCACCGCAGCCGCGCAAGGCATCGGGCGGGCCACCGCGCTGGCCTATGCAGCGGAAGGCGCGCGGGTGATCGCGACCGACCTGAACGAGGCGAAGCTCGCGGAGATCGCGGGCGAGCACATCGCCGTGCACCGGCTGGATGCGACGCAAGCCCCCGACATCGCCCGCGTCGCCGCGGCGGCCGGGCCGGTGGACGTGCTGTTCAACTGCGCGGGCTTCGTGCACCAGGGGACAATCCTGGACGCGACGGAGGCGGACTGGGACTTCGCCTTTGCGCTCAACGTGCGCAGCATGTTCCACACGATCCGCGCCTTTCTGCCGAGCATGGTCGAAGCGGGCGGCGGCTCGATCATCAACATGTCGAGCGCCGCCAGCAGCATCAAGGGCGCGCCCAACCGCTTCGTGTACGGCACCACCAAGGCGGCGGTGATCGGCCTTACCAAGTCGGTCGCGGCGGACTTCGTGAAGCAGGGCATCCGCTGCAACGCCATCTGCCCCGGCACCGTGCAAACGCCGAGCCTCGACGACCGCATCGCCGCCAACGCGGCCGCCGCCGGGTCAGTGGAAGCGGCGCGGACCGGGTTCATCGCGCGCCAGGCCATGGGACGGCTCGGCACGCCGGAGGAGATCGCGGCGCTCGCGGTGTATCTCGGGTCCGACGAAACGCAGTTCATCACGGGACAAACGCTCGTCATCGACGGCGGCTGGACGCTTTGAGATAGCGCGGCCCGCCGGGCCGCAGGACGGAGGACACAAGGATGAAGCTGCTGCGCGTGGGCGCCCCGGGCGCCGAGAGGCCGTGCATGGTCGGGCCGGACGGGCAATACCGGGACGTGTCGGGCACCGTGCGGGACTTCGATGCGGAGGCGCTGTCGCCCGCCGGGCTGGCCCGCCTCGCCGCGCTGGACCCGGCGAGCCTGCCCGTGGTGCCGCCCGGGCGCATCGGCCCCTGCGTGCCGCGCCCGGTCAACTTCGTCTGCATCGGGCTGAACTACGCGGACCACGCGGCGGAGACCGGGGCGCCGATCCCCAAGGAGCCGATCGTGTTCCTGAAGTCGCTCGGCGCGTTCCAAGGGCCAAACGACGACGTGCGCCTGCCGCGCGGGTCGAAGAAGACGGACTGGGAAGTGGAACTCGGCATCGTCATCGGGGAGCGCGCCAGCTACGTGCCGGAGCACGACGCGATGCGGCACGTCGCCGGGTATTGCGTGGTGAACGACGTGAGCGAACGCGAGTACCAGACGGAGCGCGGCGGCACCTGGGACAAGGGCAAGGGCTGCGACACCTTCGGACCCACCGGGCCGTGGCTGGTGACGCAGGACGAGGTGCCGGACCCGCAGAGCCTGCACATGTGGCTGGACGTGGACGGCAACCGCATGCAGGACGGCAGCACGAAAACGATGATCTTCGACGTGCGGAAGTTGGTGAGCTACGTGAGCCACTTCATGACGCTGCACCCCGGCGACATCATCAGCACGGGCACGCCGCCGGGCGTCGGCATGGGCAGGAAGCCGGAGCCGGTGTTCCTCAAGGGGGGCGAAACGATGCGACTCGGCATTGAGGGCTTGGGCGAACAGACACAGCGGGTGGTGGCGCCCTAGCCTCTCCCTCGCACCGACTGAAATTACACGCTTTTGTTGCAGGCGATCCTTGCAGCGCGGGCCGCTGCGGCGTTAGATTTCCCCAACGGCTTGCGTGCGAGAAAGCTCGGATTCCGGAGCCGCATCGCCACCAGCTCGCGTGAGTGCTTTGGTGCGGTTTGACGGGGGACAGCCATGGAGTCTTCTACGCAGGTCATCCTGAGCGGTGTCCTGACTTTCGGCGTGCCCCTGGCCTTTGCTTGCCGGGAGCTGCTGATCGCCCGGCGCCCGCCGCGGGGATCGTGGGGCGGCGACGGCCCGCCCCCTCCGGCGCCGACGCCGCCCCCGCCCGATCTCTCGCCGGAAAGCTTCAAGCCGCTCAAGCCCCTGCCGGACTGCCTGATCCCGAAGCCGATGGCGCTGCCGCGCGCCGACGCGCCGCAGCGCGTCCGCGTGCTGGAACCGGTGTAGCCGTTCTAAGCCCGCGATGCGGCCAGGCGGGAAAAGCTGATCAGGCTCGCCGCCGCGGCGAAGCCCGCGCCCAAAGTGACCGCCAGCGCCGGGCCGTGCAGGACCGAGACGCCGAAGCAGAGCGCCACCAACGCCGCGCCGACCGCCTGCCCCACCAGGCGCGAGGTCGCGACGATGCCGCTGGCGCCGCCGCTGCGCTCCGGCGGCGCGCTCGACATGATCGCCTTGAGGTTCGGCGATTGGAATAAGCCGAACCCGGCGCCGCACACCATCAAGCGCCACACGCAGCTCAGGTCGTCCGGGTGCGCCGGCAGCGTCGCCATCAGGAACAGGCCCGCCGCCAGCGTCGCCATGCCGATGCCGCCCAGGATCGCCGGCGGGTGGCGGTCCGACAGCGGACCGGCGACCGGCGCCATGGCGGCCGTGACCACGGGCCAGGAGGTCAGCAACAGCCCCGTTTCCACCGCGCTGCGCCCCAGCACGGTTTGGAAGTAGAACGGCAGCGACACGAAAGCGAGGCCCTGCGCCGCGAAGGAGCAAACGGAGGTCAGCGACGACAGCGCGAACATGGGCCGCCGGTACAGGTCCACCGGCAGCATCGGCGCGGCCAGCCCGAGCTGGCGCCGGATCAGGAAGAACCCCGACACCGCCGCCCCCGCCAGCACCGCGGCGATGACCGGGCCGGGCGCGCTGTGCGCCGCTTCCCCGATGCCGAAGATCAGCAGCCCGAAGGTGGCCGCGTTGAGCAGAGCGCTGCCGGCGTCGAAGCGGTGCGAAGCGCGCGGCGTTTCCGGCAAGAAGCGCACCGACAGCACCAGGGCAGCCACGCCGACCGGGCCGTTGACCGCGAACAGCCATTGCCAGGATGCGACCGACAGCACCGCCGCGGCCACGCTGGGGCCGAGCGCCGTGGACACGCCCACCACCAGCGCGTTGAACCCGACCCCGCGGCCCAGCATCCGCGCCGGGTAGATGTAGCGCACCAGCGCGGTGTTCACGCTCATGATGCCGCTGGCGCCGAGACCTTGCAGCACCCGCGCCGCGGTCAGCGTCGGCAGCGACCAGCTGGCGGCGCAGAACAGCGACGCCACGGTGAACACCGCAAGCCCCACGGTGTAAACCCGGCGGTAGCCGTAGATCTCGCCGAGCGAGGCGAACGGCAGCAGGGACACCACCAAGGCGAGCTGGTAGGCGTTCACCACCCAGACCGACGATGCCGGGCTGGCCTGCACGTCGGCCGCGATGGTGGGGAGCGCGGTGTTGGCGATGGAGGTGTCGAGCGACGCCATGCCGACCGCCAGCACGAGGGCCGCCACCGCCCAACCCCGCCGGCCCGGCGGCAGACCTTCCTGCGCGCTCGGCGGCAGGCCGTCTTGTCGCTCCGGCGGCAGACCCTCCTGCGCGCCCGGCGGCAAGCCGTCCCCCGGCACGATCTCCGGGATTGCGCCGCTCATCGCCATGCCCGCCCCAGGTCCAGCAAGTGGAACGCCAGCGCGCCCAGCAGAGCGAGCGACACCCAGCCCCACCACGCTCCCCCCGCGCCCACCCGCATCGCCAACAGCAGGCACATGCCGGACAGCAGGTTGGGCAGCAGCCGCGCCGGGCGCACGCCGCGGCCAGTGGCCCGGTGGTGCACGATCAGGCCCAATGCCTCCGCAGCCATGCCGGCCAGAATAAAGTCGAGCACCCGCCCGCTTGCGAACAGCTCCGCCACCGACGCCGCCTAGCCGCGCGCCACGGCGTCACTCATGCGCCACGGCTTGGTGCATCTTGCGCAAACCCAACGCCATCAGCCCGGCGACTACGGGGATGCTGAGGCCCATGGCAAGCTCCGGGTCGATGTGCCCGCCTGCCGCCTTGAACGCTTTGGCGGCGTAGCCGATGAGGCCGACGATGTAGTACGTCACCGCCGCGATCGACAATCCCTCCACCGTGGACTGCAGCCGCAACTGCAGCCGCACCCGGCGGTTCATCGCTTCCAGCAGCGACTGGTTCTGCCGTTCCCGTGTCACGCTGACCCGGGTGGCAAGCAACTGCGTCGCCCGCGCGACCCGGCGCGACAACTCCTCCTGTCGGGCCGCCGCCGAGCGGCAGGTGTTCATCGCCGGGGCCAGCCGCCGCGCGGTGAAATCCTGCATGGTCTGCAGCCCCGGAAGCCGCACCTCCCGCAGGTCCTGCACCCGGCGCTGCACCAGGCCGTCATAGGCGAAGGCGGCGCTGAAGCGGAACAGGTTGTCGGCCTGGCGGCTGTCGATCTCGGCGGCGAGGCGGGTCAGGCGTTCCAGCAGCACCGGCTCGTCCTGGTCGGGCGCCGTGACCATGGCGGCGGTGATCTCGGCCACTTCCCGCTCGCACCGGGCGATCTCGGGCGCCAGGGCCTGGGCGACCGGCAGGGCGAGCAGCGCCATGATGCGGTAGGTGTCGATCTCCATCAGGCGCTGCACCACGCGCCCGGCCTGCGCCGGCGTCATGCTGCGGTCCTGCACGAGCACGCGGCTGAACCCGTCCGCACGCACCCGGAAATCGGCAAAGGCCGCCGCGGCGCCGCTGCTGACCGCCGACCCCACCAGCACGCCCGGGAACAGCCGCCGCGCCGCGGCAAGGGATTTAGGCTCGTCGGCATCCTGCGGCAGCAGCGCTACGTGGGTGGCGACCATCACCTGGCCGGGCAGGCTGGCCAGCCAATCCGCGGGCACGGCGGCGATGGCCGGGTCGTCGAACGGGTCCGTCCCGGTGCCGGACACGATGAACTTGTAGCGGTGGAACTCGGCGTGCCGCTCCCACTTGAGGCGGAACGGGCCGAGGTCGGCGCTGTAATGGTTGGCGCCCGGGGCCGGCGGCACCGCGCCGAAGCGTTCCGCGAGCGCGCAAACGGCCTTAAACCCGCCTTCCCGCGCTTCCGTGTCGGAGAACAGGGCGAGGTAGGTCAACCGGGTCGGCGCCACCAGCGATTCGGGCGGGCGGGCGTGCACCTCGTCGTTGAGCTGGATGCGCAGCGGGTGGTCGGCGGGCAGGGTGACGGTCACGCGGGCACTCCCGCTACTCTCTGGGCGAAATCGAGGATCAGCGCCGCCGTGTCCTCCGGCCGTTCCTCGTGCGAAAGGTGGCCGAGGCCGGGCATGGCGACCAGGGACGCCCCGGGCACGGCCTCGCAGACCCGCTCGGCCTGGGCGGGCGGCACGGCCCGGTCGTTTGCGCCGACGATCAGCAGCAACGGCACCTTCAGCCGGGGCATGTCGCGCATCAGCGGGGCCAGGTCCCACCGCGCCATCATGCCGAGCGCCGCCGCGGCATGGGCGGGGTTGCGGATCACCCGGCCGTAAAGCGAAACGCCCCGCGCGTCGATGCGCGACCCCGTGCCGTCCAGGATTTGCCGGATCGCCGCATCGTCCTTGGCCCGCCACGCGAAAAGCTGCGGCAGCAGCGGCAAGCCGACCAGCAGCCGCGCCAAGGGCGAGAAGATCTGGCCCGGCACCCCTTCCAGCGGCACGAAGGCCCCGTTCAGGCTGACCAGGCCCCGCGGCGCAATCTGCCCGTCCAGCGCCATCCGCGCCAGCACCGCCGCCCCGGCCGAATGCCCCGCCGCCAGCACGGGCCGCAGGTTGAGCGCGTGCAGCAGCCCACCCAGCGACTTCGCCATCCCGGGCAAGGACAGCCGCGCCGTGGCCGGGCTTTCCGTGAACCCATGGCCCGGCAGGTCGGGCGCGACCACGGTGAAATGCCGGGCCAGGAGCGGCGCCAGCGCCCGCCAGGAGTGCGTCGCCGCCCCGGTGCCGTGCGCCAGCAGCAGCGCCGGCCCCGATCCCATCACCTGCACATGCCACATCAGCCCAGCGGCGCGCACGAAGCGGCTGGCTTCCCGGTTCGGCCAGTCCCGCCCGTCGCGCGCCCAGCCGCGCCGGTCGCTCACGCCCGGATCACCCGGGACAGCGCCGCCGCGTCGGCATAGGGCAGTGGCACGTAGCGCGCGTCCATCGCGGCGGCCAGGCGCTGGCTGGCCGGGTGCGGACGCGGCGAGGTATCGACCAGCAAAGCCGCCAGCCGCGCCGCGCGGACCTGTTGCGCTGCGGCCATCGCGTCCGCCTCCGCCCGCGCCCGCCCGCCCTTGCCGTCCTGCGCCACGTTGGCCCGCCCGTCCGTCAGCAGCACGATTGTCGGCGTGCCGCCCCGGCGCCGGATGCCGTCCGCCATCAGGAAGCCCGCGTCGATCCCGGCCGCCAACGGCGTGCCGCCGCCGCCGGGCAGCCCGGCCAGGCTGCGCTTCGCCCGCACCAGCGACCGCGTGGGCGGCAACAGCACCTGCGCCGCCGTGCCGC
>CALMVT010000152.1 GCA_937873175.1 uncultured Acetobacteraceae bacterium | reverse complement strand
AGCCAGACCTTGGTCACCGCCAGCTCGAACAGCACCGCGCTGTCCGGCACGGCGGGGGACTGTCCAAAAGTTGAGGGACTACGCCGCCTCCGCCCAGTGCAGCCGTGAACCGGAAGCTGGCTCGAACAGCTGGCCGAAGTCTGAGCCAAGTGCGCCATTGTAGACAGCACAGCGGACCTGCAACAGCAGATCGGCCCCGCACCGGGACCAGCGCATCTGCTGTGACTTGGCCATCCGGCGGTTCACCAGGAAGTTGGCCGTGCCTTCGGTGAGCGACGTGCCGACACGCAGGCCGGCGCGCCATCGCTCGGCGTAGTTGACCAGCCAGGCGCTCTGGCTGCGCAAATACCGGTCGATCGCACGCAGCGCTCGTTTCAGCTTGCGGACGGGTTCGCGTTTGAGGGTAGGCAGGAGCGTGCGCAAGCGCTTGAGGGTGATCCGGGCATTCTTGGCCTTGCCGTGCCAGGCTCGCCAGCGCAGGCGCTCGACCTCGGTGACGATCTCGGCCTTCACCTGCTGCTGATCCGCCGTGTCGGCCGGCAAGGCTTCCGCCACTTGCTTGGCGTGCTGCAGGCGCATGGCGAGATGGAACCAGTCTGCGATGGGCGGGCCCGTGACGCCGGCGGCGGCCAGGATGGCGCGCAGGCCCGAGCAGCCGTCGGTGAACGCGGTCAAAGCGGTGTCGCCGGTGCGGCCCAGGGCGTCGAGGGTGCGCCGGATCAGCGCCACGATGTCGGTGCCGGCGTTCGCCACAGCGCCGAACACCTGCCGGCTGCCGCTCTTGGACGTCTCAGCGTTGCCGACGCGCACCTCCAGGTGCCGCTCGCCCTCGTGGCAGCTGCGGATGAACGTGGAGTCCAAGCTGAGCGTGATCGCTGATGCTGGTGCTGCCGCGACCATCGCCGGCTCAGGCGTTCCAGCGGCAGCATGGCGCAGCTGCTCGCCGAGCTTGAGCGTGCGACCGCGCAGGGTCTCGTGGCTCGTCCCGGCCGCAACCGGCAGCAGGTGGGTCAGCACGCCAGCGGCGACCCGGTAGGTCATCAGCGCGGACAAGTGCGCCTGCAGCTGATCCAGCTCAGGGGTCGAGCGGCAGTGCGCCGGCCACTTGATCCCTGCCCCGACGCGACCGCAACCTGAGCAGCGGAACCGCGGCAGCCGCACCGTGATCTTGCCGAACAGCGTCGCGACCTGACGCGACTGCCAGTCCTTGAGGTGGCAGCGCGCCCTGCAGTGCGAGCACGCCGGCCGCAGCGCCGCATGATCGCGGGCCTGCACGGCCACGACCGCCTGCTGAACACGGGCCAGCAACTGCTTGGCCTCGGGCAGCGTCAGGCCCAGGTTGGCGATGTCGCGCAGGTCACGCGGCCGGCTGATCTCCATCAGGTCGATGCTGCGCCCCTGTGTGTCAGCTCCCGTCTCGACCAGCTGCAGCACCAACCCCATCCACACTCTCCCAGCCAGCCTCAGCGTGGCAGGTCATACCGTTCCCGTCTCCATCCCCCCAACTTCTGGACGGTCCCTGGCGCGAGCCCTGACAGAACCGGTGCAAGGGCACCCTGGCCAGCGTCACCGCAGACGGCGCCTACGATCGCGATCCCGTCTACCAGGCCGCCGCGGCCCGGCAGCCCGGGCCACCGCCCGCCGTGGTCGTCCCACCCCGGTCCGATGCCGTGCCGAGCACGACCGATCCGGACAAGCAGAACCCGCGCGACTGCCACATCCAGCTCATGGCCGAGCGGGGCCGCATCGGCTGGCAACAGGCCACCGGGTATGGGAAACGCAATCACGCTGAAACGACAATGGGCTGATACAAGCACCTGATCGGACCCAAGCTGCGCGCCCGCAGCCGGCCCGCTCAGCTTGGCAAGGTCGCACTCGCTATCCAGGTGCTCAACCGCATGATCCGCGAAGCGAAGCCCGCCTCCGTCCGCCGCTGACCCGTGCGGGTTAGGGGCTGTGCCATCCGCACTTGCCTCCGTGCACCAACGCCACAACGTAGTTCAACTCAGGAACTTTTACTCGTAGCGCCTGAAGGCGCGGCGTTGGAACGCCGCGCAAAGGGCCGGGGGTGGATATGCATTCATCGGAGCTTCTCCCAGGGCGCCTGACGGCTTGGCTCTGCTTCACTTTTTTGAAACACGATCCAAGACGGTCCAGACGGCGGCATTGCCGGGCAGCCGGCCGGGGGTGTCCAGAGGCTGGCTGGAGACAAGCACCTCACCCGCCGGCAGCGCCGCCTCCCGCGGGCCAAGGTTGACCGCGACGCGCACGCCTTCGTTGTCGAAAACCACCACGTTCGGCTCCGCCTCCTGCCAGCGGAGCCGCCCTTGTCCCAATTCATAGGTGCGGCGCAGGCGCAGGGCTTCGCGATACAACTCCAGCGTCGATCCCGGCACGCCGTCCTGTTGGTCGACGGCGTAGCGGGCGAAGCTGTCCGGCTGCGGCAGCCAGGTCCGCGCGCCCGGGCCGAAGCCGAGGGATGGAGTGCTGGCCTGCCATGGGAGCGGCACGCGGGAGCCGTCGCGGCCGATTTCCTCGCCGCCCGTCCGGTGAAAGGCCGGGTCCTGGCGGTGGTGCGCGGCCATGGTCGTATGCTCGGGAAGGCCGAGCTCCTCGCCCTGGTAAAGGTAGGCCGAACCCGGCAAGGCCAACGTGAGCAGCACGGCAGCCCGCGCCCTGCGCAGCCCCAACACCTCGTCCGGCTGCTCGCCGGCTGCGTCGATCCCCATGGGCCGGGCACCGGGCCGGCGAAGGCCAAGCCGCGACGCGTGGCGCACCGTGTCGTGGTTGGACATGACCCAAGTGGCCGGGGCGCCGACCGCTTCCATGGCGGCGAGCGAGTTCTCGATCACCCTCCGCAGCGCGGCTGCATCCCAGGGCGCGAGCAAGTAGTCGAAGTTGAAGGCCTGCTGCATCTCGCCTGCGCGCACGTAGCGGGCCAGACGCGATTGCGGGCGGACCCAGGCCTCGGCCACCATCATGCGCTGTCCGGGATACTGGTCCAGGATGCGGCGCCAGCCACGGTAGATCTCGTGCACGCCGTCCTGATCCCACATGGGGCCGTGGTTGACGCCGTCCGCCTCGTCGCCCCCGACCATGGCCGCTTGCCGTTCCCAGTCGGGAAGGCCAGGCGCCTTGATCAGGCCATGGGCCACATCGACGCGGAACCCGTCCACGCCGCGGTCGAGCCAGAAGCGCAGCACTGCCTCAAGTTCCGCGCGCACCTCGGGGTGCTCCCAGTCCAGGTCCGGCTGCTTACGGTCGAAGAGGTGCAAGTACCATTGCCGGTCGCCCGGGACCCGGGACCAGGCGCTGCCGCCGAACACGCTTTTCCAGTTGTTGGGCGGCTGCTCGCCGTCCTTGCCGCGCCCGTCGCGAAAGACGTAGCGCGCCCGCTCGGGGCTGCCGGGGCGCGAACCCGCGGCAGCCTGGAACCAGGCGTGCTCGTCCGAGGTGTGGTTCGGCACCAGGTCCACGATCACGCGCAGGCCCGCGGCATGGGCCTGCCGCAGCAAGCGGTCAAAATCCTCCAGCGTGCCGAACAGCGGATCGACGGCGCGGTAATCCGCGACGTCGTAGCCGGCATCGGCCTGGGGCGAGCGGTAGAAGGGGGACAGCCACACGGCGTCGATGCCTAGGCGGGCCAGATAGGGTATCCGGGCAGTGATGCCCGGCAGGTCACCGATGCCATCGCCGTCGGAGTCGGCGAACGAGCGCGGGTAAACCTGGTAGATCACGGCGTTGCGCCACCATTCCGCGCCGGTTGCGCCCCGCGCTCCGGCCGCTGCCGCCTGGGTGGGCAGGTTGTTCATTCCTTGGAGCCATCAAGCAACATCGGGAGCCTTTCGGGCGCGCTACGGCGACCTCAACTGGAAGCAGCCAGTCCGCTGCACCCGAGTACGGCGGCCGTCAAGATCCTGTAGAAAGGCTCTTGCCCCAGGGCTAACGCACGAGCAATTCCAGGTTGAGATTGCCGGCAGGTATCCGACTGAAATCCACTTGCCTGAAGATGACGGCAAGGATTTCTCGACGCGCTCTTTGAACGGAACTGTTCCACAAGGGCGGCTTCATGCGTGAGCCCTGGTTCTGGTCGCTGCTGCGCTCCTGGCTCCGCCCGCACCGCGGCATCTCGCAAGACAAGCTGCCGCTCTACCTCGGCTTCTTTCAGTTCGTGCACAACACGCGCCGACGCGGCAAAGCCTTGCTTGGGGCACTCGTTGCGGCCTTGGTCGCATGACCTCAGCTCACCACCCTGGAACCCGACAAGAGATGCCCAGCGCGTCCGGCCGCGCACCGCCT
>CALMVT010000151.1 GCA_937873175.1 uncultured Acetobacteraceae bacterium | reverse complement strand
GCATCCACGCACCAACGCCCACGCGTGACAAACGGACCAGCAATGATGTGTCGCTTGCGACAACTGGTGTATTCTGGCACGGTCTGCTGTATCCATAGAAACACAGCGGCTTACACGGCGCATGGCATTTGCCGTGCACCCTGGGCCGGTTCGGTCCGTTGCTTCGGCCTGGCAGAGGCCGATGCAGCCCTCAACCAGGAAGTCACATGATGTCTCAATCAGCCACTCCGGTGTGGTTCATCACGGGTTGCTCGACCGGGTTCGGTCGCGAACTCGCCCGTCTCGTGCTCGAGCGCGGGTAGCGTGCGGTCGTCACCGCCCGCAATCCCGACCAAGTGGCGGATCTCGTGAAAGGCAACGGGGACCGGGCTATCGCTCTCAAGCTCGACGTCACCGACGCAGGCCAGGTCGCCGAGGCTGCCAAGGCGGCACGGGACCGCTTCGGCCAGGTCGACGTGCTGGTGAACAACGCCGGCTACGGCTACCTCGCTGCCGTCGAGGAGGGTGAGGACCGCGAGGTGCGCGCCATGTTCGAGGCCAATTTCTTTGGGCTGGTCGCGATGACAAACGCCGTGCTGCCCGGCATGCGCGCCCGCCACAGCGGCTGCATTGTGAACATCTCGTCCATTGGCGGCATCGCGAGCTTCCCCGCCACGGGCTACTATCACGCAACCAAATACGCGGTGGAAGGCCTGTCGGAGTCACTGGCCCAGGAGGTCGGCCCGCTCGGCATCAAGGTCGTCATCGTGGAGCCGGGGCCGTTCCGCACCAATTGGGCCGGCCCGTCCATCAAGCAATCCGCCACCCGCATCCCCGACTTCGAAGCGACGGCCGGCGCCCGCCGCGTCCAGACCGAGGCCCGCAGCGGCAAGCAGCCGGGCGACCCGGTGCGCGCCGCCGAGGCCATCATCACCGCCGTCCAATCTCCGGAGCCGCCGCTCCGCCTCGTGCTGGGCAAGCCGGCGCTGGAGATCGCCCGCAAGAAGCTCGCCGCGCTGAAGCAGGACTTCGACGCCTGGGAAGCCGTGACGCTGGGCAGCGACTTCCCCGAGGGCGGCGCATCGTTCTAAATCGTCGACAAGGAGATCGGCCATGAAAACACGCAAGCTGGGCCGTGACGGCCCAGACCTGTCCGCCGTCGGGTTGGGCTGCATGGGCATGTCGGCCTTCTACGGCGGGCGGGACGCGGACGAGAGCGTCCGTACGCTGCATCGCGCCGTCGAGCTCGGCGTGACCTTCTTCGACACCGCCGACGCTTATGCCAACGGCGCCAACGAGGAACTGGTCGGCCGCACGTTGAAGCCGGTGCGCAGCCGGGTGTTCATCGCCACCAAGTTCGCCAACACCTGGGGCGCGGATGGCCGGCGCACCGGGATCAGCGGCAAGCCGGACTACGTGCGTTCCGCCTGCGATGCCAGCCTGCGGCGGCTCGGCGTGGACGTGATCGACCTGCTGTATCAGCACCGGGTGGACCCGGACACGCCGATCGAGGACACGGTGGGTGCCATGGCCGGGCTCGTGCAGGCGGGCAAGGTGCGGTTCCTCGGCCTGTCGGAGGCAGCACCGGCGACCATCCGGCGTGCGCATGCCGTGCACCCGATCACGGCCCTGCAAACCGAATACTCCCTGTGGTCGCGGGAGCCCGAGGCGGAGATCATGCCCCTGCTGCGGGAGCTCGGCACCGGCTTCGTGCCCTATAGCCCGCTCGGGCGCGGCTTCCTGACAGGGCAGATCAAGACGATCGACGACCTGGACAAGGATGATTGGCGCCGCACGTCGCCACGCTTCCAAGGTGCGGCCTTCGACGACAACCTGCGCCTGGTTGGCAGGATCGGCGCGCTGGCGGCGGCGAAGGGGTGCACGCCGGGTCAACTCGCGCTGGCCTGGGTGCTGGCGCAAGGCGACGACGTGATCCCGATCCCGGGCACGAAGAAGGTCCGCTACCTGGAGGAGAACGCGGCCGCCTCCGAGATCGTGCTGACCGACGAGGAACTCGCGGCACTGGACGACGCTTTGCCCGCCGGGGCCGCATCCGGGGAGCGTTACGCGCCGGATGCCATGCGCGCGCTCAACGGCTGACCGGCCCCGCCGGCATTGGGAGGAACCATGCATTACACATCCTTCGGCAAGACCGGCCTGCAAGTTTCGAAGCTGTGCCTGGGCACGATGACCTTCGGCCTGCAATGCGACGAGGCGCAGAGCCACGCCATCCTGGACACGGCGGCGGATGGCGGCATCGACTTCCTCGACGCCGCCGACGTCTACCCGCTGGGAGGCGGCCACAACACGGCCGGCCGCACGGAGGAGATCGTCGGCGGTTGGCTGCGGGGCAAGCGCCACCAGTTCATCCTGGCGACAAAGTGCGTCGGCGCCATGGGACCGAAACTGTGGGACCAGGGCATGTCGCGCAAGCACATCCTGGATGCGATCGACGCTTCGCTGCGGCGGCTCGGCACCGACTACGTCGACCTGTATCAGCTTCACAGCTACGATCCGCAGACGCCGATCGACGAGGCCCTGGAGGCATTGGATACGGTCGTGCGCCACGGCAAGGCGCGCTATGCCGGCGTGTCCAACTGGCCCGCTTACAAGGTTGCGCGCGCGATCGGCCGGAGCGAACTGCGCAACCTCGTCCAGGTCAAGTCCGTGCAGCCGCGCTACAACCTGCTGTTCCGCAGCTTCGAGCGCGACCTGCTGCCGCTCTGCGCCGAGGAAGGCGTGGCGGTCATTCCCTACAACCCGCTGGCGGGCGGGCTGCTGACCGGCAAGCACGACAACAAGGCCCCGCCGCCCGAGGGCTCGCGCTTCCAGCTCGGCACGGCCGGCTCACGCTACCAGGAGCGCTATTGGCACGGGCGGCAGTTCGAGACGATCGAGGCCTTGCGCGAGGTCGCGAACGAGGCGGCGATGAGCATGGCAACGCTGGCCATGCGCTGGGTGCTCTCGAACCCGGCGATCACGGCGCCGATCATCGGCGCGAGCCGGCCCGAGCAGCTGGCGGACACGCTGGCGGCCGCGGAGCACGGGCCGCTCCCGGGCGAGCTGAAGAGCAAGCTCGACGACCTCCCGCTGGCCTGGCGCTTGGTTGACGAGGACCGGTAGGCGCGGCTGCAACTGATTGATGCCAGGCGCCCTATCCGGTGACCGCTACCGCCCCAGTACGCCGAGTAATGGAGACCGGGCATCCGCGCGCGCTCATCAGCACGTCCGGACGTCATGGCGATCACTGGATAGGGCATCTGGCACGAGAGAAGCAGATGCGCCCCCGTCGACCCGCCCCCTTTCGGACTCCCGGCATTAAGGCGGCCTGGGCGTCGGCACTTATGCACCAACTCCAGCGCCGTCCTGGTCCGGCAACCCGGTCGCGGTTGGCGAGGCCCAGTCACAATGCTCATGGCAGGGCATTGCATCGCGGCGAGGTTCGCCTGAGTTACAGCATGAGCCCGGCGTGGCATCGCGCCCACGGTCTCTGACAAGCCAGCGAACCAGGAGAGCAACATGGATTTCAACCGCCTCGGCCACTCGGGCCTGCGCGTGCCTGCCCTCGGGTTCGGCACGGCGACCTTCGGTGGCGGCAACGACTTCTTCAAAGCGTGGGGTTCCACGGACGCCGCCGGTGCATCCCGACTGATCGACGTCTGCCTGGACCACGGTGTCAGTCTGTTCGACAGCGCCGACGTGTACTCGGCGGGCTTGGCCGAGCAGATCCTGGGCGAGGCGATCAAGGGCAAGCGGAACCGCGTCTTGATCTCGACCAAGACGACGTTTCCGGTAGGGACCGGGCCGAACGACTTCGGCTCGTCCCGCCAGCACATCCTAGAGGCGGTGGACGCGTCG
Source organism: uncultured Acetobacteraceae bacterium (assembly GCA_937873175.1). Lineage (GTDB taxonomy): Bacteria > Pseudomonadota > Alphaproteobacteria > Acetobacterales > Acetobacteraceae > CAHJXG01. The sequence continues at coordinate 2,300 of CALMVT010000151.1, read as the reverse complement.
CTGACCCGGCTCGGCGCCGGCCACATCGACCTGCTCCAGCTGCATGGGCAGGACTACAACACCCCGGTCGAGGAAACGCTGGACACGCTGGACCAGCTCGTCCGCAGCGGGAAGGTCCGCTACGTCGGGTGCTCGAACTTCTCCGGCTGGCACCTGATGAAGTCGCTCGCGGCGTCGGACCGCCACGGCTATGCGCGCTACGTGGCGCACCAGGCCTACTATTCCCTGCTCAACCGTGACTACGAGTGGGAGCTGATGCCGCTCGGCCGCGACCAGGGCGTGGGCGCCGTCGTGTGGAGCCCGCTCGGATGGGGCAAGCTGACCGGCAAGATCCGGCGCAACCAGCCAGCCCAGCCGGGCAGCCGGGCGCACGACATCGCCGGCACCGGTCCGCAGTTCGAGGAGGAACGGCTGTTCCGCATCGTCGATGCCTTGGACGCGACGGCGCTGGAGACGGGCAGGACCGTCCCCCAGGTGGCGCTGAACTGGCTGCTGCGCCGGCCGACGGTCTCCACCGTCATCGTCGGCGCACGCAATGAGGAACAGCTCGTGCAGAACATCGGCGCGGTCGGATGGCAGCTCACCACGGAGCAGGTGGCGGCCCTCGACGCGGCCAGCGAGGTCACGCCGGCCTATCCGGTCTGGCATCAGCGCGACTTCCCCATGCTCAATGAGCAGGCCGGGCGGTGACCGGCCGGGGTTGAGGACAGTGCTCGATCGCCCGGCAGCTCTGGATGTCGGCTTGCCCCAGGCACCGGCCGCGCTGCTGACGGTGCTCACGGTCGGCGTGGGCGTGCTCGTTGCCAACCTCTACTACGCGCAACCGCTGATCGCCTCCATCGGGGCGGAGCTGCACATCTCGCCGGACGTCGCCGGGTCGGTCGTGAGCGTCGCGCAGATCGGCTACGGCACGGGGCTGTTCCTCCTGGTGCCTGCGGCTGATTTCGTCGAGAACAAGCGGCTGGTGCTCACCCTGATGGGACTGACGGTGGCAGGACTGGTCGGTCTGGCGACCTCCAGCAGTACCCTGACCTTCTTCGTCACGTCGTTCCTGGTCGGTCTGTGCGCCACGGGAGGGCAGGCGCCACTGCCCTTCGCGGCGCATCTCCTCCCCGAGGAGCGGCGGAGCCGGCTGGTCGGCAACATCATGGCGGGCGTGCTGACCGGCATCATGCTCGCCCGTCCGGCGGCGCTGTTCACAGCCGGCACGTTCGGCTGGCGGGCCGTGTTCTGGATTTTGGCCTGCCTCGTCTCGGTGCTCGGCCCGCTGCTCGCGCGCATGATGCCGACCTATCGCCCGGCGGGCGGGATGCGCTACGGCCGCATCATCGTTTCCATGGTCGCGTTGCTGCCGCGCATGCCGGTGCTGTGCTGGCGGTCGACCTATGCCGCCCTGATATTCGGCGCGTTCAACATGTTCTGGACGGCAGCGCCGCTCATGCTGGCCGACCGCTTCGGTTTGGGACACCACGTCGTCGGCCTGTTCGCCCTGGCTGGCGCCGGGGGTGCGCTCGCCGTTTCTCTCGCCGGCCGGCTTGCCGGGGTCACCTCACGGTTTGCTCAAAGTCGCACGCTAAGCGGAAAAGGCCAGAATGTCAGGGGCTTGCACAAACGTGGGTATACGAATCGGTTCTCGCTCCTACGGCAGATCTGGCGATTTCCGTTGCGAAACCCTCTTTCAGAACTTGGCCAAAAGGTAAGCTGTTCGTGCATGGGTCTTGCCGTGCAGTTTTGAGTAAACGGTAAGGTGACCCCTTATACCAAAGCTCACTGACCAGAACCTGTCACTCTTTCGGCTTGCTCAGAGATGGGGGTCATCTCGGGTTGGAATGGGTTCTGGTCAGTGAGCTTTGGTATTATTCCCGGCTGAGCTTTTAGCTGTTCAGCGTCCCGCGGGTTGCTCGAAAGCGAGCGCTGCGGAAGTCGGCGGCTCGACGACTTCGGCGCTTCCGTTCAGGCGGCGAACAGGCTGGTCAAAGCGTCATGGTCCTTGCCGACAAGTTTGGCAAAGTCCGCCCTCTTCAAGGGCCTGCCGATCAGATAGCCCTGGATGGTGTCGCAGCCTTCCGTTACCGAAAAGTCGAACTGCTCGGCCGTCTCGACACCCTCGACGGTGGTTGTCATGCCAAGGCCCCCACCCATGGTGATGATGGCCATCACGATCGCAACGCTTTCGGCGTCGTGCGGCAGCTGCCGGACGAAGGACTGGTCGATCTTGTCGAAGGCGTTGGTGCGTGGATGGGCGTTGGTGCACGGAGGCGAATGCGGACGGCACGGCCCCTGCCCCACACGGTTTAGCG
>CALMVT010000150.1 GCA_937873175.1 uncultured Acetobacteraceae bacterium | reverse complement strand
CAGCCATCACACCAGATGCCCGCAAGCGGCACCACCCTGGAACCCGACAAGAGCCACGCCCAAATCCCGGCATAGGTCCAGACGATCTGTGACGTGACTTATGCCACAGACACCGACCGCCCACCTCCGGCACCCATCAGGCACAGCAAATGCCTGGAGGCACCCATGACGCTCCCAACGTCCGGCCACCCGACCCACATCGTTCGCTTCGCTGCGGTCGCGCGGCTCGGCAAAGACGCACGGCATACAGCCGCCCACATCGTCGCCTGCGCCCGCGCCGCCCGACGGCACGGCGCCACAGCGGATGCCTACCGCATCAGCGCCGAAGGGCTTGACGGCCAGGCTGACCGCGCAGCAACGCTGCTGTTCGGCCGGGCGGTTGAGACGTTCCGTGCTGCTGCCGCGGAGAGTCACCTGATCGCGGACGCGCTGGAGGCGCTTGAAGGCTGTATGGGGCCTTGATCCGCAGCTAATCCTTGCTCTGGCCTCGCCGGACCTGCTGCTCCTCAAGGTCGAGTTCCTCCCCCAACGTGCGATGCGCGCCAGTGTCGATGCCGTCCCTGTGCTCGCCGAGCTTGGTGCGCCCGGCGTCGATCGCCACCAGGCGCAAGCGCTGCTGCGCCGCAAGGTGCTCGGCCTTGTCTTCGGCGCCCTGCGTCTCGACGCTCGCGCGCTCGGCGCGAGCTTCGTACTCCTGGACGAGCTCGGTCGCTGCCTCGGTATGTTCGGACTCGCCGCTCTCCCCCAGGTGCGCTTGCACGGCCGCGAGCGCCGCCGTGGCGACTTCGGCGCGCGCCTGCGCGGCCTCGGGCGGGGGCAGCGTGGCCTCGCCTTCCTCTACCCCCAGCCTGCGGATGACCAGGCCAAGCGTGGTGCCCTGCAGGACAAGGGTTGCAAGGATCGCACAGAACGCGAGGAAGACGATGAGGTCGCGCCCTGGGAACTGCATGGGGAGCGCGAGTGCCGCCGCCAGGCTGACCACGCCGCGCATGCCGGCCCATGACAGCACGACGGCATGGCCCCAGGGCGGCATCGGGTCTCGCGCGCGCAAGGACGGCGAAAGCGCCCGCGGCAGCCACGTCGAGGGGAACACCCAGACGAAACGGCTGAGGATGAGGGTGAGCGACACGGCAGCGCCGAGCAGTGCGAGGTCGGCCAGGTTGTAGCGTTCGAGGCGTTCAACGATGCCGCGAAGCTGCAGCCCGATCAGCATGAACACGAGCGCGGTCAGGAGGAACTCGATGAAGCCCCAGACCGCTGCCGCGTCCAGCCGGGTGCGCGCGCTGAACTCGGAATGCTGCTGGCGGCCGAGCACCAGCCCGCACGTGACCGCGGCGAGCACGCCCGAGGCATGGAGCTGTTCGGCGGCAAGGTAGGCACCGAAGCCGGCGAGCAGGCTGACCGTGATGTCGAGCAGCGTGTCCTCGATCTGCGTGAACACCCACATCGCGGTGCGCCCCGCCACCCAGCCCACGAGCGCCCCACCGAGCGCCGCGCCGAAGAACAGCAGCACGCCCTGGCCGTAGCTGGCGCTTCCCGCCACGACCGCGCCGACCGCGAACCGGTAGAGCACGAGCGAGGCCGCGTCGTTGATCAGGCTCTCGCCTTCCAGCACGGTGACGATCCGCTTGGGCAGCCTGACCTGCTTCAGCACGGCGGACGCGGCAACCGCGTCGGGCGGTGCGATGATGGCACCGAGCGCGACCGCGGCCCACCAGGGCAGGTCGGGGACGAGCAGCTTGGCCACGGCCGCAACTGCCGTGGCGGTGAAGAACACCGCGCCCACCGCGAGCAGCAGGATCGGCCGCAGGTTGGACCGGAATGCCGGCCAGTCAGTGTGGTAGGCGCTGAGCTGCAGCAGCGGCGGCAGGAACAGCACCAACGCGAGTTCGGGACTGAGTTCCACTTGGGGCAGCCCCGGCACGAACGCCAGCGCCATGCCGCCCAGAACGAGCGCCACTGCGGGCGGGAAGGCGAGTCGCCGGGCCAGGATCGCCAGCGCGACGCAGGCGGCAACGAGGGCGAGGAGCAGTTCGAACGTGTGCATGGGTGCTAAACGCCGGGAATACGGCAGGCGGTCACTGTCATTGGTTCTGCAATCCTGTGAGGTGCTTCATTAATCTGCTCCGCTGCCGTCGGTCCGGTCGCTGTTCGCCTGCTTCAGCGATCGGCTCGCGGCCGGGCTGGACAGTCGCGCCGAGGTCGGCGCAGGCATCGCGCAGCGGGATGTCGGTGCAGCTCCAGAGGCACCAGGTTCGGGAGCCGGCGCTGACGTTCGCGGAAAATGTGTCCCGGAATTAACCCGACGCGTGGCCGGTTCGGGAGACGGTAATGGTGGATATGGCGTGCTCCACCAGGTTGTGCCAGACGCGGGATCACGTTTGGTTGGCCCACGCCATACTATGAACCGTGGAGGACAGCAGGGCAGGATACCAGCCCCTCGCCGCGGCGAGGGTGCGTCCGGTGCCCGGCGCCTTTCTCATCTCTCGGACAAGGGTGTGTTCTAGAGCGGCGTCAAGGGCACCTTGCCCATCACCACATGCTGATCAAGGAATTGGAGCTACTGACCGCCTCTGTCGGATCCTGAACGGGCGCGATAGCTCGACGTTCGTGACGTGTCGTCAAGCCGGGCCAACTCCTGCTCACACCCCGTCGCGCAGCCGCTCCGCCGAAAGCTCCTGCAGGTCGAGATCATGCTCCAGCGCGTGCAGAACCTCGTCGTGGATCTGGCCGGAGCGGTGCAGCCGCAGCGCTTCCGTTCTCCCGGCGGCCACCGCGGCCAGCACCACGTCGAAGTGCGCGTGGCGCTCGCCCGCCAGGCTCTCGGCATCTTGGCTGAAGCGCTGCGCCGCCCGCGCGCGATAGCCGTATTGCTCCAGCAGCCGCGGGTGGCGGATCTGCCCGTCTGCATCGCGTGCCAGCGCCTCCACCGTCGCCAACTGCGTCGCCGCTACGCGCGAACTCGCGTCGGCCCGCGTCAGCATTTTTTCCTCTCGCCCGTCGACCGTACCCATGCCCAGCAACCGGATCAGCACCCCGAGAGTGGTGCCCTGCAGCAGCACCGTCACCAGGATCACGGCAAAGGCCGAAACCAAGATCAGGTCGCGCCCTGGCATCGCCTCGGGTAATGAGAGCGCCACGGCCAGCGTCACCACCCCGCGCATCCCCGCCCAGCCCATCACCACCGAAGCCGCGAAGCTCGGCGGCCCCGCATCGCCGCCGCGCAGCCGATCACGCAGAACCGCCAAACGGTCGGCGCCCAGGACCCATGCAAAGCGCGACAGCACCACCGCGCCCACCACCGCCAACACTGGCAGCCCGAGCGTCTGTGCCATGTCATTGGCAGTGCCGAGACGCTGCAGCACGCCGCGCAGCGACAGCCCGATCAGCACGAACACGAAAGCTTCCAGCAGGTACACCATCACCTGCCACACCGCTGTCCCGGTACGCCGCCCGTTGGCTTTGAAAACCTCGTGCTGGTACCAGCCCAGCAGCAGCCCGGCCACAACGGTCGCAATGACACCCGAGGCGTGCACCCGCTCGGCGCCAATATACGCCGCCCAGGGCATCAGCAACGTCGTGGTGATGCCAATCTCAAGTTCCCGTATCCGCCGCAGGAGCCGCAGCGCTTGGATGCACAGATAGCCCACCAGTCCGCCCACGATCACGCCGCCCAGTGCCAGCACCACGAAGCTTGCCGCCGCCTCGGTGATGCTGAACGTGCCGGTGAGCGCTGCCGCCACGGCGAAGCGGAACAGCACGATCCCCGCCGCGTCGTTCAGCAGGCTCTCGCCTTCCAGCAGCACCATTGTCCGCCGCGGCAGCCGCACATGCTCCAGCACCGCCTTGGCCGCCACTGCGTCGGGTGGGGAGACCACCGCACCCAGCGCGAAACACGCCGCCCAGGGCAGCCCCGGCGCCGCCCAGTGCACCGCTAGGCCCACCAGCAGCGTCGTGAACGCCACCGCCCCGATCGCGAGGTTGAGGATCCCCAGAAGGTTGCGCCGGAAATCGCGCCACACCGTGAAGTATGCGCTGGCCACCAGCAACGGCGGCAGGAACAGCACGAGCACCAACTCCGGATCTAAGCTAAATGCCGGCATGCCCGGGATGAAGGTCAGCGCGCCGCCACCAAGGATCAACGCCGCCGCTGGCGGTAGCCGGAGCCAGCGTGCGGCCAGCTCCAGGCACACCACCGCGACCAGCAACACCAGCACCAACTCGAATTGCGCCACCGGACTCATGCCGTGCTCCCGCTCTCGGCCTGAGATCCCGCTCGGCCTCGATCCGCTACGTTATCGCAGCAGCAGCATCGCCGCCTCCAGGCCACCTCGCTCTGCCAACCAATTCCAGCCTTGGTGCCTGATTACCTCATTGTCCTGCTTCCATCACCAGCCATCTTCACAACGCGCGGCCTCGCGCAGGAGATGAATGTCGTGATGCAGATGCAAACGCCGGACCCGGTGCCGCCGAACCTACCTGAGCTGCCGCCGATCTTGCCGGAAACGCCGCAGCCAGAGCCGGAGCCTGAGACTGAGAAGCCGCCGATCCTCAGCTGATGGCCTGACGCGGAGGTGAGCTGGGACGCAGCTTCGGGAGACTACAGGGCAAAGCACGGTGTGCCCTCAAGGACCTGGAATTGCCAATCCGATCCATTGCCAGGAGCTGACTGGGCATCTCGGCTTCGGCAGCCACACAGCTCCGTAGGCGGCGCAAGATGCCGCCTGATCTCGGCACCGCCCAAGTCCTGGCATAACTCCAGCCTTAGCTGGTTAGCAGCGTCAAGCGGGCGCCACCGCGTTGGCTTTGGTCGCGCCGCGGCGCCCCGGCGACTGCTCCGGCCCGGTCGTGGTGTCCCGAGTGGTCTGGTGCTCCATCTCGGCGTTCAGCCCCCCACCCGTCAGCACGATCGTGGCCGAGAGCCATGCCCAGGTCAGAAAGCCGACCGCAGCGCTCAGCGATCCGTAGGTCTTGTTGTAGCTGCCGAAATTGCTGACGTACCACGAGAAGGCGAATGAACCAAGGACCCAGGTGACGGCAGCGAAGCCGCCGCCCCAGGTGACCCATTGCCAGCGTGCCTTTTCCCGGCTCGGTCCGAAGTGGTAGATGCAGGTGAGGTGCTTGGGCTTGGTGGTCCAGATTGAG
>CALMVT010000149.1 GCA_937873175.1 uncultured Acetobacteraceae bacterium | reverse complement strand
GGGATCTGGCGCCCGAAACCAATGGCCAGGGGAACCCTGGGTCGAACCGCCACCTGGACCCTCTTCCTGGGTGCAGGCTCATCGGGAGCGGGGCCGGCCGTGAAGGGCGTGGCACCGCCTTCTGGTGCTGCATCCTGGATACGGAAGTCAGCGCTGGCAGGGTGCCCATGGAGGCAGGCAACAATCAAGAACGGCAACGTGGCTGGGACGCGCATCGGAGCCTCATTCGCTAGTGCTGAACCACTGCGGCCCTCGGACACGAACAGGAACCCTCACGCAACAGGCTAAATCAGCAGTTTCATTCGCGTGCCTCCCCGTCGCTATAAGGGCCATCGTGCCAGCGCGAGTGGATAGGATGGACAGAGCGGAATGATTTCAGACCTTCACAGGCGAGACCTGCCATGACCCGAGACAAGGACCCGAAGTCCATGCCGGCAGCTCCACCAAAAGAGAAGGTGCCAGAAGCGGCTGCTTTCGTTGAGGAGGTTTTACCAGCCGGTGAGCCAGAACCTGAGGCCGAAGTCCCCAGGGACCACCTGCATATCACGGAGGTGTATCGCCAGAACCTCGCGCGCAACATGAAGCGTCTTCGCAAGCTGCAGAAGCTGACCCAGACTGGCTTGGCCGAGCGGATCGGCGTTGGCCAAGCCCAGATCGCTCTGCTGGAGGTGCGCAAGGTGGACGCCAGCCTGAAGTCGCTGACCAGGATCGCGCAGGGACTTGGGACAGACCCGATGGCGCTTCTGTCACCACCGCCCAGCAGCGACCTGGTGCGCCTTCCATGGACGGAACCGTCGTACGCCGGGGAGGCTAAGGCTGAAGCTTCTGACCAGGAAGTACGGCACGGCAGTGAGGCCGATCCGCGGCCGTATGCCGCCCCCCCCGCATTCAGCGGGAGCGCCGGGGGCGAGACCACCAGGGATGAGCTCAGCAAACCAGCACACCGGAACTCCCCTCAAACTGCGCAGCCTCCGCCAAGTCCCGATGCTGTCCTCAGCTCCCTTGGGCAGGGCCTGAACCTGACAGTTGCGAAACACATAGCCAGTGCGGTCCACAAGCGTTTGGAGGCCATGGAGCGCAGGCACGGGTCCGTGCCCATCACCCGCCCGATGCTCAATGCGCTGCTGGTTGCCATGCTCAGCGCCTCGCAGGCCATCGACTATGAGAACGAAGACGAAACGCCTGTCCGTCCCTAGAGCAAATGCGAACGGCATTTACGAAACGAAAAAAGTTTTTCTTTGCGTAGAACGTCAATTTTAGCTTTTTCCTTAGTGACACCTGGAATCGTGCTGGCTAGGCTGTCTCCGGATTTGCAACCGGAGACGACATGCCCATCACCTCTGTTCGGGACAGCCTTGCCACTCTCGAGCGAGTTGTCCTTGCCTCGATTGCGACCGTTTCGCCCAAGGCGGGCAAAGGCCCTATCAGGCCGGATGTTCAGGACAGCACCCTGTCCGGCATGGTTGCAAAGGGGCATGGCATTGAGGCGCTGTGCCTGTTCCTGGACATCCTGCAGGTTGATCTGCTGGCGCGCGTGGTCGCTCTGGACCTTTACACCCCTCATAACGGTGCTGTCCGCCGGACGAGTGGAATTCGCCATGCCTGGCAGGTCGGAGAGATCAGACAACTCATTGACTTGTGGCAACTGAACCTTAGTTGCCAGTATGTTTCGGCCAAGCTGGAGCGCTCAACGGGAAGTATACGCTCCAAGGCACGTTGGCTGGGCCTGCCACGGAGACCCCGAGACAGCATCGTCTCTGATTACGCTGAAATACCCGTCAAACCAGCCAAGACCAAGCGCACGCGCTGGGACAACGATCTTTCCATGGACGTCATCAACCGCATCCTGGCCTACCAGCACTACGTCGCCGTCGCCCGCGACCTGAACCTCACGCCCGCCCAGGTGCGCTCCAAGATCCAGGTCCTCGGATTGCCGAAGAACCGGGACCGCAAGCTGCTGACCATGGACTACCGCCCCGACAGCCCGGAAGCGAAGGCCCTGCTCGCCACACAAACCATAAAGTATTGCAAGCAGTGGGGCCGGGTGTTCGTGGTCCAGCCCGGTGACCACTTCATAACCTGCCCGGCCTACC
>CALMVT010000148.1:499-1552 GCA_937873175.1 uncultured Acetobacteraceae bacterium | reverse complement strand
GCTGGGACGGATCGCGGCACTGCCTGGATGGAAGGCGCCCTACGATCTTTTGCCCGGTCGACGTCTGCCCCGTTTCGCGTGAGGCCGGTGGATTCGGGACTGCCGTTGAGGTCTGTCCTCCACCAGGTTCGGCGTATCCAACGCCGCAGGCAGAATGCAACAAACTTCGCTTCACGGCGTGGCCTCGGCAGGCAGCACCTGCCGCCGTTCTCGGTCCTTGAGAAGCGGGCAGCGATCCTTCAGCAGTCACGCCTTGACTGCTTCCACCTCCTCGCAGCTGTGCAGCGTCACCGGTCCGTCCAGGATCGGGCGTGCTACGCTGAAGAAGCGCGCCACCGCGTCCGAGCCGTTGTGCGCGTCCATGGCGGCGCGATCGGCGAAGCGCTCGTATGTCGTGAAGACAACGGGGTCCTCGAGATCGCGCGAGACGTGGAAGCCGAGCGTGTCGGGCTCGTTCGCGCCGACATGCGCAGCGACATCAAGCAGGGCGGAGAGGAGCTTTGCTTCTTCGCCCGGTTTGGCCCGCAGAACGGCAGTGATGGAAAGCACAGCTCAGAACTCCTCTCGATTGCCTGAATGTCCAAAAACGGTGTGCGTCTTGCCCTCACCGACAGGATGTCGGCAACGCTCGGAAAACGTCGGGTGCACGGAGCCGAGCCGCGTCGCCGCGCACGACACTACCGCCATCACCGGCCCCTGTCGCCGGGAGCATCGGCATCGGAACCGTGGCGGCGATCCGGACCAGATCCTCATGCACCTTTGGCGGCGGCCTGGTATTTTTGGGCTTTCGCTTCCGGCACACAGGGGTGGAGCAGGAGCCTGACGAAAACGGAGGGTAAGCTCGCGATTGCTGGATGGAGGGCTGCGAGAGGTTGGGGCGACGAGAAAGCTGTTCAGGTAGTCGCCATGCGGGTGCTCCCTGGCCGGCATCTAACGTCACTCGAACGGGTTCTTGATCGTCTTTGGGGCGACCGGCGGCGGCGCCGCGTCCGGCAGCGACGTGTCAGTTTCCAAGAGCTGGATGGCTTGGTCCAGCAGCGCCGCCAAGGCGCG
>CALMVT010000148.1:0-489 GCA_937873175.1 uncultured Acetobacteraceae bacterium | reverse complement strand
GGGCCAAGCCCTGCTTGTCGCGGGTAAGATCGAGCGACCCATACAAGGCGATGCGGTCGGTGCCGTTTTCGACCGTCAGCTCGCCAATCGAGATGGACGCGGCGTCATCGGCGAACGGCTTGAGTATGGTCATGGGGCCTCCTGGCGGCGTGGACGCCCGCGAGCATAGGGGCTTGTCTCAGGGCGCGGCAGCGTCATCGCCGTTTGCTTCACGCTGTCTGGCAATGTTGGGAATGGGTCGATGCCTACCCTGCCGGCCAGCGCCGCAACGGACATCGTGCCGCACTGCGGCGCGGCGGCGTTGCTGCACACGTAGGCGCCCGCGGCGCCCGAGCGCGGATCGTAGATCGCCTTCCACGTCGCGGACGGCACCAGCACGCCGTCGGGGCCGATCGTCCTCAGCGCCTGCCCCTGAAAGGCTGGCCCTGTGACGATGAACAACTCGCCGCGGCGCTGTGCCAGGTGCCGGACTGCCATCTCGATGCCGGC
>CALMVT010000147.1 GCA_937873175.1 uncultured Acetobacteraceae bacterium | reverse complement strand
AGCTCGTCAGGCTCATAACCTGAAGGTCACAGGTTCAAATCCTGTCCCCGCAACCCACCCTAGCCGTCCAATCATGGGTATTCCCCAAAACCAATGTTACCGACGCGCTTTGCGCGCCGCGTAGCGGGCATCCCGTTCGGCCTTGCGCTGAGCTTTGATTTCCTCATCCCGCACAGCCTGCTCTGCCTTGCGTTGCGCTTCCAACGCAGCTTGCGCCGCCAGTTCGGCCAATCGCGCCTGGTCCTCCGCGATGCGGCGTGCTTCTTCCGCTTCTTTGATCTTCCTGCGCTCTGCCGCACGTACTTCTCGCGCTTCGGCAATCGCTTTGCGCTCTGCCGCGCGTGCCAGCACTGCAGGATCATCGGGCGCCGGCTTGGCGCGGAACCGTTCAAGCATCGCTTTCTTGGCTGCTGCAGCAGCCTCTGCGCGGTCGGTGAACTTGTTGCCCTTGAAGCCACTCATAAACGTCGTCTCTCCTGAAGCCCGGCCCAAACAGCCGTCTCGAATAGGGTAGGTTACTAGCGCCGGCTTGGCCCCGCCTCAAGCAATGCCAAATTCTGCTGCGCCAGATCGCCCGTGGCACTGCTCGGCGCCAAGGCGATAGCGTGCTCCCAGTCCCGCCGAGCGCCTTCACGGTCGCCTTGGCGCTGGCGCAGAATGCCACGCTCCAGCAATACGTCGGCGTTTTCTGGATCAAGGGCAAAAGCGCGGTTGATGTCGTCCTGCGCCAATCCCAGTTGGTTCAGGTGCCGCCAAGCCGCGCCACGAAACACCAGCACATCGACCCGACGCGGATCAAGGTCGAGCGCACGGGTCAAATCGTCCACGGCATCGTCATACCGCTCAAGGCTGGCCGACGCGATGGACCGGTCGGTCAGTAGGCCGGGATCATCAGGGGTCAAGGATAAGGCCAGCGTCGCCGCGCCAAACGCTCTCCCGGGGTCCCCTGCCATCAGCCAAGCCTGGTCCGCTTGCCCATAAAGACTGGCCCGAGCAGCCGCCTGTCCCTGGCTGGAATTGCCCAGCTTTTCCAGCATGTCAGCACCCTTTTCAGGCGCCCCCAAGGTGATTTCGGCCAGCGCATGGCAATGTGCAGCGCCGTCTCCGCCTCCAGTGGCTTCCCAGGCGTCGGCAAAGGCAGACGCTCCCTGGGGGTCGGTGCCCAACATGCCAAGGCAGCGGTCGTAGTCTTCACCCTGGGCGATGCGCGGCAGGGCCTGCTTGGTCGCTTTCGGCAGGCTTTCGGCCCGGCTCGCCGGGACGAGCCTGTGATCGGGGTTCGTGCCGCAGCCCAGTGCAGCCCACGCGGCCAAGATCCCGCCGCCGACAAACGCAGTCCGCTTATTCATCCTGCCGCAAACATACTCCGGCTCGCACGCATGGGCAAACCGGGTAGGATGCAGGATGACTGAAGCATATCTGATCCTGTTCGGGCTGGGCTACACGGGCACAGCCGTTGCCGCCCGCGCGGCGGCAATGGGCTGGCGGGTAACTGCAACAAGCCGCAACCCCGTGGGCCGCCAGGCGCCCCCGGGCGTTGACCTAGTGGACTTCGCTGACGCTGCAGCGCCATTGAACGAGGCCACGCACATCCTGCAAACGGCCGCCCCGGATGAGCATGGCGACCCGGCGCTGGCCCGCTACGGCGCTGCGATTGGTGCAAGTCCGCGCCTTCGCTGGGCCGGGTATCTTTCGACGACCGGCGTTTACGGCGACCGTGACGGCGGTTGGGTGGACGAGGACACACCGGTGGCGCCCATGGCGCCGCGGGCGCGGCGCCGGGTGGAAGCGGAGCAGGCATGGGCTGCGGCGCCGCCGGGCCGGCCGGTTGACCTGTTTCGGCTGGCCGGCATCTACGGTCCCGGCCGGTCGGCGTTCGACGACCTGCGCAATGGGCAGGCGCGGCGCGTGCTGAAGCCTGGCCACCTGTTCGGCCGCATCCACCGCGACGACATCGCCGCCGCCGTGCTAGCCGCCATGCGGCAGGCGCGCGCGCCGGGTGTCCGCGTGCTGAACCTGGCCGACGACGAGCCGGCCGCCAGCGCAGACGTGACTGCCGAAGCCGCACGCCTGCTGGGTGTGCCGCCGCCGCCGCTGGTGCCCTTTGCCGAGGCGGTGAACAGCATGAGCGCCATGGGGCGCAGCTTCTGGAACGAGAACCGCCGGGTCCGCAGCGAAAAGACGCAGGCGCAACTCGGGCTGCACTGGCATTACCCGACCTATCGGGAAGGGCTACGCGCCATCCTGCAGCAGGAGGTCGCCGAGCGCCCGCCTCAGTAGCGCCAGGTCGGACCGGCTGGACAGCCGGTGGTCGCCGTCCTTGATCAGCGTGGCCTGAACGTCGTCCGCCTCCAGCCGCTCCGCCAGGCGCAGCGCCGTTTGCCACGGCACGTCCGGGTCCCGCTGTCCATGCAGCAGGCGCACCGGGCAATGCAGCGGGATCGGCCGGTCCAGCAGCAGCCGGGTGCGTCCATCCGCGATAAGGGCGGCCGTGACAGGGGTTGGGTCGCCATACTGGCTGGGAAGGTGCAGCACGCCATCGCGCTCCAGCCGTGCGCGCTCCTCCGGCATCATGGCCTGCCACATCAGGTCCTCGGTGAAGTCCGGCGCAGCCGCAATCCCGATCAGCCCGGCCACGCGCTCCGGCCGGGCAAGCGCCGTCAGCAGGGCAATCCAGCCGCCCATGCTCGATCCGACCAGGACCAACGGCCCCTCGGTCAACTGGTCGATCAGCGCCAGCGCGTCGTCCGTCCAGCGCCCGATCGTGCCGTCCGTGAACACGCCGCCGCTGGCGCCATGGCCGGAATAGTCCAGTCGCAGGCACCCCCTCCCGTGCTCCGCGCAGAACGCCTCGGTCAGCATCGCCTTTGTGCCGGTCATGTCGCTCTTGAAGCCCGGCAGGAACACGGCTGTCGGCCCGCGTCCCGGCGTCCGCACCCAGGCCAGCGTCACCCCGTCGCCACGGTCCGTTTCGCTAACCTGCTGCATGCGCCGCCCCCGAGCCACCCGCGTGTTATACGGCCCCCATGTCCGTCCTTCCACTCGGCGCCGCCGTACTGCAAGTGCTCCCGTCGCTCGACATTGGCGGCGTGGAGCGGGGCACGGTGGAAATGGTGGAGGCCATCGCCGACGCCGGCGGCACCGCCCTGGTGGCGAGCGAGGGCGGCCGGCTGCTCGCCGCGGTGGAGCGGGCCGGCGGGCGGCACATCCGGCTGCCGCTGGCAAGCAAGAATCCGGCGACGATCTGGCGCAACGCCGGCCGATTGGGCCGCCTGGTCCGGACCGAGGGCGTCGCCATTATCCACGCCCGGTCCCGCGCGCCCGCCTGGTCCGCCCTGCTCGCGGCCCGGCGCACCGGCGCGCGGTTCGTGACCACGTATCACGGCATCTACAACGAGAACGTGCCAGGCAAGCGGCGCTACAACGCCGTCATGGCGAGCGGCGACCGGGTTATCGCCATCAGCGGTTTCGTCGCGGCGCTGCTGGCTGCGCGGCATGCCGTGGCGCCGTCCCGCATCCGCGTCATCCCGCGCGGCGTCGATCCCGCGCTGTTCGACCCCGGGCGCATTGCCGGGCCGCAGGCCGCCCGGCTCGCCGCGGCTTGGCAAGTGCCGGAGGATGCGCCGGTCGTGATGCTGCCCGCGCGCCTGACCCGTTGGAAAGGCGCGTCCGTGCTGATCGACGCGATAGCCCGGCTGTCCCGCACGGACGCTTGCTGCGTCTTGGTCGGCGCGGCGCAGGGCCGCGAGCGGTTCGTCAGCCGGCTCCAGGCGCAAGCGCAGGCACTCGGGGTGGCCGGACGCCTGCGCCTGGCTGGCCATTGCGACGACATGCCGGCCGCGCTCGCCTTGGCGGACGTGGTGGTCAGCGCTTCGCTTGAGCCCGAAGGCTTCGGCCGCGCCGTGATCGAGGCGCAGGCGATGGAACGCCTGGTGATCGCGACCGACCACGGCGGTGCAGCGGAAACGGTTGAGCACGGGGTCACGGGATGGCGGGTGCCGCCGGGCGACGCCGGCGCGCTGGCGGCGGCGCTGGACCGCGCGCTGTCCATGCAGCCGGCGGACCGCCGGGCGATGGGCGCGCGGGCGCGGGCCGCTGTCCTGGCGCATTACACGACGGCCGCGATGCAGGCCGCCACCCTGGACGTGTATCGGGAACTGCTGGCCTGATACCAGCCGCCCCAACAGGCGACCGGTATCAGAGTCGTTTTTGGCGCGCTGCTTCAGCCGCAAACGCTGCACGTTTCGGCGACCCACCAATCCCGCGCGCATACCGGTCAGCCCACGGGGCTGCCGGTATGTCACGCGCGGCCCGGGGTTGCGGCGGTGCCGGGCGAAGGCCATAGGAAGCATCCAGCCCGTTCATGAAAGGCTCACGCCATGCCCGCCATTACCCTGCCAGACGGCTCGGTTCGCCGCTTCGACGCGCCGGTGACGGGCACCGAGGTCGCCGCCGCCATCGGCCCCGGCCTGGCCCGCGCGGCGCTCGCCATGAAAGTGGACGGCCAGCTTTCCGACCTGTCCCGCGCGATCGAGGGGGACGCGGCCGTCGTGTTCGTGACCCGGCGCGACCCGGAAGCGCTCGACCTGATCCGCCACGACGCCGCGCACGTGCTGGCGGAGGCGGTGCAGGGCCTCTACCCCGGCACGCAGGTCACCATCGGGCCATCCATCGAGAACGGCTTCTACTACGATTTCGCCCGCAACGAGCCGTTCACCCCGGACGACTTCGCCCCTATCGAGGCGCGGATGCGGGAGATCGTGGCCCGCAACGCCCCGTTCGAGCGGGAGGTCTGGGACCGTGAGGAGGCGATGCGGTTCTTCGACGCCCGCGGCGAAGCCTACAAGGCCGAGCTGATCCGCGACCTGCCGCCGGGCGAGACCATCACGCTGTATAGGCAGGGCGACTGGATCGACCTGTGCCGCGGCCCGCACATGCGCGGCACGGGAGACGTGGGCACGGCGTTCAAGCTGATGAAGGTCGCGGGCGCTTACTGGCGCGGCGACCACCGCAACGCCATGCTGAGCCGCATCTACGGCACCGCCTGGCGCGACGGCAAGGAACTGGACGCTTACCTCCACCAGCTTGAGGAGGCGGAGCGCCGCGACCACCGCCGGATCGGCCGCGAGATGGACCTGTTCCACATCCAGGAGGAAGCCACGGGCAGCGTGTTCTGGCATCCCAAGGGCTGGACGCTGTATCGGACGGCGGAGAACTACATCCGCCGCCG
>CALMVT010000146.1 GCA_937873175.1 uncultured Acetobacteraceae bacterium | reverse complement strand
CCGCAGCCTGGTCTACCAGGCAATCACCGACCGGCCGGAGCCGGGCCAATAGGGAAGCAACCGGATCGATGTCTGGTTGTGAAACCTGCTTGGCGCGGTTGAAGTGGTCGGGCATCTGCGCCGCCTGACCCTGGGCGATCCGGGAACTCACGGTGATCAAGCCGCAGTCCTGCGGCGACAGGGCGGGGCACTTCCATGCCGTGCCGAGCAGCGCGTCCTGCGCAAAGGCGTCGAGTGCCGGGGACACGGCGCGGACATCATGGGTCAGGCAGAGGAGATGGCGGCCGCCGTGCTGTGGCTGTGCAGCCCCGGGTGAGCTTCATCGTCGGCGTGGCTTTGCCGGTGGATGGCGGCTTCACCGTGCGCCGACGCCAAACGCTCGGACTCGGGAAGCATCCATGGATGCCCATTTCAGCGGCGCCGCCGTCATCGTGATGGGGGCAGGGTCCGGGATTGGTTTGAGCATCGCGCAGGCATCCCCGTCGCCGCCCGGGTGGTCCTGGGCGACATGAAGGACGCGGCGGAGCGAGCCTTGAACACCGTGACGGTTGCTGTGGCGAACACCGGCGTCTTTCCGAACTGTCCCGTGCTCGACATGCTCGTCGCCGAATGGGACCGCGTGATGGACACCAACCTGCGCGGGACGTTCCCGACATGCTGGGCCGCGGGGCGGAGCATGACGGCCGGCGGGTGCCCCGGCAAGATCATCACGATCTCGTCTGGCGCCCATGCCAGCGCCCGGCTGGGCGGACGATACGCATTTAGGGACTCAACGCCGCCAGAAGCGACTCTCCAGGTTCAGGGGGCAAACAAAGATGAGCGTTGCGCAACCGGCGCGGGTGTCCCAAGGGCGACACCCATAGACGTGCCTGCTACGCTCCTGGCATGGTCGCCAAGTATTCCCGTCACGTCGCCCTGACCGGCCCGCTTGCAGAGTGCATCGCCAGTCAAGCGTCACCGGGCGGGTACGCTTCCGCAAGAAGTTGGTCCGTACGGCCCTGCGCCTGCTGATGGAACGCGACCAGGCCAGATCGACACCAGCCAAGCTTTCTGACCCTCGAACGGCGAGCGAAGCCAGCCAGGCGGCGCTGGGCCAGTACGACATCCTGGACACGCCGGCGGAACAAGGGTTCGACGACATCGTCCTGTTGGCGTCCCGGACGTGCGAGACCCCCGTGGCCCTAGTGAGCTTTGTCACGAGCGACCGGCAATGGTTCAAGGCCCGGATCGGCTTTCCCGTTTGCCAGACCCCCTTGAGCCAATCGGTTTGCGCCTTGGCGCTTGAGCAGGCCGAAACCTTTGTGATCCCGGACTTTGCGCGGGATGAGCGCACCAAGGGCAACAGCCTTGTCACTCAGACGCCATCCATCCGGTTCTATGCAGGCGCCCTGCTCCGCTCCTCCGAAGGCACCCCCATCAGAACGCTTTGCGTCATCGACACCAAGACCCGCCCCCAGGGCTTGACCGAGCTTCAACGGACCAGCCTGGAAGCGCTGGCGCGTCAGGTCATGGCACAGTTGGAGCTGCGCCGGCTGCTCGCGCAGCAAGACCGCAAGATCGCGGAGCGGACCCGCGAGCGGGACCGCACCTGGCGGCTGTCGCAGGACCTGCTCGTTGTGGTCGATGCGGACGGGACGCTGAACGCCGTCA
Organism: uncultured Acetobacteraceae bacterium; assembly: GCA_937873175.1. GTDB lineage: Bacteria > Pseudomonadota > Alphaproteobacteria > Acetobacterales > Acetobacteraceae > CAHJXG01. The sequence goes on along the minus strand of CALMVT010000146.1, from coordinate 3,303 downwards.
ACGGCACCTGGACAAACCTGCTCGGCTGGCAGGAGCACGAGTTGGTGGGGCGGCACTTCAGCGAGTTCACCCATCCCGAGGACCTGCATGCGACCCTGGCCGTGTTCGCCGGCATCTTCCAAGCGCCGCTCGCTCGCTCCTACGAGTACCGGCTGCGCCACCAGGACGGCACGTATTGCTATTTCGCTTGGACTGGGGCGTTCGAGGACGGAAAGGTTTACGCGAAGGGCCGGCACACCACGGCGAAGCGTGAGCAGGCGCAGGCCCTCGCACAGGCCGAGGAGCAGCTCCGACAATCGCAGAAGATGGAAGCCGTGGGCCAACTCACGGGCGGCCTCGCGCACGATTTCAACAATCTCCTGGCCAGTATCAGCGGCAGCCTGGAGCTGCTGCAAACCCGCGTGGCACAGGACCGGATCAATGACTTGGACCGCTACCTTGCCGTGGCCCAGGGCGCGGCCAAGTGGGCGGCGGCGCTGACGCACCGCCTGCTCGCCTTCTCGCGCCGGCAAACGCTGGCTCCCGGCCCACGGACGTGAACCGCTTGGTGGCGGGGATGCAGGAACTGATCGAGCGCACGACGGGGCCGAAGGTGGCGGTGGAGCCGGTCGCGGGCGTGGACCTGTGGACCACGCTGGTGGACCCGGGCCAGTTGGAGAACGCCCTGCTGAACCTGTGCATCAATGCGCGGGACGCGATGCCCGGCGGCGGCAGGATCACCATCGAGACCGCCAACCGCTGGCTGGACGAGCGCGCGGCGCGCGAGCGGGACATGCTGCCGGGCCAGTACGTGTCCCTGTGCGTGTCCGACAACGGCACCGGCATGGCCCCCGAGGTGATCGCCCGCGCCTTTGACCCGTTCTTCACCACCAAGCCCATCGGCCTGGGCACCGGCTTGGGCCTGTCCATGGTGTACGGCTTCGCCCGGCAGTCGGGCGGCCAGGTCCGCATCTGCTCGAAAGTCGGGGAGGGCACGATGGTTTGCCTTTACCTGCCCCGCCGTGCCGGCCAGGCGGATGCGCCTGCGGGCACGGTTGAACTGTCCAGCGCCCCGCCGCGGGCCGGCCACGGCGAAACCGTGCTGGTGGTGGACGACGAGCTGTCGGTGCGGATGCTGGTGGCAGAAGTGCTGGCGGACCTGGGCTACATCGCCGTCGAGGCGGCGGACGGCGCGGCCGGGCTGCGGGTGCTGCAGTCCGACGCGCGCGTAGACCTGCGGGTGACCGATGTGGGCCTGCCGGGCGGCCTGAACGGGCGGCAGTTGGCGGACGCCGCACGGGCAGCGCGGCCGGAGCTGCGGGTGCTGTTCATCACGGGCTATGCCGAGAACTCCGTGCTGAGCCACGGGCAGCTTGAGCCGGGGATGCACGTCATGACGAAGCCGTTCGCGATGGAAGCGCTGGCCAGCCGGATCAGGGAACTCATCGAGGGATAGGTGAGGGACGCTGGCTGAGGCGAGAGCGGCTGTCCAAGAAACCGGGCGTCGCGGCAAAGGCGGCGGCAGCACGGGCAGTTGCCGCATTTCGCGCTGGATGAGGGTTATCGGCGCGCCGGCCCGGCCTGCGACGTCGTGAAGGACAGGCCCGCCCAGCGCCTCGGAGATCAGGCCGCTCATGAACGGCGAGAGGCCAACGACCTGGCAACATCTTGGCAGACCCTCCCTTGTTCTTCGGGCTGACCTTCGGCGTCGGGGCTGCGGTGCTCGGCAGCCTTTCCACCCGCATGGGGATCGGTTACGTTCTCCAGCTTTATTCGTTTTTGCCTCCGATCGGTTTGCTCGCTGCGCTGCTTCGGCCTATCGTCGGCCGGAACGCCGTCATCAACTTGCGTAATGCATGCTGCTGAAAATGGTCGTGCAGTCCGTGCTTGGGTTCCTGCTGCTCGGGCTGCTGCTGTTCCCCGCGGCCGGAACGGTGGCGTGGCCGGGGGCATGGGCCTTCCTGTTGCTGTTCAGCGCGGGCGGCCTCGCCACGGGCCTGTGGCTTCGCAGGACCGATCCCGGCCTGCTCGCCGAGCGGATGGCGTCACCGCTCCGTGCCGATCAGCGGCCGTGGGACCGCGCCGTCATGGCGGCCATCCTCCTCGCCTGCGCTGCCTGGCTCGTCACCGTGGGGCTGGACCGGCGGTTCGGGTGGTCGCATGCGCCGTTCTGGACCCAGGCGCTCGGCGCGGCGCTGATCACCGCCTCATTCGGCGGTTTCGCTTTGGTGCTGTCGGTCAACAGCTTCGCAGCGATCACGGTGCGGGTGCAGGGTGAGCGCGGCCAGACCGTGATCTCGACCGGCCCTTACGCGGTGGTGCGCCACCCGATGTATGCCTTTGCCCTGTTCCTGATGACCGGCATGCCGCTGCTGCTCGGCTCGCTGTGGGGCCTCGCGGGCCTCGTCCTGTTCCTGCCGCTGCTGGCGGCGCGCGCGACGGGCGAGGAGGCAGTCTTGATGGCAGGCTTGCCCGGCTACGCCGCCTATGCGGCCAAGGTGCGCTTTCGCCTGCTGCCGGGCCTGTGGTGATGTCGATAGGCTGGCTCTCTCGTGGCTGGTTGCCGCCACCCTGCCGCTGCCGCAGGAGGTCCGGCGCCGCGTACCGTGAGTCCAGCGTCCGTTCCACGTCGGCGTTGACCTCGGGAACATCGCATCTGACGAGCGCGCGAACGGCGATTCGGGTAGAATGATACCCGTTGCCACAACCGCTGACTCTGATGTGATCCGTAACGTGGCTGAAGTGTGACTCCTTGCCGGCCTGTTCGCGGGGGGAAGGTGGATGGGCGCACATGGCTTGGTGATCCGGGATGATGTGAGCGCGGCCGCGTTGCGCCGGTTTGCGCAAGGCGAGGCGGACCGTTGCGCAGCCTTGCGGGCGCTCGCGATCGCGCAGGCGTTGGAAGGAGCGAGCCGGGCGGAGGCGGCCCGCCTTGTGGGGCGGGAGCGCCAGTCGCTGCGCGACGCGGTGGTGCGCTTCAACGCCGAGGGTCTGGCCGGGCTGCGCAACCGCCCTAGGTCGGGGCGGCCGGGGAAGCTCAGTCCGGCGCGCCAAGAAGGTCGGTGTTCCGTCTGCTGCACCGCATGGGCCTGTCGTGGCAGACGACGCGGCCCGTCCACCCCAAGGCCGACGCCGAGGCGCAGGAGCTATATAGGAAACCTTGCCGCCGCACTTGGCGAGATCGCGGCCGCTCACCCGGGCAAGACGCTGCAGCTGTGGTGCGAGGACGAGGCCCGCGAGGGCCAGAAAGGCCGCACCGGCCATCGCTGGTGGCTCTTATTGGGTTCCGGGGTGGTGATGGATCTGTCACGCAACCAGGCCGGC
>CALMVT010000145.1 GCA_937873175.1 uncultured Acetobacteraceae bacterium | reverse complement strand
GCGGGAGCATGCGCCCGGACGGCGGCGGCCAGCGCGGCGCCTTCGGGGTGTGCCGCATCAACGACGACCACGGCGGGCACGGACGCCGCAAGGGCGGCCTCAACCGTGTCGCGGCAGAATGCGCCCGAGGCGCGGTTGCCGTGGACGCCCTGCAAGGCCGCGACCAGCGCATCCCGCAGGAGACGCCCTTGGCTGATCAAAAGAATGTCCATGCCGCGACCTCGTGTCATTTTTAACGCAATCGCATAATACGTTATAATTACGATTTGTCTCATGATTGATTTGTCAGGAAATGGTGGGGAATATCAGGGATTGTTGGCTGCGCGGGCGGCGGCCTGGAAGCCGTGCGGGAACCTCCGCCCCCGGCGGCGTGTCCGACCTGGGCCTGCCGGGCGCGATGGCTACGATTGGTTTCTTGCGGCCGAGCGCGGTGGGGTCAGTACCATAGCGGCCCCCAAGGACCGTCATCCCATGCGGTCTCGTTCATCTGCGCGGTCATGGCCTGCTCGTCCGCCAGCCGGCGCTGGAACACCTCCTGGCGGTAGCGGCCATAGGCCGCCTGGTCCCCGACATACAGGCAAGCGCACACCAGGGGGTCGGCATACACGTAGCGGACCGTGTTGCCGCGCACGCGCTGCACCACCTTGTTCGCCGGCAGGCCGCGCAGGGACGCGATGCGCCCCGGCGTGTTCGCCGGCTTCACGGTGAAGCCCGCGGCGGCCAGCAGGTTTTCTTGACCCTCCGCCCGCTGCTGCGGCGTGGCGCAAGCGGAAATGGCCAGGCAAGCCGCAAAGGTCGCGAACAAGGGTGTCAGGCGTCGCATGGCAGGCGCTCCGTGCTGGGATGGAAGACAGGGGGGCTGATAAGTGCGTACCAGCGTCGCGATGCCGACCTCCGGCTCGCACGCATCGACGCAGCAGGAAACAAGCAAGCCGATCCGCATGGGGATGCTCCGGTTCCGTGGTGTCCGGCCCGCTCAGCGGAGCAGGTTGGTGCGGGCGAGGTCAACGACTTCCGTGCCGCGCCCGTCCAGCACGGCCTTGGCCACCCACAGGCTGAACCCGGTCGCCTGCTTCGCGCCGATCTTGGGCGGCATCGCCAGCTCCTGCCGGGCCGTCACCACGTCGAGCAAGGCGGGTCCGTCATGCGCCAGCACCGCGCGCGCGGCGTCCGGAAGGTCGGCCGGGTCCTCCACGCGTTGCGCGAACAGCCCGGCGCCGCGGGCCATCGCGGCGAAGTCCGGGTTGACCAGCGCGACCCCGGTTTCCAGCAGCCCGGCGGCCTTCATCTCCATCTCCACGAAGCCCAGGCTGCCGTTGTTGAACACCACGACCTTGACCGGCAGCTTGTGCTGGTTGAGCGTCAGCAGGTCGCCCATCAGCATGGCGAAGCCGCCGTCGCCGGACAGGGAAATCACCTGGCGCTGCAGAAAGGCCGCCTGCGCGCCGATGGCCTGCGGCATCGCGTTGGCCATGGAACCGTGGTTCCAGGAGCCGACCAGCCGCCGCCCGCCGCCCAGCTTGAGGTAGCGTGCCGCCCAGATCGTCGGCGTGCCCACGTCGGCCGTGAACACGGCGTCGCCCGCCGCCAGCTCGCTGATCGTCTTGGCCAGGAATTGCGGGTGGATCGGTTTGCGCCCGGGATGGCCCACCGCAAGGTCGTCCAAGCCCTCGCGCGCCTTGGCGTAGTGGGCGAGGCTGGCATCCAGGTGCTTGCGGTCGGACCTGGTATCCAGACGCGGCAGCAGCGCCTCGATCGTCGCGCCCACGTCGCCGACCATGCCAAGGTCCAGGCGGCAGCGGCGGCCCAGGTTCTCCGCCCGCAGGTCCACCTGGGCGATCTTGGCGTCCGCCGGGTAGAACTGCCGGTAAGGGAAGTCCGTCCCCAGCATCAGCAGGGTGTCGCAACCCATCATGGCCGCGTAGCCGCTGCTGAAGCCGATCAGCCCGGTCATGCCCACGTCATACGGGTTGTCGTGCTCCACGCCCTCCTTGCCGCCCAGCGCGTGGACGATGGGCGACTTCAGCGCCTCGGCCAGGCGCATCAGCGGCGCGTGGGCGCCGTAGCAGCCGCGGCCGCACAGCAGCGTCACCTTGGCCGACCCGTTCAGCAGCGCGGCCAGTTGGTCCAGCTCGGCATCCGCCGGGCGCACCACCGCGGGGGCGGGCAGCAGGGAGGGCGACAGGGCGGCGCCGGCGGGCGCCGGCTGCATCGCCATGTCGCCCGGCAGCACAAGGACGGACACGCCGCGCTTGCCGACCGCGGTGCGGATGGCGGTTTCCAGCACGCCGGGCATCTGCTCCGGGGTGGACACCATTTCGCAGAAATGGCTGCATTCCCCGAACAGGGTCTGCGGGTGGGTTTCCTGGAAATAGTTGCGCCCGATCTCCGCGCTCGGGATCTGCGCCGCGATGGCCAGCACCGGCACGCGGGAGCGGTGGCAATCGAACAGCCCGTTGATCAAATGCAGGTTGCCCGGCCCGCAACTGCCGGCGCACACGGCCAGGCTGCCGGTCAGGTGCGCTTCCCCGCCAGCGGCAAAGGCGGCCACCTCCTCGTGCCTGGTGTGCATCCAGTCGATGCCGCCGTGCTGGCGCAGGGCCTCGGTGATCGCGTTCAGGCTGTCGCCGGCCACGCCGTAGATGCGGCGGACGCCGGCGGCATGGAGCGCCTCGATCACCAGGTCGGCGACGTTCTGCTTGCTCATGGGACGATCTCCTGTTGCGTGAACGTGCCGGCGAGGCCCTGACTTTGGGCGTCCGCCATCCCAGGACGGCTGGCCTTCGCTGTCGAGCCATTTGATGATGCCTTGCGCTGCCGGGCCGGAGTATGCATGGCGGCGTCCCCATGCCCACCGTGCCCACGTCCACCACCGTCACGCGCTTCGCCCCCAGCCCCACCGGCCTGCTGCACCTCGGCCACGCCCGCTCCGCGCTGGTTGCGTGGCGCCGGGCGCGGGACGCGGGCGGGCGTTTCCTGCTGCGCCTGGAGGACATCGATCCCGGGCGGTGCCGCCCCGACTATGCGGCGGCGATTGCGGAAGACCTGGCCTGGCTCGGCCTCCGTTGGGATGGCGCGGTGCGCGTGCAGTCCCGGCACCTGGCGGAGTACCGGGCGGCGCTGGACGGGCTAGCCGCGCGCGGGCTGCTTTACCCCTGTTTCTGCACCCGGGCCGACATCCTGCGCGAAGTGGAGGGCGCCGCCTCCGCCCCGCACGGGCCGGACGGGGCGCCGCTCTACCCCGGCACCTGCCGCGCCCTGCCTGCGGGCGAGCGCGCGCGCCGGGTCGCGGCGGGGGATCGGCACGCGCTGCGGCTCCATATGGCGCGGGCGCGGGCGGCGGCGCCGGGTCTGCTGTTCTACGAGGAGGAGGGCAAGGGCGCCGTGCCCTGCCGCCCCGAGCGGTTCGGCGACGCCGTGCTGGCGCGCAAGGACGCGCCGGCCAGCTACCACCTGTGCGTCACGCATGACGACGCGGCGCAGGGCGTGACGGTGGTGACGCGCGGGGCGGACCTGCGCCCGGCGACGGAACTGCACCGGCTGCTGCAGGCGCTCATGTATTGGCCCGCGCCGCGCTACGCGCACCACGCCCTGCTGTTGGACGCGGCAGGGCGGCGGCTGAGCAAGCGGGACGGGGCGATGAGTCTGCGCGCGCTGCGGGAACGGGGGGCGACGCCGGCGCAGGTGCAGGCGATGGCGGAGGGCGACCAGGCCTAGCCGGATGATCCCGATGCCGTGCCCAAGCAAACGAAACGAGCAATGGCGAACGGCGGGACCATGACCGTCCGGTCGGACGGAAGAGGGGATGCCGCGTCGAGCCAAGCGAGGTTCGTTCGGGCGCCGAGCGCGCCTTGGTCGAGCCAAGCGACCCCGTCCAGCGCCGGCGCATCCAGCTCAACCGTAATAGGATCGGGCGTCCGGTTCGCGAGCCAGAGTTCCACCCCCGCCGCGCCCCCGAACGCCACCGAACTCAGCCCGGCGACCACCGATGTTTCGAGCCGGGGGCGCCCGTGCCCGCGCGCCATCCCGCGCAGGACGTGGGCCACCGGATGGACGACGTGCCCGCCCTCCCGCCTCTCGACCACGCCCAGGTCGCCCGTGCAATCGGCGAGCGTCACGGCGGCGAGGCCCTCCCGCGCGGCAGTCGCCAGGTAGGCCAGCGTCCAGGAGGCGCCGAACAACCCGCGGTGCCGCGGGTCCGACCGTGCCATGGGGACGCGGCGGTTTTCGGGATTGCCGGCCACGGCGGGCCCATAAGGGTTTTCGCGCAAGCCGAGGCCCGATGGACCCAGGCGGTAAGGCAGGTCTCCCACCAGGCGGCGGGTCGATGCGATGACGGCGGGCAGGGCTTCGAGGGTTTCCCAAACGGACAGGTCGTCCGCCGCGTGCACGACCGCGGCGGTGCCGTGGGTGACGAAATCGACCTCCGACGCCGGCGGGGGGTTGCGGTTGAACTCGGTGAAGGAGGTCAGCATCCCGCCGCCGATCAGGCAGCCGGGGAATGCCCGGCGGGCCGCGGCGTAGATCTGCGTGG
>CALMVT010000144.1 GCA_937873175.1 uncultured Acetobacteraceae bacterium | reverse complement strand
GTTGGTCGCGGACCGGGCGCCTGGCGCCCTGGCGCTGCGCGGCGTGGTGCTCAGTTTCGGCGGCGTGCGGGCGATCGACGGGCTTGACCTGGACGTTTGTTCCGGCCAGGTGCACGGGCTCATCGGCCCCAACGGCAGCGGCAAGACAACGACGCTCAACGTCATTTCCGGCTACTACGCCCCGCAGGAAGGCACCCTGGCCATGGGCGCGGACCGCCTCCCGAGCCGGGCGCCGTCCACCCGCGCCGTTCACGGCATCGCCCGCACCTTTCAAACGCCGCGTATCATCGGCGAGGCGACGGTGCTGCAGAACGTCATGGTCGGCGGCACGATCATCGGGCAGGCGGGCTTCGTGGAGGCGCTGTTGTCCCTGCCGCGCCAGATCCGGGACGAGCGGCGGATCGAGGCGACGGCCCGGCTGGCGCTGGACGCTATCGGGCTTGGGGCGCTGGCCGAGGTTCGCGCGGACCGGCTGCAGCACAGCGAGCTGCGTTTCGTCGAGATTGCCCGTGCGCTGATGCTGCGCCCGGCGTTCCTGCTGCTGGACGAGCCGGCCGCCGGGCTGTCGCCCGACGAGATCCACAGGCTGGGCGCGTTGATCAAGGCAATTAGCCGGCGGGGGGTGGGCGTGCTGCTGGTCGAGCACCACGCGGACCTGATCTTCGAGATCTGCGACGAGGTCACGGTGCTGAACCTGGGCCGGGTCCTGGCCCGCGGCACGCCCGGCGAAATCCGCGCCCACAAGGAGGTCGTCAGTGCCTATCTCGGCGCCTGAACCGCTGCTGTCGGTGGCCGGCCTGCACGCGGGCTACGGCAAGATTGCCGTCCTGCACGGCGTGGACCTGCACGTTGCGCCGGGCGAGGTCGTGGCCTTGCTGGGTCCGAACGGGGCCGGCAAGACCACGCTGCTGCGGGCGGTTTCCGGGCTGCTGCCCCCCACAGCGGGGGACGTCCAGTTCGCCGGGCGCAGCCTGCACGGTGTCGGGCCGCGGGAAGCGGCGCAAGCCGGGCTGGCGCACGTCATCGAGGGCCATCGGGTGTTCACCCAGAGCACCGTGTCCGACAACCTCATGCTGGCCGGATACGACATCGCGCGAAACGAGCGGGCGGCCCGGGTGGAGGAGGCGTTCGCCTTCTTTCCCGAGATCGCGGCCAAGCGGCATCAACTCGGCGGCGCGTTGAGCGGCGGGCAGCAGCAGATGCTGGCAGTGGCGCAGGGCCTGGTGCGGCGCCCGCGCCTGCTGATGCTGGATGAGCCCTCTGCCGGGCTGTCCCCGGTGCTGGTAGATCGGGTGCTGTCCGTGGTCGGCCAGTTGCGCGCGCGCGGCACCTCCGTTCTGCTGGTGGAGCAACTGATCGAAAAGGCGCTGGCCGTGGCCGACCGGGTTTACGCGCTGGCCCAGGGCCGCATCGCACTTGAGTCGCCCACCGGCGACCCGGCGCTTGGGAAGCGGTTGGAGCAGGCTTATTTCGGGCTTGCCGTGCTGGCGTGACGCTTGGAATAGTAGCGGGCTGGCACCATGGCGATACCGCGTCCTTGCAGGCGGGACTGCATTTCTTGTTCTGGCCAAGCCAGCGTCAATCCCATTCCTTGGCAAGCCACAGCTTCTGCACGGCGCGGGTGCCCACCGTCGCAACTCCGGCCGCCGCGCAGAGCGCCTGCAGCCCTCCGCCTAAAATCCAGTCGTACTCCGCATAGCGCCAGCCCGCATGGTCCGGCGCCATGCTCGCGAACTCGCCCGGCGCCGTGCAATGCAGAGCCAGGTGGGTGATGCCGGGCGGAAGCTCCGCGACCAGCGTGCGCCATCCTTCCTCCAGGTGCTCGCGATCCACGGCCAACGTGCCCCGGCAATGGTCGACTACCGGGGCGCCCGCCCGGTCGAGCCGGGCGACCGCGCTTTGGTAGGTCGCCGAGTCGGGTGCCCAGTTGATAGAGCGCGGCAGCACGGGAACCATCCCGTACTCGCGGCCGAGCCGGACGTGGGCCTCCAGCAGTTCGGGCAGCATCGCCGCGGCCATGTGCGCGTCCAGGTGAGTCGGAGCCATGCCGGCCACGAGCGTGCGCTCGATCTGTGCCCGCAACTCAAGCTCCGCCGCTTCCGGGACGAGGTGACGCCGGAGGCTCCCGAGGTCGCGCCAGAAGTAGCCGTCCGGGTCGATCAGCCCGGAAGCCCGGCTGGTGGTGGAGATCGGCGCCCAGCGGCACGCGCTCCATTCGCTGGTGAGCGTCAGGTGCACGCCGAGATCCAGGGCGGGATCGGCGCCGGCAGCCTCCGCGATCTCCCGGAACCAGGGACCCGGCACCATTACCGAGCCGCACGTCGCCAGCCCGCGCGCCGCCAGGTCGAGAAACGCCCGGTTCGCCCCGTGGCTGGCGCCGAGGTCATCGACATGCGGCACGACGGCGCGTTGGCCCGGCACGCCGGGGAGATGCTCAAGCATGACCAACAGTATGCACGGCAGCGGCCGCTGCCAAATCGTAAGCTTCAGAACACGATGGTCGTCCGAAGGCCCAGGATGGCGGCATCGCCCACGGCCCGGGTCGGCGCCACAGGGTTGGACGCGCTGCCGCCGGGGTTGAACACGTACTGGAAGTCAGGCTGCACCGTCAGCCATGGAGTGACCACCGCCTGGTAGGTCAGCTCAAGCACCGTTTCGCTGCGGCGGATCGGGAACAGGCTCCCGGAAAACCGGTTGGTGTCGGAGTCGAGCTTGCTCGCCCGGTCGCTGACGCGCGCGAAGCCGATGCCCAGGCCGAGCGTGTCGTTCACCCGCCCGGGAACGATGCCCTTGTAGGTCGCGCCGGCGTTGAGGAAGAAGTTCACCAGGTTGCGGTCGCCCGGCGCGCCCATCACGCGGGCAAACACGCCGATGCCCTGGTCCCGGGTGCCCGGCTCGCGCAGGACCAACTGGTCGGCCACGGCGTAGATGCTCCAATTGTTGCGCCGGAGCCGCGGCGCCCCGACGCCCTCCGGGTCGGCCAGCGACAGGCCGTCATAGCCGAAGCGCTGGTCGGCGAAGTTGTTGGAGTTGTACCAGCCGCCGATCTTGTAGATGCCGGGCAGCCCCGTGGCGTCCTCGCCGCCGTTGAGGGCGTACTGCACCTCGCCGATCACGAACACGCCCCTGTTCAGGCGGAAGGAGGTGCCGGCGCCGTTGTCCGAAGGGTCGCCGTTGTAAACGCCGGCCAGGACCGACACCTGATCGTTGGGCAGCACCTTGAGCCGCACGCCGGGCGTGGCTAGGGGATAGGCCGGCCCGCCGGACGGAAGATCAAGCGCCGGCAAGGTCGGCCAGCCGAAGCCCGCGTTGAGGAACAGCGCGCCGTACTGGCTGGTGATGAACTCCTGGTCCGCCGCTTGCTGTCCGACGCGGACCGTGACCTTGCCGTCGGCAAGGGACTGCTCGTACCATAGCTCGAACAAGCGGGTCGTCTTGGGCGCCTCGATGCCGCTGGTCACGTTCAGGTTGCCGATGTTGTTGGCGGTCAAGCCGCGCCCGTGGATCTGGTAGGCGCTGACATTGATCTTGCCGCCGGGGAAGCTGACAAGCTTCTCGGTGTCCACCGCCAAGCTCATCAACAGGGCGCCCTCGAAGATCGCCCCCTGCCTGACGCCCCCCGTGGGGTTGCCGAAGACCTCCGCCTGCTCCTGCAGGCCAAAGGTGATACCCTTGTCCTCCAGCTTGGTGCGCAGCCCGCCGAGGTCGCCGAGCAGCCTGTCGCGCTCCAGCAGCCCGGTGCCCTTTTCCGGGCCTTGGTCCGCCGGTCCTGCGGGGGCCTGCTGGCGTTGTTCCGGGGACGCCGGCAGGGTGTCCTCGGATGGCGCTGCCTCCTGCGGGGACGGATTGCCGCCCGTTGATCCCTGCGCCGGTTGTTGCCGCACCTGCGGCACGCCCGGCAAGGATTGCTCGGAAGGCGAGGCAGGCTGCGCGGCCGCCGGGGCGGCCATGGCGCCCGACAGCAGCAGAAGCGTCAGGCCGGCGCCCGCGCGCCCATGGCTTCGGGTCATGGCGCGGAGCGGACGGCGCTCATGAGGAGCAGGCAGGGCGTAACCTTTGAACACAACGGATTTCCTTGCAGCCGGGCAGTGAGAGGGCGCGGCGGGGGGGCGTGCGCCATGGGCGGCCGGGGCACTTGCGGGACGCCTTGTGGCGGCTCGCTTGCGTCACCAGGCGCCCGCCGGCATGGCGCCGCGGTTCAATGCAGCGTGGAGGATGGGGAACGCGGACCGGCGCCGGTGTGGGACGCGAAGGCGAAACGGCGCACCTCGGCCTCGGGCGCCGGCAGGAAACGCCCCGCGCCGGCCAAGCTGACGCCCAACTGCTCCGCGCTGTGCAGCGCGGCGCGGGCGCCTTCCGGCGTGAGAAAGCCCCGGAACATCAGCAGCGCCTCGAACAAGCGGCATGCCTGCGCCAAGCCGAGCATTTCGAGCAGCATCCGCTCGTCGTCGCTGACCTGGCGCCAGCAAACGCACCCGACCGCCAGTTGCCGGGTGGCCCCATGCTGCAAGGCGAACATCATGCCTTCAAAGAACGGCGCCGCGTCCGGAGCGCCCAGTTGCGTCATCATGTCCTGGATGCGCGGCCCGGCCTCGATGGGCTGCCGCAGCCCCGCGACCCAAACGCGCATGCACCACAGCAACGCTTGTTGTTCGACCGGCAAGGCAAGGCGTTCATCGTTGGGGACGGGCATGGGGCAAACTCCTGCTCAACTGCCGGCCATCCTAATTGATAATGAGAATCATTTGCAACATCGAGGCGCAGAATTTCACGAGACTTCTGCCCAACGCTGGGTCAGCATGCCCAGTCAGCGCGCCGAAACGCTCCTGCGGCGCCCGTCAGCCCGCGAGCAGCGCGCGGCCGAAGAAGTCGTCATGGCCCGCAACGCCGGGCAGGGCGAAGAAATAGCCGCCGCCAAACGGCTTGATGTACTCCTCCAGCGGCTCGCCGTTGAGCCGCTCCTGCACCGCCAGGAATCCCTCCGCGAGATCCGACTGAAAGCAACCGAATATCAGCCCCATGTCGAGCTGCCCGGCCTTGGTCAGCCCGCGCGAATAGTTGAAGGCCCGGCGCAGGATGAGGCTCGACTTCGTTTCCTCCGTGCGGGGGTTCGCCAGGCGGATGTGCGCGTCCATGGGAATCCGCTCGCCCACTGGGTCTGCGGCGTAGTCGATGTTGTCATGCTCGCGGGCCATGCCGAGCGGCGCGCCTTCCGCCTTGTCGCGGCCGAAGATGGTCTGCTGTTCCTGCAGCGGCGTGCGGTCCCAGCGCTCCGCCAGCATGCGGATCAAGCGCACGACATGGTAGGTGCCGCCCACGGCCCAGGCCGGCTCGTCGGACCCCGGCTGCACCCAAACATTCCGGTCCATGAGCGCCGTGTCCCGGGGATCGAGGTTCGCCGTGCCGTCCTTGAACCCCATCAGGTTGCGCACGGTGTCCCGGCCCTGCTTTTTCAGGGTGTGCGGCGGCAGGAAGCCCTCCATCTTCCAGCGCAGGGCAACCTGGTCGGGCATCATCTTGATGATGTCCCGGAGCGCGTGGATGTTGGTTTCGGCGGTGTTGGCGTTGAACTGCAGCAGCAGGTCGCCGTGGCAGAAGTCGGCGTCCAGCGCGTCGTTCGGGAACTGCGTCATCGCCAGGAGGCGGCGCGGCTTGGCATCCTGCAGGCCGAAGCGGCCGTCGAACATCGAGCTGCCGAGCGACACCGTCGCCGTCAGGCTGTCCGGGAACACGTGCGGCCCGAGCACGCCGGAATCGAGCGGCGGCAGCTTGGGGTCCAGCGACGGCACGGAGCCGCCCTGGGTCAAGAAGGCGCACCGCTCGGTCAATAGTCGGAACATCTGCTGGAGTTCGGCGCGGTCCTCCGCGAGCACGTCGAACGCGGCCACCAGGGCCGAGGCCGGCTGCGGCGTGGCGATGCCCGATTGGTGGCGGGCATAAAAAGGCCGGCGCTCCTGCGTGCTGTCCGCCTCCTCCGTGACGGCCGGACGGTCGCGGTCGTCCGGCATGGTCGCAGCCCGGGCGGCCATCGCGCCGCCGGCGGCTCCCAACCCAAGCAACAGGCCGCGCCGGCCCGGCGCCCCAAAGCCCTTCATGCGCTGTCCCCCCAGCCCGTGTTCAGTCCACGCCGAGCGTGCCGCGCAGCTTTGACAGGTCCTCGGCCAATGCGGTGATGGACCGCTTCAAGGAATTCTTGTCCGTCCCGGTCAGCGTGTCATAGGACTTGAAGCCCTCACCTACCTTGTACTTCGCGAGCGTGGCATCGACCTTGGTGAAGTTCCCGTCGATCCGGTTGACCAGCTTGGCGTCCCGGGCCACCAGCAGCGGCTTCAACAGGCCATAAATCTGCTGCGCGCCGTCGATGTTGGCCTGGAAGTCCCAAAGGTCGGCGTGGCTGTAACGATCCTCCTCGCCGCTGATCTTCTTGGAGGCGACCTCCTCGATCAGCTCGGCCGGGCCGCCCACCACGTTTTTGACCGGCAGCTCCAGTTCGTCCAGGCGCTTGCGCAGCTCAACCGTGTCCGCGGCCAGCTTGTCGGCGGTTTCATCCAAGCCGCACGCGGTCTTGTCCGCGAACAGCGCCTTTTCCAGACGATGGAACCCGGTCCAGGTCGGGTCCTGCTCTTTCTTCTCGAAGTCGTCGGCGCGGGCGTCGATCGACCCGTCCAGGTCGTTGAACAGTTCCGTGATCGGCTCGATGCGCTCGTAGTGCACGCGGGCCGGGGCGTAAAGACGCCGTGCCTCGTCGAGCTGGCCGACCTTGACCGCCGCGGTGAAGGCGGCGGTGGCCGTCACCAGCGCGTCCACCTCGGACAGCACGTAGACGCGATAATCGGCAATCGGCTTGACCAGGTCCGGCGGCACGGCAGCCGCCTGCTGGTTACCGGCGGCGACCGTCAGCGTGCCCTTGGGGTTGCTCAGCAGCCCGCAGGTCATCTGGTAATCCCCGGTGGCCAGCGTGGCGGTGAGCGTTTGGGCAAATCCCGGCAGGATGTTCTCGCGTTCCGCCACCACTGTGACGCCCTGCAGGATCTCCCATTCCAGGGCGCGGCGGCTGTCGTTCTTGATCCGGAACACCGTCTTGCCTGCCGGCACGGTCAGGCTGGCCGGCACGCAGCCCTTGTCGGTGACGGTCACCGCAACCGGTGCCGCCGGCATGTCGGCCGCCGATGCGGAAACGGCGCCGAAGCCGAGCAGGGCCGCGGCGGCCGCTGTGGACAATGGGCGGGACAAACCGGGGGAATGGGTCATGCGGGGTCTCTGCTCTGGGACGGGGAGGGCAATGGGGCGATCACGGTGCCACGCGCGGCGCGGCGCGGCGCGGCCGGCTGCCGCTGGCCGGCGGCGAACAGCGAAAGGGTAATGGCGAGGTAGGCCAGGTAAACCACGACCTCGCCCACCGTGGGCGTGTCGTTGTAGCCGAACAGGCCCGTCAGCAGCGTGCCGGCCACGCTGTCGTTCGGCAGCACCGCGCTGAGGTCGAACGCCGGGTCCTGCAGCCCGTTCCAAAGCCCCGCCTCGTGGAACGCCCGGAGGGCCGAGGCCAGCAGCCCGGCCGACACGAACACGATGAACAAGCCGGTCCAGCGGAAAAAGGCGCGCAGGTTGAGCCGGACGCCGCCGCGGTAGATGCCGTATCCCACCGCGACCGCGCCCAGAACGCCGAGGATCGCCCCGGCCGGCACACTCGGCCCCTCGCTCTGCTCAAAGGCCGCCAACAGGAAGAACACGGATTCCAGCCCTTCGCGGCCAACGGCGAGGACGACCATGGCCGCCAGCGCCAGGCCGGACCCGCCCGGCTGCAGCGCCGCATCGACGGAGTCATGCAGTTGCGCCTTGATGGACCGCGCGGCCCTGCGCATCCAGAACACCATGGAGGTGAGGATGCCGGCGGCGATCACGGCGACGATGCCCTCGAACAACTCCTGTTGCTTCTGCGGGAACTCCTCGCTGGCGAGGTTCAGCCCGATGCCGAGGGCCAGGCAAAGCACGCTTGCCAGTACCACGCCCGACCACACGAGCGGCAAGGTCCGCGCCCGCCCGGTTTGGCTGAGGTAGGACGCGACGATGCCCACGATCAGCGCGGCCTCGATCCCTTCGCGGAGCATGATCAGGAACGCAATCAGCATGGCATCACCCTAGGAATTGAGAATGATTATCATGCTCAAATGCGCCCGGGCAAGCCCTTCGGCACCGGAAGCCGGGTCGCCGGCCGGTTCGTCCAGGCCCTTGTTTGCCTCAACCCGGTCAAACAGTTCTGCCAGGCACTCCCAGCAGATCAACCGCGCGCGGGCGCGC
>CALMVT010000143.1 GCA_937873175.1 uncultured Acetobacteraceae bacterium | reverse complement strand
TATGACGGCGTGATGACCTCCGGCGAGGCGACCTACCTCATGCTGCGCGACCGTCCGGACCCGTGGTACCAGGCGCTTGGGCGCGCGGTTTACCACCTCGGCCCGGAGCGTGACCGCAACGTGCTGCACGGGCTGGACCTGCGGATCTGCGACACCCCGGACGGCGCCGGGTTCCTGCTCAACACCGGGCCGGACGACCACCTCAGCCCGACCGACCCGGCGGCCTACGACGCCGTGTTGCGGGACTGCGCGGCCTGCGCCTTGCCGATGATCTGCGCCAACCCGGACCTGGAGGTGATCCGCGGCGGCGTCCGGGTGATCTGCGCCGGCACGCTGGCGGTGCGCTACCTTGCCATGGGCGGCACCGTGCGCTCGCTCGGCAAGCCTGATCCTGCGATCTACGCGCCCGTGCTGGCGACGCTCGGGGTGCCGCCGTCCCGGGTGCTCGCAGTGGGCGACGCGCTGCGCACGGACATCGCGGGCGCGGCGGCGGTGGGGGTTGATGCGTGCTGGGTGCTGGGCGGGCTGCACGGGGCGCACGGGGGCGGGGAGGCGGCGATCACGGCGGAGGCGACGGCGGCCGGGCTGTTCCCAGTGGCGGCGGTTCCGCATTTTGTTTGGTAGGGCGGTGCGGGTGAGTAATCTGAGTTGAAGCGAGGGGCAGTTCGAGAGTTGCGATATCATCCGCTCGAAAGCTGCTGTCACTGCTGAGATCTAGATGCAGTCTTCAGCTTGTCTAACTATAACAAGGTTGGAGAACTGGGTAAGTATCTCTTTGGGTATCTCCTTAAGTATATGGGCACGGGCATACAAGTCCGTTTCATGATCAGGGGACATTGTAAGTTCCATATCGTCAACAAGAGAGAACAGGAGTGTCGTGCACTGCGTGGTGATCTGTGGACGGTGTAAACAAAAATCGGTTACCTCATCGTCTTTGACGGTGAGAAGCGCAAACTCGCCAATAGGAGAGTAGTACTCCGTTTCGTGAGGCAGCCCAACCTCATTCAATCCCTCTCGAAGCTCGGGAACCCGACATCCATGCCGCACAAGGATGCTGACAATTGCGGCCTGCGGGATGAGCTCCATCTGGCCGTTGCGGAAGTTTACGAAAGTCACCCCAAAGCTCATGACCGAACTTCATACCCGTACCCGACTGCCTATTGGCTGCTGAACCAAACCTAAGCCCGCCCCGCCACGCTGGACAGCAGCACCGGGTCCACCCGCAAAATCGCCAGCGCCCGGCGCCACTTGCTCTCGTGATCCGGGTCGAACAGCAAATCCAGCTTGGCCGGTGCGGACAGCCACACGTTCTCCTGCATCTCCCGGTCAAGCTGCCCCGGCCCCCAACTGCTGTAGCCCAGCGCCAGCAGGCCCTCCTTGGGGCCGCCGCCCTGCGCGATCTCCTGCAGCACGTCCAGGCTGGCGGTCAGCGCCAGGTGGTCATCAACCCGCAGGCTGCTGTCCGAGGTCCAATCCGACGTGTGCAGCACGAAGCCGCGCCCATGGTCCACCGGGCCGCCCTGGCAAAGCTGGATCTGCCGGGCCGGCGGCACCGGCTGCACGTCGAGCTGCGCCAGCAGCGCGTCGAAGCTCGGCTTGGCCAAGGGCTGGTTCAGCACGATCCCCATGGCGCCCTCATGGGTGTGGGCGCACAGCAGGATCACGCTGTGGGCGAAGTTCGGGTCGTCCATCGCCGGCATCGCGATCAGCAACTGGCCGGTCAGGGAGGTCGCGTCGGGTTCGGTCATGGGCATCAAGTTGGCTTGGGGTGGCCTTGGAGCAAGATCGCATGACAGCCCGCTTTGCCCTCTTCGAATCCACCCGGTTTCCCGAAACGCGGCTCGCCAACGTGACTTGGGGGCGCCGGGCGGCTACCAATCCGCATCTTGCACCACGGGAACTGCCAAATGATCAAGATCGGCGACTCCATCCCTCCGATGAAGCTCACCGCCGCCACGCCGGACGGGCCGAAGGAGATTTCCAGCGAGGACGTGTTCGGGACGGGCAAAACCGTGCTGTTCGCGGTGCCCGGCGCCTTCACCCCCACCTGCAGCATGCGGCACATGCCGGGCTACCTGGAGAACCTGGACACGCTGCGGGCCAAGGGCGTGGACCGCGTCGCGTGCATCGCGGTGAACGACCCGTTCGTCATGCAGGCCTGGGCCAAGGACCAGGGCGTGGACAACCGGATCACCATGCTGGCCGACGGCACCGGCGCCTTCACCAAGGCGCTCGGGCTGGAGCTGGACCTTTCGGCCCGCGGCCTCGGCATCCGCAGCCAGCGCTATGGCATGGTGGTCGAGGATGGCCGGGTGACGCACCTGGGCGTCGAGTCGCCCGGCGGCTTCGACGTGAGCACCGCGGAAAGCGTGCTGGCCCACCTGTAGCCGCGGCGATTACGCGGCAGCCCGGTCGCGCAGCGTCTCGGCTTCAAAGGTTTCGGCGATGTAGGCGGCAAGCGCGTCCGTCACCGGCTGCCGCGCGTCCGGGTTGCGCAGCAGCAGGATGCCGAAGTCGGGCAAGGGGGGCAGCCCCTCCTCCGGCCGCAGCGGGCGCAGGCCGTCCGGCAGCCAGGAGATGGTGGAAACGGTGACGGCCAGCCCGGCCAGCACCGGGGCGTGCGTGCCCAACTGCGTCGCCGACTGGTAGGCGACCCGGTAGCGCCGCCCCATGCCGTCCAGCGCGCGGAGCGCCGCCGCCGCCCAGGTACAGTGGTCCGCAGCCAGCGCGACCGGCAACGGGTCCAGCCGATGCGGGGCGTGCACCGTGGAGGTGATCCAGGTGAGCGGCCCGCGCCACAAGGGCACAGTCGGCCCGATTATGCCCGGCGTTCCTTCCGAGCACAGCGTAAGGTCCAGCTCGCCTTCGCGCAGGCGCTGCAGGAGGTCGCGCGAGGTCATGCACAGCACGTCCACCTGCACGGCCGGGTAGCTGTCAGCGAAGCGTTTCAGAATCTGCGGCAGGTAGCGCAGCGCGTAGTCGTCCGGCGTGCCGAGCCGCACCGTCCCCTGCACGGTGGGCGCGCGGAAGCTGGTCCAGATCTCGTCGTTTAGCGCCAAAAGCTCCCGCGCCCGCTGCAGCAGGAACTGGCCGTGCGGCGTCACCTGCACGGCGCCGCCCTTGCCGCGGGACAAGAGGCGTTGGCCCAGCAGGGCCTCCAGCCGCTGCACCTGCATGGACACGGCGGACTGCGTGCGCCCTACCCGCTGCGCCGCGCGGGTGAAGCTGCCCTCCTCCGCGATGTAGGCGAAGGCGCGCAGCAGGTCGGGGTCGAGGCCGGTGGGGAGGGTCATGGTCATCAGTATCGCTGATAAGACGTATCATAGCAATTCGTTTCCATGATCGCGAGTGGCGACCCATCTTCGTGTTGACCGCATTGGTCAGGACAGGAGGCTTCCATGGCAACGCACGGCGCTTTCAACCGCATCCACCTCGCTCCCACCGGCCCGGACCGGCTCCCGGGGCGTCCGTCCCTTGTTCAGCGGGTGATGACGCGGCTGGCCGAAATGCGCCGCGCCCAGCGCACCCGGCGGCTGCTGGCCGAAATGGACGACCGCCTGTTGTCCGACATCGGCATCGGCCGCGGCGAGGCGCTGATGGAAGCGTCGCGCGCGCCCTGGGATATCAGCCGGGGGGACACCGGCGGCCGCTGAGCGGCCGTGCGCCTCAGCGCCGCCCGAACAGCTTTTCGATCTCGGCCCGGCTGAGCTTCAGGACCGTCGGGCGCCCGTGGGGGCAAGTGGCGGCGCGGGGGGTTTCCTCCATCTGCCGCAGCAGCGCGTCCATCTCCGCCTGCTGCATGCGGCGTCCGGCGCGGATGCTGCCATGGCAGGCGAGGCGGGCCAGCACGGCATCCAGCCGGGCCAGCAGCGCCGTGGCCTCCCCGCACTCCGCCAACTCGTCGGCAAGGTCGCGCAGCAGCGGCGCTGGGTCCGGGCCGCCGAGGGCCGCCGGCAGCGCGCGCACCAGGATCGCGCCGGGGCCGAACCCCTCGATTTCCAAGCCGAGCGGGTGCAGCGCGTCGGCATGGGCCAGCAGCCGCGCCACGTCGGCCTCCGTCAGATCAACCACGGCGGGCAGCAGCAGCGCTTGGGCATGCACGGCGCCGGCGGCGTGCTGCGCGCGCAGGGCCTCATGCGTCAGCCGCTCATGCGCGGCGTGCTGGTCCACCAGCACCAGGCTGCCATCGCCGGCGACCGCCAGGATGTAGGTGTCCAGCACCTGCGCCACCGCGGCCCCCAATGGGTAATCGGGGGGATCGCCGGCGCCCGCGGGCAGGGCCGGGAAGGGCGCGCGGGCGGCGGGGGGTGCGGCGAGCGGAAGCTGCGCCTCGGCGAAGCCCGTGTAGCGCGGTTCCGGGCGGTGGCTCCCGACATCCCGGGGCGGGACAAGCCGCATCGACGGCCGGGCCGCGAACTGCACCCGGGGCGCCGTGGCGCCGGCGCCGCCGGCCAGGGCGCGGGACACGGCGCCGATCACCAGCGCCCGCACGGCCGCCGGGTCCTGGAAGCGCAGCTCAGTCTTGGCCGGGTGCACATTCACGTCCAGCGTTTCCGCCGGAAGGTGCAGGAACAGCGCCGCCACCGGATGCCGCCCGGCGGCGATCACCTCGCGATACGCCACGCGCAGCGCCGTCCGCAGCACCGGGTCTGTCACCGGGCGATTGTTCACCACCAGGCTCTGCGCCGCCGCGGTGGCCCGCGTCACCGTGGGCGCGCAGGCGAAACCATGGACGCGCAGGTCGCCCCGGCTTTCATCGAGCGGCAGCAGCGCCGACGCCGCTTCCGGTCCCAGCAGCGCCGCCACCCGGGCGGCGCGGTCCTGCGCCGGCAGGTCGAACGCGACCCGGCCCTCCGTCACGCAGCGGAACGCGACGTGGGGCGCGGCGAGCGCCAGGCGGCGCACGGCGTGCTCGGCGTGCTCGGCTTCCGTGCGCGAATGCTTAAGGAACTTGCGCCGGGCGGGCGTCGCGTAGAACAGGTCGGACACCACGGCGCGGGTGCCGGGGGGACCTGCGGCCGGCTCCGGCCCGGACACCTGCCCGCCCTCCACCCGGATCGCGTGGGCGTGCGGCGCGCCCGGCGGGCGGGAGGTGACGCACAGGCGGCCGGCCGCGCCGATGCTCGGCAGCGCTTCCCCGCGGAAGCCGAGCGTGGCGATCCGCACCAGCGCATCGCGGTCCGTGCTGTCCGGGGCCAGCTTGGAGGTGCAATGCCGCTGCACCGCCAACGCCAGGTCGGCCGCAACCATGCCGCAGCCGTCGTCCTCCACCTCGATGCGCTCGATGCCGCCGCCGGCGAGGGTCACGGCGATCCGGGCGGCGCCGGCGTCCAGCGCGTTCTCCACCAGCTCCTTGACCGCGGCGGCCGGTCGCTCGATCACCTCGCCGGCGGCGATGCGGTTGACCATGCCCTCCGACAGCAGGCGGACCCGCGGTGGCCCAGGCTCGGATCGGGGCGTCGTGCCGTCGGGCTGCGGGATGAGGCGGAGCATGGGCCTGTCTAGCACGGGCGGGGAGGGGCGGACTACATTGCGGTTCGCACCCAAGCGGGGACCCCTATCCATGCCCGAAGCCGGCCTGATTCCCATCGACCCCGGCGCCCGTTGCGCCATCCTGCATGCGGTGAACGACCTGGCCGAGGACTCGGTGGCGCTGCTGGCGCAACTGGTGCGGCACCGCAGCCTGTTGGGCGAGGAAGCCGGCTGCTTGGACGCCATGGCGGAAGCGTTCGCCGGGCTGGGCCTGGCGCCCCGGCGCGTGCCGGTCGATGCGGACGCGTTGGCGGGCGTGCCGGGCTTTTCGCCGCCGCTGATCCCGTATGCCGGGCGGGACAACGTGGCGGCGGTGCACCGGCCGCGCGACGCGCGGGGGCGCAGCCTGATGCTGCAAGGCCACGTCGATGTGGTGCCGGAGGGTGCTGCCGACCTGTGGACCACCCCGCCCTTCGAGCCGAGCATCCGCGACGGGCGCCTCTACGGCCGGGGCGCCGCCGACATGAAGGCGGGCCTCGTCTCCATCATCATGGCCTGCGCTGCGCTGCGCCGCGCCGGGCTGCAGCCGGCGGCGGAGCTGCAACTGGCGGCGGTGATCGAAGAAGAGTGCACCGGCAACGGCGCGCTCGCGGTGATGCACGCGCTTTCGCGGCCGGACGCTTGCCTGATCCCCGAACCCGGCCCGGGCTTCCCCGCCTTGTACGTGGCGGAGGTCGGCGTGGTTTGGGCGTGGGTCACGATCACCGGCCGGCCCACCCATGTGCGCGACATGCAGGCCGGGGTGAACGCCATCGAGGCCGCCTACGTGCTGATGGAGCGGCTGCGCGCCTACGAGGACGCGGCCAACCGGGCGGAGCGGCGGCACCCGGCCTTTGCCGGGGACAACCACCCGATCAACGTCAACTTCGGCACGCTGGAAGGCGGCGAATGGAACAGCAGCGTCGCGACGCGCGCCCGGCTCGGCGTGCGGGTGGGCGTCATGCCGGGGCATAGCTGCGCGGACGTGCGGGCGGAGATTGAGCGGTTGGTCGCCGACGCGGCCTCCGACCCCCGGCTGCGCGGCGCGCGACTTTCGGTGGAGTTCAAGGGCTTCGTGGCCGACGGCTGCGTGTTCCCGCCGGAACAGCCGATCTCGCTCGCGGCCTCGGCGCTGCACCGGGAGGTGACGGGCGCCGAACTGCGCCAGTACAGCGCGACCGGGCTGACCGATGCGCGGTTCTACGCACTGTATGGCGGCACGCAGGCGACCTGCTACGGCCCGGACGCCGATAACATCCACGGCATCGACGAGAGCGTGGGGCTGGACGCCATGCACGACGTGACCCGGGTGTTGGCGCTGCTGATCGCCGGGTGGTGCGGGGTGGAGGCGGTGTAGGGGTTCGGCAGGCGCTCACGCGATGACTTGCGAGGTAATCGCCCCCGCCACGGGCTGCGCGGTATCAAGGGTCCATGGCATCGGTTGCGGACAGCGCAGGGTGCTTGTCGCGGGAATGGCGGCGGCACCGCGTTTGCGCTCCGACGTCGCGCCTGCAGCCATGCAAAGGAGGCTCTCTTGGACGTTACCTACGTGATCAAATTCGACGTGGTTCCTGCGCGACGCGAGCGGTTCCTGAAACTGCTGAACGGCGTTCTCGATCACATGAGGCATGAGGATATGTTCGTGCAGGCGACCTTGCACGCCGACCCGGGCGACGAGAACCGCTTCCTGCTTCACGAGACATGGCGCGACCATCAGGACGTCATGGAGGTCCAGATCGCGCGTCCGTATCGCACCGACTGGCACGACGCGCTCCCCGGGTTGTTGCAACAGCCGCGAGTGATCTCCATCTGGTCGCCCATCCGGTCGGATGCCCACCCTCGATAGGCTTCAGTTCGTCTGCTACCAAGGCAGCGCGGCGCCGCTGTAATCGTAGAACGCCGACCCCGGCTCTCCACGGTGCGCCAGGATGGTATCCGCCAAGCCCCGGGCGCTGGTCTCCACATCCAAGGGCGCGCTGCCCCCGCCCATGTCGGTGCGGACCCAGCCGGGATGCAGCGACAGCACGGCGAGCGGGCGGTCGAGCTTCGCCACCAGGCTGCGGGTCAGCGAGTTCAACGCCGCCTTGCTGGCGCTGTAGAGTTCCATCTGGCCGCTCGTGTTGTCGGCCACACTGCCCAAGCGCGAGGTCATGAAGGCCAGCACGCCGCCCTCCTTGACCCGGCCGAGCAAGGCGCGGGCGGCGGCAATCGGGGCGACGGCGTTGGTGGTGAACAGCGCGCCGACCTCCTGCGCCGTGGCCTGGGCCGCGTCCCCGTGCTCCGGGCCGGACACGCCGGCGTTGATGAACAGCAGGTCGAGCGGCGTGTCCGGCAGCGCCGCGATCGAGGCCGGGTTCGTGACATCGGCCAGCGCCGCCGTGCCGCCGGCCGCTTCCACCGCCGCGCGCCCGGCCTCCGCCCGCACGGTGCCGGTCACGGTCCAGCCGCGGCCGGCGAGTTCGCGCAGGAGGCCGAGGCCCAGCCCGCGCGATGCGCCGATGATGAGTGCTGTGGGCATGACGGTTCTCCCGATCGTGTGCAGAGACCTTAAGGGTTGGCACGCGACCTGGCTGCGCCAAGTGCCGGGTCCCGGCTCGTGGCCAGGAAACTGGACGCCGCCGCTGCGTTGGGCCGGAACCCCTTTTGTGTTCGAGGATCGTATGTCCGTCACCACCTTGCCTTCGTCTGCCGCCGCAGCCGGGGTCGTCGTCATCACCGGCGCGTCGTCCGGCATCGGCCGCAGCGCCGCGGCGCTGTTCGGCCGGCGCGGCTGGCGCGTCGGCCTGATTGCCCGCAACGCCGACAACCTCCATGCCGCCCGCAAAGACGTGGAAGCCGCCGGCGGCACCGCGTCCGTCGCCGTGGCGGACGTGGCGGACAGCGCAGCGCTGGAAGCGGCGGCGGCGCGAATCGAAGGCGAGCTGGGTCCCATCGACGTGTGGATCAACAACGCCGGCGTGGGCATCTTCGCCAAGTTCATGGACATCGCGGAGGACGAGTTCCGCCGGCTGACCGACGTGAACTATCTCGGCACGGTGAACGGCACCCGAGTCGCGCTGCGGCGCATGCTGCCGCGCAACCGGGGCACGGTGGTGCAGATCCTGTCGGCCATCAGCTACCGCGGCGTGCCGCTGCAATCGCCGTATTCCGGCAGCAAATACGCGCTGCGCGGCTTCACGGAAGCGATCCGGGCGGAGCTTGCGAACGACAACAGCGCGGTGCACGTGACCATGGTGCACCCGCCCGCGGTGAACACGCCGTTCTACAACCACGCCCTGTCCCACATGCCGAAGCCGGTGCGCCCGCCGCCGCCGGTGTATCAGCCGGAACTGGTGGCAGATGCGATCTACCTCGCGGCCACGACCCGGCGTCGGGAGGTGAAGGTGGCCGGCGCGACCCTGGGCTTCGCGGTGGCGAACAAGCTGACGCCCGGCCTGCTGGATTTCTTCGCCGGCAAGGTCGGGGTCACGTCGCAGCAGTCAAATGAGGGCGGCGCGGTGGCGGTGCGCGACCCCAACCTCCACGGCCCGGGCCAGCGACCCTCATCGGTCCACGGCCCGTTCGACGGCGAAAGCCTGAGCACCAGCGCGCAGATGTGGGCCAACAAGAACCGCGGCGCCGTGGGGCTGGCGGTTGGCCTGGGCTTGATCGGCCTGGCGATGCTGGCCGGCCCGTCCGCGCGGGCGATGGTGGGCGGCGGGGCAGCGGCCCGCGCGTTGCGGAGGTAGAGACCGTGCCGGGCGGGGCGGCGCCGCGCGTCAGCCGGCAGCTTGAGTCGTCGCTCTACGTGGCCGACCTCGCCCGGTCCCACGCCTTTTACGAGCAGGTGTTCGGCTTTGAAACGCTGCTGGACGAGGAGCGCATGGTCGGCCTCGCGGTGCCGGGCGGCAGCATGCTGCTGCTGTTCCGCCGCGGCGGGTCGGTGACGCCCAGCCCGGTGCCCGGCGGCCTCATCCCGCCGCATGACGGCCAAGGCACGCTGCACCTGTGCTTCGCCGTGCCGCTGGCGGAACTCGACGCATGGGAGCGGCATCTTCAGGCGCTCGGCATCGCGGTCGAGAGCCGGGTGACGCAGCGCTTCGGCGGCCTCAGCCTGTATTTCCGCGATCCCGACGGGCACTCTCTGGAAGTCGCGGGGCCGGGCCTTTGGGCGATCTATTAAGCATGGTGATCGTGCGGTAAACCGGGTCCATGATGGCGCATTGGGTTGTGCGGATCGCGGTGGCGGCGTGCCTGGCGGTGGGGAGCCTGCCGGCCCACGCGGCTGAGCCGGACCCGGTGCCCGCCCCCGGCTGGGCGGAAGCGCAGAGCGCGGAATGCAGCGCCGCGATCGGCGCCGCGGAAGGGCGGCACGGCACCGCGTCGGGCCTGCTGTCCGCCATCGCCAAGGCGGAAAGCGGCCGGCCGGTGCCGCCGCTGCCGGGCTTGCAGCCCTGGCCCTGGGCGGTCAACGCCGATGGGGCCGCGATGTATTTCGACAGCAAGCCGGCCGCCGTGGTCTGGACCCGGCTCGCCTTGGCGCGGGGCGTGCGGCAGGTCGATGTCGGCTGCATGCAGGTGAACCTGCAATCCCACCCGCAAGCGTTCCGCGACCTCGACGAAGCGTTCGACCCGGCGGCCAACGCCGACTACGCCGCCCGTTTCCTGCTGCGCCTCCATGCCGACGCCGGGGGCAACTGGACAACCGCGACCGGCTTCTACCATTCCCGCACGCCGGGCCTCGCCGCGGACTACCGGGAGCGCGTGGCCGCCATCGCCGAGGGCCGTGCGCCGCGGGCGGGCCTCGGAATGCCGCTATACCTGCGCGCGATCCGGCAAGGCAGCCTGCGGATCGCGCTGCCCGGGGGCGCGGTGCTGCGGATCAACGTGCACCGGCAGCCCTCCTTGCGCGGGCCGCGGCGGATGAGCGCGTGCCAGGTCGCTGCGGTGCTCGGCACTTACATGGCCGCGTCGGCGCGGGCGCGCTGCGGCACAGTACGCGGGTAATGCAAAGGGACTGCTGGCTCCGGCTAAGAAAAGACGCTAACGTGGCCTTGGCTCGCTTTAGAGTGATGGGTTGGTCCGCGCCGTCGGCGTCCCATGTTCCGTTCCGTTCATACCGTTCGAGACCAGATATGCGCACACCAGACCGCCGTTCCTTTGACAGCCCCCGCCGCGGAAGCCGTGGGCGCGACCGGGATGATTTCCCGCCCCCACGCGGACGCGACGAGCCTTACGTCCCCCGTGACGCCTTTGTGCCCCGCGGCGGCGACCGCGGGCCGTCCACCTTTGGCGCTCCGCGCGGCGCCGCGCCGACCGGGCCGGAAACGGGCGCCGTGGTCAAGTGGTTCAACGCCGAGAAGGGCTTCGGCTTCGTCGAGCTGGAGAGCGGGGGCGGCGATGCCTTCCTGCACATCAGCGTGCTGTCCCGCGCCGGCCACCAGACCGTGCAGCCCGGCGCCGCGTTGCGGGTCCTGGTTTCGCCGGGCCAGAAGGGGCCGCAGATCGCCGAGGTCCTGCGGGTGGACGAGAGTTCGACCTCCTCGCATTCCGTGCCGTCCTACGCCGCGGAGCGTCCGCGTCCAGCCGCCCGCGCGCCGGTCGATCTCAGCACGGCCGTCGAGCTGCGCGGCACGGTGAAGTGGTTCAACGCCGAGAAGGGCTTCGGCTTCGTGATGCCTGACGGCGGCGGCAAAGACGTGTTCGTGCACATCTCCGCGCTGAACCGCGGCGGGCTGAGCGGCTTGGAGCCGAATCAGACCGTGAAGATGCAGGTGGCCGACGGCCGCCGCGGGCCGGAGGCGGTCTCGGTCGAGGCCGCCTGACGGCGTGAGCCTGGCCCGGCGCCGCGGCGGCCGATACAGGGCCGCCGCGGCGTTGGGGACGCTCCTTGCAACTGGCGGCGCAGGCTTGCCGGGATTGGGCGTTCATGAGTCGCGGGTCGCGGTGGACGGAACCGTCAAGCCCTGGGTGGCGGTGCTGCGGGTCCAGGTGCCGGGGGTCTCGCGCTGCACCGGGTTCCTGGTAGGGCCGCAGACCGCGGTGACTGCGGCACATTGCTTGTACGGCCGCCGGCTTGGCCATTTCGTGCCGCCGTCCTCCGTGCATGTCCTGCTGGGATACGCGAACGGCGACTACGCGCAGCACGCCGTCGCGTCCTCGTTCCAGGTGGGCGACGGCTTTGCGCCGTCCTCCCCGCCGGGGCAGGGCACGGACGTGGCCGTGAT
>CALMVT010000142.1 GCA_937873175.1 uncultured Acetobacteraceae bacterium | reverse complement strand
GGTCAGCGCCCCGTCCCCCGCGAGCTGCCCCGAGAAGGTGCCGCCGGTGTCGCGCAGCGGCCCCTGGCCGTCCAGGCTGACATCCAGCCCGGCCGCGTGGTCCCGCCCGGGCCGCGTCAGCCGCGCCGTGAAGCGCCAGGGCCGGGTTCCCACCTGCCCGACGCCCGCCGCGGACAGCATCCCAGTTTCCCCGTCCGTCATCAGCCCGGCGTCGATCCCCGTCACCGCCAACCCGCCAACCTGAAGCCGGCTGTCCTCCACCCGCGCCTGCAGCCCGGTCAGCCAGGCCGGCGGACGTTGCGCCAGCGCCCCAGGCGCCGGGGGCCAGGGCAGCCGGAGGTCGGCGCCGCGCAGCGTCAGATCCCGCGCGTCCACGTTGCCCGCCAGCAGCGGCCCGAGTCCCACCCGCAGCCGAAGCTCCTTGGCCGTCAGCACCACGCCGTCGCCGATGTCGTCCACCGCGATGCCGGAGGCGGTGAGGATCGGCTGCGGCAGCAGGCTCAGCGAGATGGCGCCGCCGATCCGCACCGGCCGGCCGACGCCGGAGGTGGCCAGCGCCTCGATGCTGTCCCGGTAGCGGTTCCAGTCCAGCAGCCCCGGTACCGCCCAAAGCATGGCGACCAGCACGGCCAGCACCGCGGCCACGCCGGCCAGCGCGACGCGTCCCGCGCGCACCCTAGGCCCGGCTCGGCACGCCGGGCGTCGTATCCGGTCGATGGTCCTGCATGGGCGCAGATAGCGGCACGGCCCGGTGCGCACGCAAGCCCCGCCGCGCCCGGCTGTCCATAAAGATGCGGCGTGTTACACTGCTGCATGGTTCCATGGGGCAAACTGTTGGGCGGCGTGGCCGGGTTCGCGATGGGCGGCCCGTTCGGCGCGGTGGTCGGCGCGGCCTTGGGGCACGCGGCCGACCAGGGCGGCCTGCCGCGCGTCAGCCTGGGCACCGGTCTGCCGGGCAGCTCGCCGCTGCACCCGGCGCGGATCGCCGCCATGCTCGGCCGGCGGGACCAGTTGTTCGCGGTGGCGGTGGTGGTGCTCAGCGCCAAGCTCGCGAAGTGCGACGGTCCCGTGGTGCGGTCGGAGATCGACGCCTTCAAGCGGCAGTTCCGCATCCCGCCCGAGTCGGTGCGCGACATCGGCCGGCTGTTCGACCAGGCGCGCGACAGCAGCGACAATTTTGCGCCCTACGCCGCGCAGCTTGGAGAAAGCTTCGCCGACAACCGCGGCCTGCTGGAGGACGTGCTCGCCGCGCTGTTCACCATCGCCCGCGCCGACAAGCCGCTGACGCTGGCGGAGCAGGAGATGCTGCGCCAGATCCACCGGGCGTTCGGGCTGGACGAGCTGGCCTGGAGCCAGGCCGCCGGCGGCGCCAGCCGGACCGCGGCCGCCACCGGCGAGGACGCCTATGCCGTGCTGGGCATGCCCCGCGACGCCACGGACGAGGCGCTGCGCGGGGCCTGGCTGAAGCTGATGCGGGAGAACCATCCGGACAGCCTGGCATCCCGCGGCGTACCGCCGGAGTTCATCGCGCGCGCCGGGGAAAAGGTGGCGCGGATCAACGCCGCCTGGGACCGCATCAAGCGGGAACGGCGGCTGTGACACGGCCCGGCCCGGTGGCACCGGACCAGGAACTGCCGATCAGGGAGCTGCCCAGCCCCAACTGGGACGCCCGCCCCCCGGAAACGCCCATCGACATGCTGATCCTGCACTACACCGGAATGCCCACGGTGCAGGCGGCGCTGGACCGGCTGCGCGACCCGGCGGCCCGGGTGTCCTCGCATTACGTGGTGGACGAGGACGGCGCCGTGTGGCGGCTGGTGGAGGAGGCGAATCGCGCTTGGCACGCCGGCGTGTCCTGCTGGCGCGGGCACCGGACGCTGAACGACCGCTCGGTGGGGATCGAGATCGTCAACCCGGGCCACGAGTGGGGCTACCGCCCCTTCCCCGCCTTGCAGATGGCGGCGGTGTGCGACCTGTGCCTCGGCATCCTCGGCCGCTACCCGATTCCGGCGCGCAACGTCGTCGGGCACAGCGACGTGGCGCCCGACCGCAAGGAAGACCCGGGCGAGCTGTTTGACTGGCTGGGCCTCGCCGCCAACGGCGTGGGGCTGTGGCCGGACCCGTCGCACCCTGCCGGCGCCGTGGACGACGTGCCGGCGGCGCTCCGCGCCATCGGCTACGGCGAGGGCGAGCTTTCCACGGTGCTGCGCGCGTTTCAGCGGCATTGGCTGCCCGGCGCGATCAGCGGCCAGGCCGACGACGCGACGCGCACCCGACTGCACATGGTCGCGACCGCGTGCGGCGGGGCTTGACCTCCGCCGTGGCGGCGCGCATTCCGAGCATGCCAGACGGCCGGACGGCCGCTGCTCCGCTCACGGCGCTGGCTTCGCCCGCGTCCTGGCCGGGGTGGAGGAAAGTCCGGGCTCCACGGGAACACGGTGCCGGCTAACGGCCGGCGGGGGCGACCCCAGGGACAGTGCCACAGAAAACAAACCGCCGATTCGCCCCAGGGCTAATCGGCAAGGGTGAAACGGTGCGGCAAGAGCGCACCGCGCCCCTGGCAACAGGGGCGGCAGGGTAAACCCCACCGGGAGCAAGACCGAATAGGGGTGGCCGGCGGCGCGGATGGGCGACTTTCCGCGTGACGCAGGGGCGTTCCCGCCCCGCCGCCCGGGTTGGTCGCGCGAGGCGCGCAGCGATGCGCGTCCCAGAGGAATGGCCGTCCCGGTGCCGCGCTTTTTCGGTGCGGGACCGGACAGAACCCGGCTTACAGGCCGTCTGGCGAATCTTTCATCCACAAAGTTATCCACAAGAACAAAGCGCGAATACTGCGTATCAGCAAATATGATCAATCCGGAATGTTTTTTTAGCCTGTAACGCACTGATTGCAAAGGACTTTTCTAACGCACGTCGCAACATTCTTTTCCAATACCTTTGACGCCCATATTTGCCCATGGTAGCCCATGTTATCCCATGCGCGCCCGCGTCGCGCAGCAGGGAGCGGGCCTGCCGCAGGACGGGCGCTTCTGAAGCGGAAAGGATGGGCTGTGCGCGATGAGCCATTTCCTCGGCACGCATCAGAACCGCCTCGACACCAAGGGCCGCGTTTCGGTCCCGGCGGCATTCCGCGCGCACCTGCGCGGGCCGGACGGCGGCGCGGCCGGGCTGATCCTGCGCCCGTCGCACAAGCATCCCTGCATCGAGGCCTGGCCGGAAGCGGTGTTCCAAACCCTGGCTGCCCCGCTCGACCGGCTTGATATGTTCAGCGAGGATCAGGACGACCTGATGATGACCCTTTATGCCGATGCCACGCGCGTGGAAGCGGACAAGGAAGGGCGGATCGTCTTGCCGGAGTCGCTGGTGCAGCACGCCGGCCTGTCTGACAACGTTGTGTTCATGGGCCTGGGCCGCACCTTCCAGATCTGGGAGCCGGCAGCGGCCGAGAAGCGCCGGGCGGAAGCGCGCAACGCGGCCCGCACCCGCGCACTGACTTTGCCGGGGAGCACGGGGCCGGGGGGGACGGGATGACGCACGCCCTTCAACCTTCCGGGCATGTGCCCGTCATGCTGCCGCAGGTGCTCCGCCACCTTTCGCCCGCGCCCGGCGCCGTGCTGCTGGACGGCACTTTCGGCGGCGGCGGCTACGCGGCGGCGATCCTGGACGCGGCACCTTGTACACTATGGGCCATCGACCGCGACCCGGCGGCCATTGCCCGCGGCGCGGCCCTCGCCGCCCGCCACCCCGGCCGGCTGCACCTGCTGCAAGGCCGCTTCGGCGACATGGTCGGCCTGCTGGCGGAGCGGGGCGTCGGCCGGTTGGACGGCGTGGTGCTGGACCTCGGCGTGTCGTCGTTCCAGATCGACGACCCCGCCCGCGGCTTCTCCTTCCGGGCCGACGGGCCGCTGGACATGCGCATGGCGACATCCGGCCCCACCGCCGCGGATCTGGTGCGCGACCTGCCGGAAGCCGAGCTGGCCGACACGCTGTATCGGTTCGGCGAGGAACGGCTATCCCGCCGCATCGCCCGCGCCGTTGTCGCCGCCCGGGCGGAAGCGCCGATCACCACGACGCTGCAGCTTGCCGCTATTATCCGCCGGGTCGCGCCGCCCGACCGGTCCGGCATCGATCCCGCCACCCGCAGCTTCCAGGCGCTGCGCATCCGGGTGAACGACGAGCTTGGCGAGGTCGAGCGCGCGCTGCACCAGGCGGTGTCCTTGCTGTTGCCGGGCGGGCGGCTCGTGGTGGTGTCGTTCCATTCGCTGGAAGACCGGCTGGTGAAGCGCTTCATGCAGGACGCCGCCGGGCTGGCCCCTGCGCCGTCCCGCCACGATCCGCGCAGCCTCATGGAACGCGTCCCTGCGGAGTTCCGGCTGCTGACCGGCGGCGCCGAGCGGCCGGACCCGGAGGAGGCCCGCGCCAACCCCCGCGCCCGCAGCGCCCGGCTCCGTGCGCTGGCCCGCCTTGCCGCAACCCACCACCGGGAACTTCCAGCATGATCCGTCCCCTGACCTGCATCTGCATGCTGCTGGCCGGCGGCTCGGGCCTGTACCTGTATCAGTCCAAGCACCAGGCGCAGATGCAGGACCGCGAGATCGCGCGCACGCTCAAGGCGACCGATGCGGCCCGCGAGCGCATCGGCGTGCTGCGCGGCGAGTGGGCGCTGCTGAACGAGCCGGACCGCCTGGCCGCGCTGTCCCAGGAGCATTTGGGCCTGAAAACGCTGATGCCCGCGCAGTTCGTGACCGCCGCGGAGCTGGCGACGCGCTTGCCGCCGCCCGCGCTGCCCGGCGCGACGCCCGAGCCGGCCGTGGAGGACGCCCC
>CALMVT010000141.1:7812-9119 GCA_937873175.1 uncultured Acetobacteraceae bacterium | reverse complement strand
ATAGGCGTTGGCTCCGAACGGAAATGGATCGCCGTTGCCCTCGCCTGCGAATGCCCTGCCAGCCGACACGGTCAAGACAAGACCGGTGGCAGCAAGGATCATCTTGGTGCTCATGTTGGTTCTCCTGGATTGGTGGCCGTGCTTTCGGCGCACGGGATTTCGGGTTTCAGCTACAGCCTCAAGGGCCACCAATACTCTAGGAAGTTCCCCGATGTGGGGCTGTGACCTTTGTCACGCCGCATGTCGTCATCGAGCCTTTGCCTGGGATCGGGGTCGCGCGTATGGAGGGGCAGAACCCGATTGAGCAACTGAACCCAGACATGGAGGCGTCCCTTGCAGACTTTGGCCGGGACCATGTGGAGGCTGATCGAGGCACGCCGCTTCGATGAGGCCGGTCGTGACATGCAGCCCGTGGGGCCGAACCCGATGGGGTTCAGTGTTTTCGAGGCCGACCGGATGCTGGCCGCTGTGGTTGACGGAAAGACCGAGCTGCCACCCGGCATGGCACCCCGCTTCTTCGTTGCCTACTCGGGGACGTATCGCTTTGACGGGGAGCAGATTGTGACGCAGGCGGACAGTGCTTCAAGCGCCTCGTTGCTTGTTGATCAAGTCCGCCGCATTCGCTTCGCGAGCGCCACCCGGATGGTCTGACCCCCATCTCCGGTGTTCCAGGCCAAACCGGAACCGAACTCACCTGGGAACGCGTACGCTGACGCGGGCCGCTTCCGTCACGTTGCCCGCGTCGGCGGCCGCCACGACGCAGCGCAGCACGCAGAGCGGAACGTCAGGGATCGCCGGGCACGCCGTAGCCGGGGGCGCCGCCGGGGTTGAGCGCCCGCGTCACGTAATCATCAAGCTGCGGCCGGTAGCGCGTCCACAACGCATCGAGCGCGGCAAGCGGGCAGTCCTCCGTCCAGTCTACCCGCAGGTCGGCGACCGGCCACGGCACGTCCCGCACCAGGCAAAGGCCCGCGGAGTGGACCGGCCCGGCCTCCCCGCCCGCGTCCAGCCCGGCGCGCATCGCGGCGAGCAGCCGTCCGCCCAGGTCGCCGGACGCGGCGAGGAACGCCGCCATCATCGCGCCGGGCACCTCCCGGCTGGCCAGCAGGTTGCCGCCGCACGCGACGTTCCCGCCCTGCGCCTCCGCCCACAGGCCCAGGGCTTGTGCGCCCGAGTGGACGGCGGTGCGCCCGGCGGCATCGATGTCCATGTAGGCGACCCGCATGCTCTCGCTGGTCGCGGTCTGCAGCATCGGCATCGCGGCGAGCTTCGGCAACTGATCGGCGCTGACGTTCCACACCCAATCC
>CALMVT010000141.1:0-7802 GCA_937873175.1 uncultured Acetobacteraceae bacterium | reverse complement strand
CGCAGCACGTCCATCGCCTGCGGCGCCGACGCGCCCAGGGCCAGCAAATCGAGCGCCCGAGGGCCGAGCGCCGGGTCGGTGATGTTCTGGCTGGCCGCCGCGCCCACGCCGGCGCGCGCATGGGCGCAGCGCGCGGCCACCGCCGGGGAGGACGACGCGACCGCGACGCCGAACATCCCCGTGTCCGCGCAGCGGGCCACGACGGAGAAGGTCATGCGGGCCCGTCCGGGATAACGGCGGTGACATCGACCTCGACCAGCCATTCTGGCCGGGCCAGGGCGGAAACGACGATCCCCGTGGACACCGGGAACACCCCTTTCAGCCAGGCGCCGACCACCCGGTACACCGCTTCCCGGTAGCGGGGGTCGGTGATGTAGATCGTGATCTTGCAGATGTGCTCCAAGCGGGAGCCGGCCTCCCGCAGCAGCATCTCGATGTTGGCCATCGCGCGCTCCGCCTGCGCCGCGGGGTCGCCGATGCCGACGCTTTCCCGTGTATCGAGGTCCTGCCCGACCTGGCCGCGGACGAACACGGTTGTGCCGCGGGCCACGACGACCTGGCACAGGTCGTTGTCCAGCTTCTGCTCGGGGTAGGTGTCGCGGGTGTTGAACGGGCGGAGCCGGGCGTGGACGGGCATGGGTCAGGCCCCGCCCGTCACCCGGGGCGACAGGTCCGCCGCGCGGCGCACGAAGTCCAGCGGGCCGCTGAAGTCGAAGCTGTTGTAAACCGCAGCCAGGTGGTTGAAGTGCGGCGCCTGGGCGAACTGCGCAAAGGCCAGGCGGTGCCCGGCGTAGTCGGAGTTCAGCAAGTCGCGCGCGAACGCCAGGAGCTTGCGGCGGTCATCCGCCTGCCAGTTCTGGTTCAGGGTGTAGAACTTCCTGAGCCATGCCCCGGACTCCGCGCCCTCGAAGGACGCGGCACCGGGCGTCACGCAGATCTGCCCGCCGCACAGCTCGCGCGCGATGTGCATCATCGCCGGCAGTTGCGAGCAGGCGAACACCCGCCCGGCGAACAGCATGGACTGTTGCGGCATCAGCAGCCCCGCCGGGCTGCGCTCCGCCATGGCGATGGAGGCGGTGAGGTGCGCGTTGATGCCTTCCCGGTAACACACCAGGTCGGCGAGCTTTTCCCGCACCGCCTGCAGCGTGTCCAAGCCGGTCTGCTTCGCGTTCCACAGCGCCGCGCCGATCATCATGTCGGCCGTGTACATCAGCCGCAGCACGTAGGGGAACGCGGAGTAGCGGTGCAGCGTGCCGCGGATGAACTGGGCGGCGCGGGTGTGGCGGTAGAAGAACACGTCCTCCCACGGGATCAGCACGTCGTCGAACACGACCAGCGCCTCCACCTCGTCGAACCGGTTGGCGAGCGGGTAGTCCTCCACCCGCCCGCGCCCGGCGAAGCCGCCGCGGCAGATGTGCTTCACCCCGGGCGCGCCCATCTTCACGATGCAGCCCACGGCGTAGTCGGACAGCTTGTTGTTGGCCCAGGCGCCGACCGTGGGCTTCAGGAACGCCTGGTCGGCATAGGCCGCGGCTGTCTCGTACTTGGCGCCGCGGATGACGATGCCGGCACCGGTTTCCCGCGTGACATGCACCAGCATGTCCGGGTCCTGGTCCTGCGGCGCCAGCGACCTGTCGCCTTTCGGGTCGGTGTTGGCAGACACGTGGAACAGGTCGTCGTCGCGCACCGCGGCGATGTGGCGGTCGATGTTGTCGGCGAAGCGCGGATCGATCTCCGCCAGCACGTCGCGGCCGTCCTGCAGCGACCACATTTCGCCCACCGTTTCATCGCCGACGCGGGTGACGACGCCGCCGATGTCCTTCAGCACGGCGTCCACGGCGGCGAGCTTGTCCGTCCAGTCCTTTGTTTCCGTGGGCGGGCGGTTGAGGATCGACTTGCGCTGGTTGTCCGCCACGTAGGTCAGGGTGTCCCGGTGCGCGGCCTCGAACGCCATGTCGTACATGCGCGCCTTCACGTCGACGATCGGCTTCAGCGCCGGGTGCGTCGTCACGTCGCGCACGCGCTCGCCCTCGATCCACACCTGGCGCCCGTCGCGCAGCCCTTCGCGGTAGGCGTTTCCCGTGCGGATCATCGCGTTGCTCCCAATGCCAGCCGGCAGCTTGCCCGCGAAGCCGGGATCGTCCAAATCGTTTTATCGGGCGGGTTGGATCACCTTTCCTGATGGGAGAGCGGCCTCAAGCGGCCTCGTCCACATCCGGATCAGCCATGGGGTCGTGGTCGGCTTCCAGGCTGGCTTCTTCCTCTTCCAGGACCTTCGCCTCCGCCGGGAACACGCCGAAGCGGGCCGCCACGTCGGGCGCGTAGCGCAGCAGGTCCGGGCGCAGCTTGGCCAAGGACACGTCTTTGGCCTTGCCTTCCAGCATCACGTCGAACTCCAGCCCGGCCGTGTCGCGCATGAAGCGCGCGAACTCGAACGGGTTGGTGAAGTCGGCGTGCCCGGTCCACACCGGGGGCAGCAGCGCCTTTTTCTTTTTGCGGGTTTTGCGGTCCACCCGCACCACCTCCCGCAGCTCCGTCCGCGGCGAGGAGAAGTGGATCTTCGGCCGCACGCCGTCCGGCCAGGTGCGGAGGATGGGGCGCAGCACGTCCAGGGCGTCCAGCCCGGTCGGGTTCAGGCACCAATGGTGCTGGTAGTCGAAGATCAGCCGCACGCCGGTCTGCTCATGTATCCACAGCACGTCCGCCGCGGAAAAGCGGATGTCGTCGTGTTCCAGCACCAGGCGCCGCCGGACATGCTCGGGCAGGGTGGGCCAGGTTTGCGCCCAGCGTGCCCGGCTCGCCTCCGTGTCGCCATAGGCGCCGCCCACATGCGTCACCATGACCGCTTCCGGCCCAAGTTCCATGCGGTCCAGCATCTCGGCCTGGCTGGCCAGGTCCCAGATGCTTTTCTTTGTCAGCGCCGGGTCCGGGCTGTTGAGCAGCACGTATTGCGACGGGTGGAACGACAGGCGGATGCCAAGCTCCCTGGCCCGCGCGCCCGTTGCGCGCAGCTCGGCGTCGCTTTCCGCCACCATGGAATGGAACTGCGGCATGTCCGGGTGGGTCGCGTAGGGCGCAAGGTCGGACGACATGCGATACATGTCGATCCGCCGCTTCTGCAGGTAAGTAAAGATGGTGTCGAGGTATTCGAGCGACGTTTTCAGGTGCGGGCCTTTCTGCCAGCGCCTGGTGTCGTTGCTTTTCAGCCCCGGCGTGCCCATCACCTTCACGGGAAAGCCAAGGCGCATCGTGGCGGTCATGCTGGCACCTCGTCCGGCACTTCGTCTTCTGGCCCGAACCCTAGGCCGCGGATGAACACGTTCCAATCGGCCGGGCGCAGCGCGCCGCCGGTGGCCTGGCGGTGCCCCGACCCGTACGCCTCGTCCGCGCCGGGCGGGCGATGCTCGGCGAGGAAGGCAACCAAATCGCGGTCGCGGGCGCTGCGCACGGCGAAGTGCACCCAGCCCGGCCGGTAGCCGGCGTTCGCCGCCATGACGATCTCCCCCAGCAGCCGGCCACGCCATTGCTGGGCGATCAGCGGGTGGATCTGGGCGGGCGAGCTGAACCGGATCAGCGCCACCTCGCCCCGCACTTTGGGACCGACCCGGCGCGCGGCGTCCAGCTCCGCCTTGACCTCCGCTTTCGCCGCGCGGAGCGCCGCCGCCTCGGGCCGCCCGCCCTTGGTGATCTCCTTCGGGTCGTCCGCCGTCATCAGCAGCGCCAGGGCCGGGGAAGCGTCGCCGGACGCGGTGCGCCGGGGCGCGTTGACCAGGGAGGCCGCATCCCGCAGCGCCGTGACGCCGTAGCGGCGCGCGTCCGCCATCTCGGGAAAGCCCGCGTTCTCCGCCATGTCGCCGATCAGGCCGACTGCCGCGATCCACAGCCAGGGCGCCGCGTCCGCCAGCGCCCCGGCGCACCAAAAGGCGAGCAGGCTTGAGGTCGGGATCGGGTCCATGCCGTGCCCGGTGATCACCGTGGCGCCGGCGGGCGGGGCACCGGGGATGTGGTGATCGACGACGATCGTGGGCACGCCGGGCTTCGGCAGGCCGGGCTGCACGCCGAGGTCCGTCACCACCACGCCGCCGGCGGCCACGTCGGCAAGCTCGGCGCGCATCTCGGGGGACCATGGGCTCTCGCCCCGGCCGACCACGCGGGTGCGGACCTGCCAGCCGTCAGCGGCGAAGGCCCGCGCGAACAAGGCGGCGGCGGACAGGCCGTCGGCGTCGTTGTGGCTCAGCAGGAGCACCGGATGCGCGCGGTCAAACGCCCGGACGGCGGCTCGGAAGGCTTCGGCGACGTGCTGCGCGGGATGCAGGGGGGTGATGGCGTTCATGCCACCTTAATGCGCCGCCCGCTTATTTGTTTCATCGCGCAAACATGCGGGCTCAAGCCCCCAAGCGCACGCGCGTCGCCGGCAGGCCCGGCACGGGCGCCGGGAACGCGAACAGCCCGCCCTCCTCCGGCCGCTGCCGCCGCTCCGCCTCGGACAACGGCCAGGTGGCGGAGGTCACGTAAACCATGTCCAGCGCGTCCCCGCCAAAGGCCGGCATGGTCGGATACTGCACCGGCATCGCGACCCGGCGCTCAAGCCGCCCGCCCGGGTCGAACCGCAGCAGGCACCCGCCGCCGAACACCGCGCACCAGTAGAACCCGTCCCGGTCCACCGCTGCCCCGTCCGGCCCGCCCTCCCCGCCGCCTTCCTCCACCCGCGCGAACACGCGCTTGTTGGCCACGGTGCCGGTGGCTGGGTCGTAGTCGTAGGCCCAGACCGTGCGCTGCGACGCGTCGGCGTGGAACATGGTCCGCCCATCCGGGCTCCAGGCCAGGCCGTTGCTGACGCCCACGGGGTCGGTCACGGCGGTCCAGCGCCCGCCGCCACCGTAGCGCCACAAGGGCGAGGCCGGCGCCACGCCGGGCTGCCGGTCGCCGGGCGCGAGGGGGTGGTACATCGGGCCGACCAGGAAGCGGCCCGCCGGGTCGCATCCGCCGTCGTTCAGCAGGAAGCGGCGCGGGTCGCAGGGCGGCGGGGCGAGCAGATCCAGCACGCCGGTCGCGAAATCGAGCCGGTGCAGGCCGGTCCGCAAGGCGACGACCGCGCCGCCGTCGTCCAGCCCGTAGCATCCGATCCAGGCCGGCATGGCCCAGGTTTCATCCTGCCCAGTGGCCGGGTCGAACTCGTGCAGCGCCGGCTCGCGCAGGTCTACCCAGAACAGCCGCTTCCGCTCCGGGGACCAGCTCGGCGTTTCCCCGTTCAGCGCGCGGGCGTCCAGGACGAGGCGGACGCCGGTTCCGTCTGGCCCGGCGGGCAATCCCGCCGTTGCTTGCTGCGCCATGCCGTCCCCCCTTGTGCCTCGCCGCCTTCGCCCGCACGGCAC
The DNA here is from genome assembly GCA_937873175.1 of uncultured Acetobacteraceae bacterium. Classification (GTDB taxonomy): domain Bacteria; phylum Pseudomonadota; class Alphaproteobacteria; order Acetobacterales; family Acetobacteraceae; genus CAHJXG01. The sequence goes on along the minus strand of CALMVT010000141.1, from coordinate 2,427 downwards.
GGGCGCGCGGCAGGTGCGCCAGGACCCTCCCGGGTACTTCCCTACCGTTCAAGCCGAATCAGGGCGGGCCGCGTTGCAGGCGGGTCAGGCGAACACCGCGTCGATGGCTTCGCCCAGCCGGTCCACGATCTCCGTCAGGTCGGCATCCGTGGCGATAAAGGGCGGCGCCACGATCACGTGGTCGCCCCGGATGCCATCGACGGTGCCAACCGATGGGTAAACCGCCAGCCCGCGGTCGAGCGCCGCCTGCTTGACCCGCTCGGCAATCTCCCGCGACGGGTCGAACGGCGTCCGCCCGGGCCGGTCCGAAACGAACTCAACCGCCCGGAACAGGCCGCGCCCGCGGTTGTCGCCGACGTGGCGATGGTTGCCGAACCGCTCGGTCATCAGGCGTTCCAGCGTTTCCCCTTGGCGGGCGGCCTGGGCGACCAGGCCCTCCTCCCGGACGATGCGCTGCACTTCAAGGGCGGCGGCGCAGGCCACGGGATGGGCCTGGTAGGTTTGCCCGTGCATGAAGCCGCCGGAGCCGTCCCGCAGCGCCGTCACCACCCTTCCCGAAGCCAGGATGCCGCCAATCGGCGCGTAGCCGCCGCCCAGGCCCTTGGCGATTGTCTGGATGTCGGGCGTGATGCCCTCCTGCTCCCAAGCGTGCAGGCTTCCCGTGCGGCCCATGCCACACATCACCTCGTCCAGGATCAGCAGCGCGCCGTGCCGGTCGCATACGTCCCGCACCGCGGCGAAGTAGCCCGGCACCGCCGTGACGCATCCTGCCGCCGCCCCGACCACCGGCTCGGCGCAGAAGGCCGCGACCGTGCCCGGGCCGAGCCGGTGGAACTCGGCCTCAAGCTCGGCGGCCAGGCGCCCGACATACTGCGCGTCGCCCTCGTCCGCGGCCTGGTCATGGTAGGCGAAGCACGGCGAAACCCGGCTGAACCCGGCGCCCAGCAAAGGCTCGTAAGGCGCGCGCCGGGCGAGGTGGCCGCCGGCCGACAACGCGCCCAGCGTGGTGCCGTGGTAGCTTTGCCGCCGGGCGATGAAACGGGTTCGGCGGGGTTGCCCGACCTCGATGAAGAACTGCCGGGCCAGCTTGAGGGCGGCTTCCATGGCTTCGGAGCCGGAGCTGACGAAGAACGCATGGGCAAGCCCGCCCGGCTCGTCGGCCAGCAGCAGCTCGGCGAGCGCTTCCGCGGGTTCGGAGGTGAAGAAGCCGGTGTGCGCGTAGGCCATCTGCCCTGCCTGCTCGGCCATCGCCGCCGCGACGCGCTTGTTGCCGTGCCCGATGCAGGCGACGGCCGCCCCGCCCGATCCGTCGATGACCGTTCTGCCGCTTGCCAGGCGAAGGCGGATGCCGTGGCCGGCAACGGCGGTCTCGGACGTGTCCCGCAGGCTGCGCTGGATCAGGCGCGACATGGCGCGGCTCCCGCGCGTCCGCGCGTCATGATGCCCCCGCGAAGCCCGGCACCGCTCTGCCCGGGCATCAGCGTCGGCAAGGACCGGCGCACCCCCTCTACTCCGCCGCAACACCCAGCAGGCGAGCCTTCAGGTCTTCCGACGGCGGGTTGTTGCCGATGAAGCCGGCCAGGATGCGCGTCGCCAGATCGGGGTTCGCGATGTCGGCCACCGGCTTGTTGTTGAACAGCACCCGCAAGCCGCGCTGCGTGCAGACGTAGGCCAGCGTGTCGCCCACCGCGGCCCCTGGCGTCAGCGCGATCAGGCGCTCGAAATCGCCCTTGTCGGACGGGTTGCACTCGCCGTGGCCGCAGTTCTTGGCCTCGCCTTCGCGGTACTGCTTCTCCACGTCCTCCTTGGACGCTTTGTGCAGGAACTGCATCAGGACCACCTTGGGACCCGGCGACGCCAGGATCGCGCGGGCGTCCCGGCTCCTTTGCGCCACATACAGCCCGGCGAGGTATACCTTCACCTTGAAGATGGTCAGCGTCCGGATGCCAAGCCCGTTCAGCACCAGGGTCTGCCCGGCCAGCGGGTAGGTGTCAGGCAGGCTCAGGCCCGAGATGCTCGCCGCGCGTCCCGGCCCCGCCAGGAGGAGGCCGCATAGGGCCAGCAACGCCAATCTCCGCTTCATCAATCACTCCGTCCCATGCAGGCCGCCGCCGGCGCTTGTACGAGCGTTGAACCCGCCACGCCAGGCGTGCAGCCTTGGAAGCGCAATTTGAGCAGCTTGGCTTGGGAGGGTTGAACGGCCCAGGGGGAGCGCCCGCGTCAGTTCGAGGCGCGGGCAGCCTCGCCGTCACCGCGGCCCAGGATTTCCAGCCGCGACCGGCTCACGAAGTCCTTCAGGTCCTGCCCGGCCCGGCGGAACAGCATGCGGTCGAGGGTGAGCTTCCGGGCGGCCGTCAGCTTTTCGCAGTGCTCGTTGATGAACACGCCGCCGACCGGCTCCTGGTCCGCCGCCGGGTCCTGGCCGGC
>CALMVT010000140.1:1348-9296 GCA_937873175.1 uncultured Acetobacteraceae bacterium | reverse complement strand
CCGTGCCGCCCGCGACGCCGCCTTCCACACCTGGCGTGAGGTCACCGCGGTTGCTGATGTCGAATAGGCACCGAAGCTGGCCTGAGATCATCGAAATCCTGCACCCGTCAACCTGACAACGCCGCGTGGACGATGCGTTCAACAGTCTCGGCGTGCCGGCTGCGCACCGGTTGAGCGTGGCTTTCTCCCCCGGTCCGTCGTTCCGGCTTCCTGACGGACTCCGGCCTGGCCCGCTGCGGCCTGGGCAGGTCAATGATACCCTGCGCCGGCCTGCAACTTACCGCGGAACACCCAGTAGGACCACGCCGTGTACATCAGGATGACCGGAAGCAGCAGCAGCGTCCCGACCAGCAGGAACGACTGGGTGCTTTCGGACGAGGCGGCCTGCCACAGCGTGAAGTGCCCCGGCACGATCATCGGCCACAGGCTGATGGCGATGCCGAGATAGGACAGGAGGAACAGTCCCATTGCCGCGAGGAACGGCGCCGCGTCGCCGCCCCACCCCGCCAGGGCACGCCAGGCCACCGCGGCCACAGCGGCCGTCAGCACCGGCACGGGCGCCAACAGCAGCATGTTGGGCCAGCCGAACCAGCGGTGGGCGATGCCGGCGTCGGCCAGCGGCGTCCACAGGCTCACCGCCACGATGGCCACCAGCACGCCCAGCAGGCAAACCCGCCCGGCGCGGCGTGCCCATGCCTGCAACGCGCCCTCGGTCTTGATGATGAGCCACCCCGCCCCGAGCAGCCCGTAGCCGCACATGAGGCCCAGGCCGGTCAGCACCGAGAAAGGCGTCAGCCAGTCCCACGACGTGCCGGAAAACTCCCGGCCCTGGACGGCAAAGCCCTGGATGAACGCCCCCAGAATGGCTCCCTGCGCGAATGCGGCCAGGCCGGACCCGACGCAAAACCCCCAGGACCAGAAGCGCCGCAGCCACGGGCGCTCGAACCGGAACTCAAACGCGACGCCGCGGAAAACCAACGCCAGCAGCATTAGCAGCACGGGGAAGTAGACAGCCGGGATGATGATAGCGAAGGCGACGGGGAACACCGACAGCAGCGCCACCCCGCCCAGGATCAGCCAGGTCTCGTTGCCGTCCCACACCGGGGCGATGGAGTTCATCACCTGGCTGCGCTCCGCCTCGGGCGCGAAGCCGTACAGGATGCCGACGCCCAGGTCGAAGCCGTCCAGCAGCACGTACAGGAATACGCCGACCGCGATGATGGCCGTCCAGATCAGCACGAGATCGAGCAAGCTACCCATCGTTCCTACTCTGCCGGGCCGATGACGGGGGCGCCAACAATTGGGGCGCGGGGCTGTAGGCCTTCGGTGGGCTTGGCAGCCATCGCCTCCTCCCGCGGGCCTTGCCGGACCATGCGCGCCATCACGGCGATGCCGGCGGGATACATGACCAGGTAGACGGCCATGTAGGCGAGCAGCGACCACAACACGTCCGGCCCGGTCAGCGACGGCGACACCGAGTGCTCCGTCCGCATCAGTCCATAGATGGTCCAGGGCTGCCGCCCCACCTCCGTCGTTGTCCATCCCGCCAGCACGGCCACGAAGCCGAGCGGCGCGGCCCATTGGCAGAGAAGCAGGAACCACCCGGACTGATACAGCGTCCCGCGCCAGCGCAGCCACCATGCCAGCACGACCATCCCCAGCATGGCCAGGCCGATGCCAACCATGACCCGGAACGCATAGAACACTGGTCCAACCGGCGGGCGCTGATCGGCCGGAAAGTCCTTCAGTCCGCGTATCTCGCCGTTCAGGGAGTGGGTCAGGATCAGGCTGCCGAGCCAGGGGACTTCGATGGCGTAGTCCATCCGCTCGGCCCCGGCATTCGGGATGCCGAACAGGGTCAGCGGCGCCGGGCTGGCAGTGTCGTAGCGGCCCTCGATGGCGGCGAGCTTGGCCGGCTGATGCTCGCGCGTGTTCAGGCCGTGGCTGTCGCCCAGCACGATCTGTAGCGGCACGAACACGGTCAAGAAGCCCAGCGCCATCCGCATGGTTCGCCGGCCTTCAGACGCGAACGTGCCGCCGCGGACCAAATAGGCGCTGACACCCAGCACCACGAAGCCGGTCGTGATGTAGAAGGCGCTGACGTTGTGCGCGAGCCGGTAGGGGAAGGACGGATTGAAGATCGCCGCCATCCAGTCGGTCGGGAAGAACCGGCCATCGTGGACCTCGTATCCCGCCGGGGTCTGCATCCAACTGTTCACGGACAATATCCAGAACGAGGAGAACAGGGTGCCGATGGCAACCATGCAGGCGGCCAGGAAGTGGACTCAACGCGGCACCAGGTGGCGCCCGAACAGCAGCACGCCCAGGAATGTGGCTTCCAGAAAGAAGGCCATCAGGTCTTCGTAGGCGAGCATGGGCGAGATGACGTTGGCCGCCGCGTCCGAGAAGCGGGACCAGTTGGTGCCGAACTGGAAGGGCATGACGATGCCCGACACGACGCCCATCGCGAACGACACCGAGAAGATGCGCGTCCAGAAGCGCGAGATGCGGAACCAGTGCTCCCGCCCGGTGAAGAAGAACAATCCTTCCAACACTGCCACGTAGGAGGCGAGGCCGACGGTGAACGCTGGCAGCAGGATGTGCCAGCCGATCACCCAGGCCCACTGGATCCGCGACAACAACAGGGGATCGAGATGCATGACGTTGTTCCTCGGTCAGCGCCGTCATTGGCTGGCGGCTGTTACGGTCTTCAGTGGGTGGCGAAGACCTGCCACGTTACGATCAACCGCGCGGTGCCGTGTCATGGGCGGCACGCAACTGGCTGCGGATCTCATCGGAGGGCCGGGTCGAGATCGTCGGAGGACACGTCGATGCCGCGGTAAGCAGCATCTCCAACTCGGAAACTAGCCGGTCGAGCAGCTGCCGAAACGCTGCGGCTTCGGCAGAATTGTCGGGCAGCAGGATTTGTGAACGCAACGTGTCGATCGACGGCTTGCCACGACCGGGGTCGGACAGAGCAGAAACGAAGCTTGCCCGGAAAGCTGCGAGCGCCGGGCGTGATCGGGCGAAGATCGGGGCGGTCTGGAGAAGTGCATCGAGCCCGTTGCCGAGGCGTCGAAGTGCGGCGGCCGCCCGAAGGGTTGGGATCATGGCGACGGTATCGCCGCCGAACTCGGTTAACGAGCGTTGCACCCCGGCCTCTAGGTTGGTGAGAGCAAGGCAGGCGCCGCGGCGTCCAGCCTGCATTTCGCCGGTCGCCACGTCCCCCTGGGCCGTGCCGATGACAGCATCCGCGTAGGCGGCCAAGGCTTGCTTGCAGCTGCGCAGGAGACCCGGAAGTCCCTGCCGCTCGAAGGTGGGCCACAGGACATGGCCGCCGATCAAGGCCAAGGCCACTCCGATGGCCGTTGCCGTAAGGCGATCGGTCCCGACCGCGTTCCGAATATCCGGCGTCAGCACGTGCTCGAACGGGATGATGCCGGCCGAGAGAAAGACGATGGCGAGCGCGTAGTTGAAAGGCAGGACCGCCATCATCGCGAAGAAGCAGATGATGGCCGCCGAGAACTGCAGGCTGAGGGTCGGCAGGAACGGCATCAGGGCGAGGCCTGCCAAAATGCCCACGGCCGTGCCGATTGCGCGCTGGACGGCGCGCGCGAGGGTCATCCCGGCATACGGTTTTAAAACCACTGTCGCGGTGAGCGGCACCCAGTAGCCGAACGGCTTGGGAAACACCCAGAACACCGCGACTGCCACGGACGTCACCACGGCGAAACGCAGCGCGTGGCGCGCTGCCACCGAGTTGGGGTCGAGGTTCGCCAGCAAAGGCGAGAGGGCCGCGGACCAGCGCGGTTTCGGCGTCCCCAGAGAAGCGGCAACAACCAGCCGCTCGTCATCGGCCGCGAGGCTCAAGTCAAGGCCGACGCGTCGGCGGCGACGCAATGTCAACGTAAGCAGCAGCGTCAGCAGGCCGCCGAGCACGAACAGCCCGCCTGTCAGCAACGCGGTCGGCAGGGTGTGGTCCGCCGCCGGCAACCCCAGCTCGACATAGGCCCAGGCGATCGGCAGGGACATCGCCGCAAACGCGTTGCCGTAGACGCTCATCATTCCCGTGACGACGCCCCAGGCGGCCATCCAAGCGAGCGCCGTCACGAGGGTTCCGCCGGCGAGAACGCCCGTTGCGAGCGCGAGGCCACCGAGAGCCGCTCCAACGGCAATGCGCATGGGCTGTGCGCGATCACCGTTATCGACACAATCGCCGATCGCCAGCAGATAGGCGCCAAGCCCGACCCAGACGAGACTCGGCTGATCGAGCGCGTGCGCTAGCAGGAGCGGCAGCGCAAGGCCCAAGCTGGTCCGAACCGCCAGCACCCAACCGAGGCGGCCGGGATCGAACGTGACCAGATCCGCCGCGAGCAGCCGTGCGCGCATCGGCCAACCCGGTTCGGTCCCGCTGTCGGCTGCCGTGGATTTCAGGACTCAACTCCGCCGCATCATTTGGTGCGTCGTCGCGTCTGCTTCGGTCGGCACGGGACGCGCGCCGGACTGCAGCACCGACCATATGTCCGCGGGCTGCGCCGGCATCTGGAGGTCCCAGGCGCGGGGATATGCGCCGAGCGCGTTGACGATTGCGTTCATGACCGTGGGCGGTGCCGCGCTCGCACCGGATTCTCCACAGGCCTTTGCCCCGAAGACGTTCGTGGGCGACGTCAGGCCGTTATCGGTCCAATCAACATTCGGCACATTCGTCGCGCGCGGCAGCGCATGGGCGAAACAGGACGTTGTCGTGGGGTGCAGCAATTCGTCCGGCAGCGGCGCACGCTCGAGGAGCGCCTGGCCGATACCCTGCGCCACACCGCCCTGCACCTGTCCGCGAACCACCGCCGTGTCGATCACCGTTCCGAAATCATCCACGGCGGTGTAGCGGACGATCTCGACCGCACCCGTGTCCAGATCGATCTCGACCTCGCACGCGTGGCAGCCATTGGCGCTGCTGCCCTGCTTCAATCCTGCCTCCCCCTGCGTGTCCAGCGCGCCGGGGAACCGAGCCGCAAGTTCGGCGAAGCGGGTGGTCAGGTTCGAACCGGCCAGGGAGTAGACGCCCCGTTCGAACCGGACCGACTCGCAACTGACACGCCATTGCTTGGCCGCGAGCGTCGCTCCCTTTGCGACGATATCGGCAATCACCCGCTTGATCGCAACCGAGTTCACCAGGGTGGATTTCGACCCGCCTGTGCCGCTGCCGTTCAGCAGAAAGGCGCTGTCGCCTTCGCGAACCGTGATCGAGGAGGGGTTCAACCCGAGTTCGCGCGCAACATACAGCACCATGGGACAGGCATGGTCCTGGCCTCCCGACTGCGTGCCGATCGTGACAGTCGCCGATGCGTCGGCACCGAACGTCAGGTCGGCCCATTCATGCGGCACGCTGCCGGGCTGGATCGCGGCGGATACCTGAAGGCCGCCATTGGCTTCGAGATAGTTTGCGAAGCCGAAGCCGCGGATCCGGCCCCGCTTCTCCGCTTCTGCCCGCCTTTGTGCAAAGCCGGCACGGTCGGCTTGCTGCAGGCAAACTTGCTGGTTGTCGAGAAACCGTCCGCCGTCCACGGTCAGCCCGGCGACGGTCGTGATGGTCCCGTGCTGCGTCTGCGGAAGATTACGCGCCCGCAGGTCCGCGGGGTCGATGTCCAGCACCGCGGCGGCGCGATCGATGAGACGTTCGAGCACATACGTCGCCTCTGGACGACCAGCTCCACGATACGCATCCATCGGGACTTTGTTCGTGAAGAGTCCGCGGACGTTGATTTCGATCGCCTGCAACCCATACGCGCCGCCCTGAACCGGCGCGCCGACCCCTGTCGCAACCAGCGGCGTCAGTTGAGAGAAGTAGGCGCCGAGGTCGACAGTCGGGTTGACGGACAGGGCCAGAAAGCGCCCCTCTTTGTCGAGCGCCAATGCGGCTTCGGTCGTGTGTCCTCGTCCCTGCGTATCCGACATGAACGCCTCGGCGCGCGTCGCCGTCCACCGGACGGGCCGGCCAAGGGCACGCGCGGCCAGCAGAACCAGTGCATGTTCTGGATAGGCATAGATCTTCGATCCGAACGCGCCGCCGACATAGGGAGTCACGACGCGCAGTTTCGTCTTGGGCAGTCGCAATGCTTGCGTCAGCACCCCCCGAACGAAGTGGACGCCTTGCGTGTTGGACACCAGCGTCAGTCTGCCGGCGCGTGCGTCGTATACGCCGATGGCAGTGCGCGGCTCGATGGGATTGGGTAGAACGCGGGGAATCGACAGATGAAGCCGCACGGTATGGGCCGCGCCCGCGAACAGCTCCCGACACAGTGCAGTGTCGCCAAACTGCCAGTCGAACGCGACATTGTCGGGCGCAGCCGGCCAGATCGGCGTCTGAGATTTCTCTGCGTGAAGCGCGACGTGGGTCGGCAACACCTCGTAGTCCACCGCGACGAGCTTTGCCGCCTCGTCTGCCTGCTCAGACGTCTCGGCGACCACGAACGCCACGCCGTCGCCCACGTGACGGACACGATCGACGGCCAGGATCGGACGATCGACCGGGAGCGTATGGGACCGCCCGTACGCCGCGGGCGGCACAACACAGGTCAGCGGGCCGGCCAATCGAGCCACGTCCGATCCTGTCAGCACAGCAAGAACGCCTGTCGCCTGGCGCGCTGCGGACGCATTGATGGAGCGGATGCGCGCATGGGGATGCGGTGACCGCAGGACGTGGCCGTATACCTCTCTCTTGAAGCGCACGTCATCACTGTAGACCGCGCCGCCGGTGAGCATGTCCTCGATGCTGCGGGGCAGTGCCCGCAAGTGTCGTGCGTAAGCGCGTCCGACATCCGCCTGCTTGCCCGCCATGGCGGCAAACGGCCAGTCAATCCCGGCAGGCGATGCCTGGGCGGCGCTTACGAATGCGGGAGCCAGACAAGCGGCCCCAGCCTGCGCCAGCGCCTGCCGCCGTGTGACGAGGGACGCCATAAACGATTCTCCTGAGCAGTCGCACATTACAAGTGTGTGACGCGCTACTAGCACGCGTGACACTCTATGAAGAGCATGATAACGTGTTGACGACGCGGCGCAAGCCTTTTGGAAGGGCGAGAGTGGACGCTTTGCACGACAATGACGGGCTTCACCAGCTTGCGGGACAAGGGGGTGCATAGGGTCCGGTCTGCGATCGTCTCTGGCCGAAGCGCGCCCGGCACGATGTATTCGGTTCCGGCCCTGGCGGATGAACTCGGGATCTCGACCACACCGGTGCGGGAAGCACTGCGTGATCTCAGCCGGAGCGGACTGCTCGACGCGAAGCCGGCCATCGCGCGATACCAGTGGCATGACACAGCCCAGCGAGCGCACCTGCTTCGTCAGATCAGCGGCGGTGAGCACGGCCACTACGCCCGGCGCTGCTTTCGCCCGCGTTGTATCGATGCGAGCGATCCGAGCATGGGTATGAGGCGAGCGCAGGACGAAGCCGTGCGCCTCGTTGCCGATGCGGACGTCGTCCACATAGCGACCGGCGCCGCGCAGGAAGGCGCCTTTCCCGCGCGGAGGCGGCGATATGCGGGTGCATGAAGGTCATGTCGTGCGTCCGTTTGCTGGGATCGCGTCGTTCCAGGTGGCGTCACAGGAGGGCTGGCGGGTGAACGGTAGAGGTCGCCCTCAGCACGGTAGCCATCACAATCAAATTGGGAGATCGATTAGCAAAAAGGCGGCAGATCCGGACGGCGGCGTAGCCGATGGGTTCTCCTACAGACACCCCGCGGCCGAACCGTCAGTGCTTCGAGGTCCGCTGGTGGCGCCATGGCTTCTTGCTCCCAGCCGTTCTCAGGCCGACCATCATGGAATGCTTTACAGTAGAGCGTTACACATTTAAGTAAAGCGTCACGTTGCATGCCAAAGGATCATCGTACAATGGACTGGCACGTGTGACAGCCCACAGGGTCTTGCCGGTCAGGAGAGTGTTTAATTTTGAATC
>CALMVT010000140.1:0-1338 GCA_937873175.1 uncultured Acetobacteraceae bacterium | reverse complement strand
GAACAAGTACGTTCGGAGATCGTCTCTGGGCAGAGCACTCCGGGGGCGGTGTATTCTGTGCCCTCCCTGGCGGCGAGCCTCGGTGTCTCGACCACGCCGGTACGGGAGGCGTTGCTGGAGCTGGCGCGTGCGGGCCTTATCGAGCCTCTGCGCAACCGGGGCTTTCGTGTGGTCGAACCGAGCCTCGACGAGCTGCGAAACCTGTTTGATCTCCGCGAGGTTCTTGAGACGCATGCCGTGCGCATCGTCACTCGCGGCAAGCTCCAGCGCCGCCTCCGGGGATTGGACGTGCTCGCCGAGAACGTCGCACGCGCGGTGAGCGACGCGAACGTCCGGGCTTACCTGGAAGCGGATCGCCGCTTTCACCGCGCCTTGACCGAAGCGGCCGGTAATCCCCTGCTTACCGAGATGGTGATGGGCCTGCGCGACAAGATGCGGCTTTACGGCATTGCGTCGCGGTCCGGGCACGACAGACAGAGTGCCTCGGTCGAAGAGCATGCCCGCCTCGTCGGTCTCGTCAGGGCGGCCGAGGAAGAAGAGGCCGCCGCTCTTCTGCGCTGGCACATCCGCTCTTGGGAACCGATCTTCGCCGAGGCGATCACGCGCACCACGCGGGACATCGTGCGGGAGCCCATTGCTCGCTAAGCAGGGTTCTCTTGATCGCGCCACATTTGGCAGGTGTTTAGATGGGCGTGGCTGAGGATGGATTGGGTCATGGTTGGTCGGCCTCGGGTGGTGGCGACAGTGGACGATGTGGGACTGTCGCGAGATTGGGTGGGTGAAGGTAAGTTGGATAATTTCGCGTCTGTTCTCTGACCAAGGATGGATGCGTGGGCTGGATGTTGAGGTTGGTGCAGACCGGGGCTGAGGGCGAGGGGTCGTGCACGGACGTCCTGGAGATCGACCGGCCCGGCGATCTCGGCGACATCGCCAGTTTGGGTCTGACCCTGGCCGAAGCGAAGCGCTTGCTGGCGGGCGTCCAACGGGAGATCGTCGCCGGACAGGCGAGGGAGCACGCGGTCCGGCGGCCGGATTGCTCGCGCTGTGGCGGCGTTTGCCACGTGAAGGATTATCGGGACCATGCGGTGGCGACGCTGTTCGGCCAGGTCACGATGTGGCTTCCCCGTTTTCGTTGTGCCGCGTGCGGCGGGATCGAGGCTGGCGTTGGCTGGCCGTCGCATTGCCGGTCGACGCCGGAGCTGGACCGGCTGCAGGCCCATCTGTGTGCCCTTCTGACCTACAGGACGGCTGCTGATCTATTGGGGCAGATGTTCCCGGTCGGCGCGGGAAGGCACCACGAGACCATGCGCCGCCATGCCCTGAAGGTCGGCGAGGCGC
>CALMVT010000139.1 GCA_937873175.1 uncultured Acetobacteraceae bacterium | reverse complement strand
TAACCTTTTCGGAAGGTGTGTGGGCGCATCCTGCGTTCATGGCACCTTGGCACCGGCAAAGGCGAGGCGAACGGGTTCAATGAAGGCGCTGCTGGAAAGCCTGCGCTCGCTCGGCGTAAAGAAGCTGGGAGCGATGGCGGCGGTGGCGCTAGTCTCGCTCGGCTTGCTGGGGTTCCTCATGGTCCGCGGCGGCGGCGAGGGGCCGATGGCGCTGCTGTATGCGGATCTCGATTTGCGTGAGGCCGGGCAGGTCGTCGACCAATTGGACCGTGCCCGCATTCCGCGCCAAGTCGAGGCCGGCGGTACCCGCATCCTCGTGTCCCCGGACCAGGTTGCCCGCGCCCGGATGTTGCTGGCCAAGGAGGGCCTGCCGTCCGGCGGCTCCATCGGCTACGAAATCTTCGACCGCAGCGACAACCTGACGGCCAGCGGCTTCCAGCAGGGTATCAACCAGACCCGGGCGCTGGAAGGGGAGCTGTCCCGCACCATCCGCATGCTGCAGGGCATCAAGGCGGCCCGGGTGCACCTGGTGCTGCCGAAGCGCGAGCCGTTCGCCCGGGACCGCCAGGACGCGCAGGCCAGCGTGGTGCTGACCATGGCCGGCGCCGCTCGGCTGGACCGGGAAGGCACGCAGGCCGTGCTGAACGTGGTGGCCGCCGCCGTGCCGGGCCTGCGCCCGCAGAACATCGCGATCGTGGACAGCCGCGGCAACCTGCTGGCCCGCGCCGGGCAGCCGACCGAGGCGGCCGGCGCTGGCCAGGCTTCCGACGAGTTGAAGCGTGCCACCGAGCAGCGCCTATCCCACGCCGTCGAGGAAATGCTGGAGCGCACGCTGGGTCCCGGCCGCGTGCGGGCGGAGGCCGCGGTTGACCTCGATTTTGATCAGGTGCGGGAAACCCAGGAACGCTACGACCCGGACGGCCAGGTGGTGCGCAGCCAGCAAAGCACGACCGGCAACAGCCGCACCACGGAGGCCGCGGCGAGCGTTTCCGTGCAGAACAACCTGCCGAACGCCGATGCCGGCGCCAACCCGGCGGGAACGCAGGAACATAAGCAGGAAGAAACGACCAATTACGAGATCAGCAAAACCGTCCGCACCCTGGTGCGCGAGCAGCCGCAACTGCGGCGGATCAGCTTGGCGGTGATGGTGGACGGCGCGGCGGTGCGCGGACCCGACGGCACGCTCACCTACGCCGAGCGCACGCCGGACGAGCTGGCGCGGATCGCCACCCTGGTGCGCGGCGCCATCGGCTTCAACGAGGCGCGCGGCGACCGGGTGGATGTCGTGAACATGCGCTTCGTCGCCGAAGCCAACGGGCCGGACGCTGCCGCGGTGCCTGGCGGGTGGATGAACCTTGAGAAGGCCGACATCCTTCGCCTGGGGCAGACCGGCATTCTCGCCGTCGTGGCGCTGCTGGTCCTGCTGTTCGTGCTGCGGCCGATGGTGCTTCGGCTGACGATGGCGCCGCAGCCTGCCCTCGCCGGGGCGCTTGCCGGCCAGGGCGGCCCCGGCAGCAGCTCGGACGGCGCCGCCGCGCTGGGTGCGCCGGATGGGGACGAGATGATGCAGCTCGCGAACGTCGAGGGCACGATGCGCGTCGCCTCCATCCGCCGCGTGTCGGAACTGGTGGACAGCCACCCGGATGAAAGTCTGGCGATGCTGCGCAACTGGATCGCCCCGGAGGACAGCTAGGTGGCGACGATCACCGCGCTTCAGAACGTCAGCGGACGGCAGAAAGCCGCGATCCTGATGCTTGCCTTGGGGGAGGAGCAGAGCAGCAAGCTGCTGAGCGCCATGCACCCGGACGAGATCAAGGACATCTCGACCGCGATGGCTCAGTTGGGAAGCGTGCATGCCAGCGTGGTCGAGGATCTATGCCTCGAATTCTCCAGGACCATCGGCCAGCAGGGCGACCTGGTCGGCAGCCTGGCGAGCACGGAGCGCCTGCTGCTTCGCGCCCTGCCGCCGGACCGCGCGGCGCAGATCATGGAAGAAATCCGCGGGCCTGCCGGCCGGACCATGTGGGACAAGCTGGGCAACGTCAAGGAAGAGGTGCTGGCCAACTATCTCAAGAACGAATACCCGCAAACCGTCGCCGTCGTGCTGTCCAAGGTGAAGCCTGACCACGCCGGGCGCGTGCTGACCTTGCTGCCGGACAGCTTTGCCATCGAGGTCATCATGCGCATGCTTCGGATGGAAAGCGTGCAACGGGACGTGCTGGACGGCGTCGAGCAGACGCTGCGGCTGGAGTTCATGTCCAACCTGGCCAGCTCCAGCCAACGGGATAGCCACGAAATGATGGCCGACATCTTCAACAGCCTGGACCGCCAAAGCGAGGCCCGCTTCGTGGCCGCCTTGGAAGAGCGCAACCGGGAAGCGGCTGACCGGATCAAGGCGTTGATGTTCACCTTTGACGACCTGCAGCGCCTGACCCCGGCCAACGTGCAGATCCTGCTGCGCTCGGTCGAGAAGGACAAGCTTCCGGTGGCGCTGAAGGGCGCGTCCGACAAGCTGCGCGAGCTGTTCTTCTCCAACCTGTCGGAACGCGCCGGCAAGATGCTGCGCGAGGACATGGAGGCGCTGGGACCGGTGAAGCTGCGCGATGTCGATGACGCCCAGGCGGCAATCGTCGCCATGGCGAAGGACCTGGCGGCCCAAGGCACGATCGAGATCATCGAAGGCAAGAACGACGAGATGGTGCTTTGATGACGGACGGCCCGGCGCCCCGCTTCGTCGGCATCCTGTATGCCGAGGATTTCGACGACGACCCGGAACTGCCCCCGGCCGCCGACCTGCCGCCGGTGCCGGAGCCGACGCCGGCGCCGCCCAGCTTCACCATGGCGGACCTTGAGGCCGCCCAACGGATCGCGCGCACGGAGGCGGTGCAGGCCGCACGCGCGGAATGGGAGCGGTCCGCGCTCCATGACCGCACGCAGTCGCTCGCGGCGATTGCCTCCGCTGTGGCCGGCGCCCAACAAGAGGCGCGCGCCCTAGCCGACGCGGTGGCGGACGGCACGGCGCGCACGATGCTGTCCGTGCTGGCCGGGCTGCTGCCGGAACTATGCGCGCAGCACGGCGGCGCGGAGGTGCGGGCGCTGCTGCGGCACCTGCTGCCGATGCTTGGGCAGCAGCCACGCATCGCGGTGCGGGTTGCTCCCGCCGTGCTGGACGGGGTGCGCGAGGACCTGGCCCTGCTGGACGAAGATCTTGCGGCGGCGGTGCAGTTGACCGCCGCCCCGCTCGCGCCCGGCGATGCCCGCGTGACCTGGACCGACGGCTCGATGAACCGCGACCAAGCCGCGATCCGCTCCGCCATCACGACCGCCCTCACCGAGCTTGGCTTGCTGGAACCCGCCGCCGCCCGCACCCCGCAAAGGAGCATGGCCCATGCCGAATAAGTTGGAACTGTCCGACCTCGCCGACGCCGGCCTGTCGGACCCGGCGCCGTCCCGCAGCGGCGCGACCCGCGACATGGAAGCGGTGTACGACATTCCCGTCACGGTCAGCGCCGTGCTCGGCAAGGCGACCATGCAGGTGAGCCAACTGCTGAAGCTCGGCCGCGGCGCCGTGGTCGAGCTGGACCGCAAGCTCGGCGAGGCCATCGACATCTACGTGAACAACCGGCTGGTGGCGCGCGGCGAGGTAGTGATGGTCGATGAAAACCGGCTGGGCGTCACCATGACCGAGATCGTCAAGGCCGATCGGGCGTAGGCGGCGGCGATGCACGTCCTGATCATCGGCTCCCTCGGCGGCGAGCTGGGCAAGGCCGCGCGGATCGCCGCCGCCCGCGGCGCCAAGCTGCACCAGGCGGACGATGACCGGAGCGCGCTGGCGCAGCTCCGCGCCGACGCCAAGGTGGACCTGCTGCTGGTTGAGCTGCCGCACGACATCGGCACGCTGGTGCAGGCGCTGGCCGCCGAACGCATCGTGGTGCCCGTGGTCGCCTGCGGGTTGGACGCCGACACGCCCATGGCCGTGCGGGCGATCCAGGAGGGCGCGCGCGAGTTCCTGCCCTTGCCGCCCGACCCCGACCTGATCGCCGCTATCCTGGAAGCGGCGTCGGGGGAAACCCACGCCCTGGTCGCCCGCGATCCCGCCATGCTGGCCGCCGTGCGCCGGGCCGAGCAGGTGGCGGCGTCCGAGGCTTCGATCCTGATCACCGGCGAGTCCGGCACCGGCAAGGAGGTGCTGGCCCGGCACATCCACCGCAAGTCGCGCCGGGCCGCCGGGCCGTTCGTCGCGTTGAACTGCGCCGCGATCCCGGAGAACCTGCTGGAAAGCGAGATGTTCGGCCATGAGCGCGGTGCGTTCAGCGGCGCCGTCGCCCGCCGCACCGGCAAGTTCGAGGCGGCGGAAGGCGGCACGCTGCTGCTCGACGAGATCAGCGAGATGGACGTGCGCCTGCAGGCGAAGCTGCTGCGCGTGATCCAGGAGCGCGAGATCGACCGGCTCGGCGGCATGGCGCCGGTGCGGGTCAACGTGCGCATCCTCGCCACCAGCAACCGCGACCTGACCGCCGAGATCGCCGCCGGGCGGTTCCGGGACGACCTGTATTTCCGGCTGAATGTGGTGAGCCTGCGCCTGCCCTCCTTGCGCGAGCGGCCCGGCGACATCGTGGCGCTTGCCGACCATTATGCCCGGCGCTACGCCGACGTGAACGGCATGCCGGTCCGCCCGCTGTCCCGCGCCGCGCACGCGCTGCTCGCGGCGCATGGCTGGCGCGGCAACGTGCGGGAGCTGGAAAACACGGTGCACCGCGCCGTGCTGCTGGCCCAGGGCGAGGAGATCGACGCGGAGGCCATCGAGTTGGCGCCGGGTCCGGGCAGCCCGGCCCAGGCGGCGTCGGCCTCGACCGCGGCCTCTTCCCCTGCTTCCGGCGTTTCGGGCTTGGTCGGCCGGACAATGGACGCGGTGGAGCGCGACCTGATCCTGGAAACCCTGAGCCATACGCTCGGCAACCGCACTCATGCTGCGACGATCCTCGGCATCTCCATCCGGGCGTTGCGCAACAAGCTGCGGGACTATGCGCAGGCGGGCGTTCCGGTGACGCCGTTCGGCGTGCACCCGGTGACGCCGTTTGGCGCGCATCCGCACGAGGCCGCTTGACGCATGGCGGCGATCCCGCTGACCCTTGGCGGCTTGGGCGAGCGCCTGCGCGGCTTTGTCCCCGGCAGCGACATCGGTTTGGCGCTCGGAATGCTGGCGCTGCTGGCCGTGCTGGTGGTGCCGCTGCCGACGATGCTGCTCGACGTGGGCTTGGCGCTGTCCGTCACCGGGTCCGTGCTGGTGCTCATGGTGGCGATGTTCCTGGCGCGTCCGCTGGATTTCACCAGCTTCCCGACGCTGCTGCTGCTCACGACGCTGCTGCGCCTATCGCTGAACGTCGCCACCACGCGGCTGATCCTGTCCCATGGCAACGAAGGCCCGGCCGCGGCCGGCCATGTGGTCCAGGCATTCGGCGGCTTCCTGATGGGCGGCGACGTGGTGATCGGCGTGATCCTGTTCGCGATCCTGCTGGTCGTGAATTTCATGGTGATCACCAAGGGGTCGGGCCGCATCGCCGAGGTCGCGGCGCGGTTCAGCCTGGACGCCATGCCGGGAAAGCAGATGGCGATCGACGCCGACCTGTCCTCCGGCCTGATTGACGAGGCCAAGGCCCGCATCCGCCGGCGGGAACTTGAGGAGGAAAGCGGCTTCTACGGAGCCATGGATGGTGCTGCCAAGTTCGTGCGCGGGGACGCGATTGCCGGGCTGTTGATCACCGTGATCAACATTTTCGGCGGGCTGGCCATCGGCCTGCTGCGCCACGGCATGCCGTTCAGCGAGGCGGCGTCCACCTTCACCACGCTGACCGTCGGCGACGGGCTGGTGTCGCAGATCCCGGCGCTGCTGGTGTCCACCGCGGCCGGCGTCGTGGTGACCAAGGGCGGCGTCGAGGGGCCGGCCGACGCGGCGCTGATGCGGCAGTTGGGCGGCAGCCCGAAGCCGTTGGCACTCGCGGGCGGGGCGGCCGTGGTGCTGGCGCTGATGCCGGGGCTGCCCGCCTTGCCGTTCCTGGGCTTGGCCGGCCTGGCGGGCGGCGCGGCCTACATGCGCCATCGCAACCCGGTCGTCGCCGCCGAGGTGGAGCCGGCGGCACCGGCCGTGCCGTCCGAGCCGCCGATCTCCGAAGCGCTCCGCATCGACAGCATCCGGCTTGAGCTTGGCTACGGCCTGCTGTCCCTGGCCGGCGGGGACGGGCCGCGGCTCACCGAGCAGATCAAGAGCCTGCGCCGCTCCATCGCTGCCGAAATGGGCTTCGTGCTGCCGCCGGTCCGCATCCAAGACAACCTGCAGCTCGGCGCCGAGTGCTACTCGATCCGGCTCAAGGAGATCGAGGCGGCGCGCGGCGAGCTTCGCCCCACCATGCTGCTGGCCATGGACCCGGCCGGCGGCATCCCCGACCTGCCGGGTGAGCGCACCGCCGAGCCGGCGTTCGGCCTGCCGGCGCTTTGGATCGACACCGGGAAGCGTGACGAGGCCATCTTCCGCGGCTGCACCGTGGTCGATCCCGCCAGCGTGCTCACGACCCACCTGACCGAGGTGGTGCGGGAAACCATGGCCGAGCTGCTGTCCTACGCCGAAACCGCGAAGCTGCTGGACGAGCTGCCGCGGGAGCAGCAGAAGCTGGTGGCCGACCTGATCCCGGCGCAGATCACGGTGGGCGGCGTGCAGCGGGTGCTGCAAGGCTTACTCGCCGAGCGGGTTTCCCTGCGGGACCTGCCCACCATCCTGGAAGGTATCCACGAAGCCTGCGGCGGCCAGCTCCGCGCCATCCCCGCGATCATCGGCCACGTCCGCGCCCGGCTGGCCCGGCAGATCAGCGACAGCAACACCGGCCCCGGCGGCTACATCCCGCTCGTCACCTTGTCGCCCGATTGGGAAGCGGCGTTCGCCGAAAGCCTGGTCGGCCCGCCGGACGATCGGCAGCTTGCCATCGCGCCCTCCCGGCTGGGCGAGTTCATGCAGCGGTTCCGCGTCGTGTTCGAGGCGGCGACGGCAGCGGGCGAGGCGCCGGTCCTGCTCTGCTCCGGCCCCATACGCTCCCACGTCCGCGCCATCGTCGAGCGCCTGCGCCCGGCAACGCCTGTGCTGGCACAGGCCGAGATCTTCCCGCGGGCGCGCATCCGCACGGTCGGCACGATCTAGCAGCCCGGCAACTGGTTCTTAACCTACCCGCAACAATTAGCCGCTAGAACTGCCATCATGCGGCTTAAGCTGTTCCAAGCATCCAACATGACCGCGGCGATGGCGCAGGTGCGGAACAGCCTCGGCCCGGATGCGTTGATCCTGTCCACGCGCCGCGTCGCCGGCGGGGTCGAGGTCACGGCGGCGTTGGAGCCGACGCCCGACGAGCCGCCACCCCTGCCGGCACCGCCGCCGCCTGTTGATCCTGCGCGAAGGGTGGCGCTCGCCTGGCACGGCGTGCCGCCGGACCTCCTGGAGGCGCTTGCGCCGGGCCGGCTTGCTGATGCGCTGCCCGACGCCTTGCTGTTCGGTGCCCTGCCGCTCGACGGCGCGGCCCCGCTGCTGGTGGCCGGCCCGCCCGGCGCCGGCAAGACCCTGACGGTCGCGAAGCTCGCAACGCGCTGCGTGATGGCCGGCCGAACCCCCTTGGTCGTGACCGCGGACGGGCAGCGCGCCGGGGCGCCCGAGCAGTTGGCTGCCTACACCCGGCTGCTGGGCCTGACGCTCGTGGTCGCCAGCACTCCGGTGCCGCTCAGCCGCGCCCTAGCCCGCAGCCAGGACTCGCCGGTGCTGATCGACACGCAGGGCTTGGACCCGTTCGATGCGTCGGCCCGTGAGGATCTGCTGGCCTTGGCGGCCACGGCCGGCGCCGTCACCGTGCTGGCACTGCCGGCGGGGCTTGATCCGTCCGAAGCGCGCGAGCTTGCGGAAGCGTTCGCCGAGGCGGGCGCGACCTTGCTCATCGCGACGCGCCTCGACCTGTCCCGCCGCCTTGGCGGCGTGCTGGCCGCCGCGTCCGCCAAGCTGGCGCTCACGGAGGCTGGCACCGGCCCGGGCGCGGCGGACGGGCTTCAACTGCTGACGCCCGAATTCCTCGCCAGCCGTTTAACGATCCCGCCGGGCGTTCGCGCGCCCGCCCCTCAGGACATCGCACCATGAGCAAGCCTGCCGCCCGCGCCTATTCCTTGTCCGCGGCACGGCCGGGCCGCTCCATCGCGGTCGCGTCCGGAAAGGGCGGGGTTGGAAAGACCTGGTTCGCCATCACGCTTGCGCACGCAATGGTGCTGAGCGGCAAGCGGGTGCTGCTGTTCGACGCCGACCTTGGCCTGGCCAACGTGGACATCCAGCTTGGGCTGATGCCGGCCCTGGATTTGGGGTGCGTCGTGTCCGGGTCTGCGACGCTTTCGGACGCGATTGCCGGCTTCGCGCCGGGCGGGTTCGACGTGGTGGCGGGCCGGTCCGGCTCCGGGAGCCTTGCCGCACTTGATCCCGCGGCGCTGGAGAGCCTGCTGTCGGCGCTCGCTTCGGCCGCCACGCATTACGACGTGGTGCTGCTCGACCTCGGGGCCGGCGTTGACCGTGCGGTTCGGCGCATGGCGGCCTGGGCCGATACGGCGGTGGTCGTCGCGACGGAAGAGCCGACAAGCCTCACCGACGCCTACGCGACGATGAAGCTGCACACGGCCGACCGGCCCGGCGGCGATGCGCGCCTGGTGGTAAACCTGTGCAGCAGCCCGTCCGCGGGCGAGCGCACGGCCGCGACCTTGACCCGGGCCTGCCATGCTTTCCTCGGACGCACGCCGCCGCTGCTCGGCACGATCCGGCGGGACGCCCATGTGCAGGACGCGATACGCCGGCAAAGCCTCTTGCTGACCCGCCATCCCAATTGCCCGGCCAGCCTCGACGTCGAGCAGATCGCCGCCAGGATCGCCGACGCCGGGCCAGCCGGGTAAGATCCTTGACCGATCCAGGCGAGGTGGGGTGTGATTGTCTCTGGAACGGCCTATCTGCGTGTGAGGGCGGCTCGGCAGCCGAGCTTCGCAGGAGGCGGCATGGTCCTGATCGGTTCCAACCGCGACTTGCGGATCGACTTCTTCCGCGGCATTGCGCTGTGGTGGATCTTCATGGATCACATCCCCGACAACTGGGTGGCGCAGTTCAGCCTGCGGAACTTCGCGCTGTGCGACGCGACCGAAATCTTCGTGTTGCTGGCCGGGTATGCAGCTGGGCTGGCTTACGGCCGCAGCATGGACCGGCACGGGTGGCTTTTCGCGGGCGCAGACGTGCTGCGGCGGGCATGGGTGCTGTATGTCGCCCACATCTTCCTGTTCGTGGTGTTCAGCGCCCAGGTGTCATACTCGGCGACGGCATTGGATCGGTCTGAATACCTGGATGAGATCCACCTCGACGTTCTGGCCGAGGCGCCTTACCGGGCCATGCTGGAAGCTTTGTTTTTGACGTTTCAGCCAGCATACTTGAATATTCTGCCGATGTACGTCGCACTTCTAGCTATGTTTGCTCTGGTGATGCCATTGCTGCGTGTGCCGTTGCTACTGTTTATCTTATCGTTCTCAATTTACCTGGTGGTCAGGATTACCGGATACAACTTCCCGTCTTGGACAGGCGGAGGATGGTACTTCAACCCGGTTGCCTGGCAGCTGCTGTTTGTCATCGGCTCCATTCTCGCCTATGCGCCTCCCAAATTGCCGGTTCGCCCCGTGTTGATCGATGTCGTATCCGTGTTGGTTGTGGTGATGGGAGTAAGCCTGTTGTGGCTGGTTTGGCCGTATCCCGAGATCACCTCGCAGCTTTCCGCGGGGGCGGCGCGCATTCTTCTGTCGGTGGACAAGGAAGGGCTGCATCCCATGCGGTTGCTGTCCATACTCGCGCTGGCTTGGCTGGTGTCTCGAACCGTCTCGGCCCATGCGGCTTGGCTTGGCCGATGGTTTGCCCAGCCAATCGTGTTGTGCGGGCAGCATTCCCTTCCGGTGTTCTGCACCGGCATTTTCCTTTCGTTCCTGGGGCGTTTAGCGATGGAAGAACGTGCGGACTGGGCTGTGCAGGCCGGGGTCAACGTGACAGGCATCGCCGCCATGGTGGCCGTCGGGGCCTTGGCGGCATGGTATCGGCAAAAGGGCCGGGTGAGCCGCACGATGTTGCCGGACATGCCGAAGTCCGGTAACGCAGGCGTGATATGAGCATTTTCGTGATTGGCCGCTTGTTGATGCTTGGCTTCGTGCTTCACGCAGGGGCGGTGATGGCGATGGTGCCGCAGGAAGCATGCCAGGCCGCGGATGACCTTGCGGGCACCGCCACCCCCATTCCCAAGGTTGCCGCCGCGCTGCAACCCGGCGCCGTTCTCGATGTCCTCGCTGTCGGCTCCGCAACGATGTTCGGGCCGGAGGCAAGCCTTGGTCCCGGCACCATCACGAGCCAGTCTGTCGGGGACGGAGGCAAGCTCTCGTCCCAAGTCAAGCTGTTTACCGGGCCTGCGTCCGAACGGGCGTTTCCGCTGCAGATGGCCAAGGAACTGCGGGGAGCGATCCCAGGCCTCGATGTCAAGATGACGGTTCGAGGTGGTCGCAATTTGTTGGCGACCGACATGCTCGATCTGCTTCGATCCGAACTGGCCGCCCATCATTATGATCTGGTGCTGTGGCAAACGGGGACCGTCGAGGCGGTGCGCAACGTCCCGCCCGGCGAGTTCGGCCAAACCCTATCCGAAGGCGCCGAGGCCGTTTCGGAAGCCGGCGCCAACCTTGTCTTGATCGATCCGCAGTTCAGCCGCTTCCTTCAAACCAGCAGCAACGTTGAACCTTACGAGCAGGCGCTGCAGCAGGTTTCGGCCATGCCCGGCGTGGTGTTGTTCCACCGCTATGACCTGATGCATGCCTGGGCGAACGACGGCCAGATCGATTTGGAACGTACGCCACGGTCAGACCGCCAGAAAGTGATCGACACCTTGCACGCCTGCTTGGGGAAGCATCTGGCGCGGCTTATCGTAGATTCCGCCCATCTGTGACGAGATCCAACCTTTGCTTACTTAGGTTGACAAAGGATGCTGGCTGTCGGTTTGACCGGAACCGGATGCTGGGTCACGCTTTAGGAGAGCATGGCATCTCACCGTGGACCATCAATGACGGATGCGGGCACTATCGGCCACGTGGCATTTGCTGCCTGGATGCAAGACAACTTGTCGGAAAGGTTCAACACGGTCCTGGATGAGCCAGTGCCTCAAGTTTTGTTGGCCGTATTTGATGCTGGAACTGAGGCTAATGCTGCGTCGAGACCTGTTCGGAGCCTGCCCAGCCGCGGCCACTACTGAAATCGCTTGTCGGTTTCAGTTGCTGAGCCTTGGGACAAGTTGCTGGCTAGCGCTCGACGAGTAGTCAGGAACGGGACCAACATACGCTGTTGCTCAAGCGTCTGTCTGAAAGCCATCTTTCGCGCACAGGCGAGGTTGTAACCCGCTACAAAGCAGCCCTTTACACCCATTATCGCAAGACCCTGCGGCTTAGTACCCGTTCAGTCCAATGGTACGCTGCCCTCAGGCAAGTGGCATCGTGTTGGTGCGTTGTGCATTGGTCTGTCTGGCCTGAAACCGCTGTATGTCCGACATGAGAGCCGTAAACCGGTCTGATCCCCATTCCACGAGAAAGCTTGCACCTGACCGGCGGTGTTCTGATCCAGTGACCGCACAAGCCGCGGGTGCGAAATCAGCCACGCCGTGTTAAAGGTTCAGCAAGCCCTCAGCGAGCGGCACGCCCAAGAACCCGAGCCGACGGGCGGGACCGGGTGCTCAGCATGGCTGCCTCGCGTATTCAGCGGAGTGTTAATGCCCGTTCACGACAAGACCGCCTCATCGCTGCAAGCTGCTGCCCTGCTCATGGTCGTCGCCCTGTTGGGAACGGGATGCGCAACGCGCCCGCCTGCGACTGACCCTGAAGCGGTGGCGGAGTACCAGGCGAACAATGATCCGCTGGAGCCCACCAACCGCTTTCTTTACAGAGTGAACGACGTCCTCGACACGAACGTGCTGGAGCCGGTGGCCCGAGGCTACCGGTATGCCGTGCCCGGCGTGGTGCGCCGCTCCATCGGCAACGCCCTCAGGAACGTGGCAAGTCCCGTGGTCTTCGCCAACGACGTGCTGCAAGGCCATCCGCGCTACGCGGCCGAAACGGTCACCCGGTTCGTGGTGAACTCAACGGTCGGCGTGGGCGGGCTGTTCGACGTGGCGGACGACCTGGGCTTGCCGCCGCACCGCGGCGCGAACTTCGGCACGACGCTCGGGGTATGGGGCGTGGAGGAAGGGCCGTTCCTGTTCCTGCCGCTGCTCGGCCCGTCGAACGTGCGGGATACCGGGGGATATGGCGGCAACGTCCTGCTTGACCCCTTCATCTGGGCGAGCTTCGGTGGGGCCGGCGCCCTTCAAGGGTCCCGCTTCGGCGTGGGCGCGGTGGACACGCGGGAGCAGTTGCTGGACCCGGTGGAACAGGTCAAGCGGGACTCGCTCGACCCCTACGCGACGTTTCGCAGCGCCTACCGCCAAAGCCGCGCCGCGGAGATCGAGGCGGCCCGCCACGACGGCAAACCGTTGCCGCCGCCGCAATAGGCTCCGCGCAACCGACGCCGCACGCCTTAGATCGAGCTGACGACGTGGCCGCCATCGACCGGCAGCACGGCGCCGGTTATGAACTGGCCTGCGTCCGACGCCAGCAGCAGCGGGCCGTCCAGGTCCTGGGGCTGCTGGCCCAGGTACCCCAACGGGACGCGGCCGGCGATGCGGGCGCCGGCCGGCCCTTGCAGGAAAGCGCGGTTCAGGTCCGTCTCGACGTAGCCCGGCGCCAGCGAGTTCACCGCGATGCCACGCGGCCCCAACCGCATCGCCAGCACCGCCGTCATATGGCACAACCCGGCCTTGGACGCGGTGTATGGGACCACGCCCTTGACGGTACGGAGGCCCAGGATGGACGCGACGTTCACGATCCGACCGCCCTGCCCGGCCGCGATGGCTGCCCGCGCGAACTCCCGGCATATCAAGAACGCGCCGCGCAGGTTGGTGTCGAGCACGCTGTCCCATTCCTCGCCGCTCGCGTCCAGGAACGGCTTGCGCCCGGTGACGCCGGAGTTGTTCACCAACACGTCCAGGGTGCCGAGACTCGTCACTGCGCGGGCAACGGCATCGACGAAGGACGCCTCGTCCGTCACGTCGCAGGCCACCGCGAGCGCCGGGCGGCCAGGGCCACCTTGGCACCTTCGGCGGCCAGCAACCGCGCGAAATGCGCCCCAAGTCCCGATGAGGCTCCGGTGATCAAAGCGCACCGGCTGTTCATGGCGTATTGATCCAAGGTCTGTTTCCCCCGCTTTCCGCAGAAAACACCGCGCGAAGAAGCGGACGCCAACCGTTCATCGGCACAGCAAACAAATTAAAGGGATCGCGTCCCCAAGCGGCGCGTTGTTGCCCTCCGAACCGCAATCGAGGGAGACCAGCATGGCTGGCGCGAACATGATCAACCGCCGGGTCGCACTGATCGGCGCTGCCGGCGCGACCGGGACGCTGCTTGCACGTGGCGCCGCGGCGGTCCCGGAAATCGACACGGGCCGGGTGCAGAATGGCCGGGTGGAGTTCCCGGCCTGGACCGCGCTGACCGAGCGCCCGTCCGGCGGCCCGCCCAACCCCATGCCGATGAACGAGCGGGTCGGCTTCGCCGTTGTCGGCCTGGGACGCCTGACACTGGAAGAAATCCTGCCGGCGTTCGGCGAAGCGAAGCGGTCCCGCCTGGTTGCCCTGGTGAGCGGCACGCCGGACAAGGCGGCGCGTGTCGCCGCCCAGTATGGCGTCCCACGGCAAGCGGTGTACGACTACGCGGTCTTCGACCGCATCCGTGACAACCCAGATATCCGGGCCGTGTACATCGTCCTGCCCAACTCCATGCACAAGGAATACACGATCCGCGCCGCTCAAGCCGGCAAGGACGTGCTGTGCGAGAAGCCGATGGCGGTGTCCTCGGCCGAGGCGCAGGCCATGGTCGATGCGTGCCGGGCTGCAGGGCGCAAGCTGATGATCGCCTATCGCTGCCAGTATGAGCCATACAACCGCGAGGTGCTGCGCCTGGTGCGGGAAGCAACGTTCGGACCTGCCCGCTTCATCGACGCGGTGAACGTGCAGAACCAGGGCGATGGCGCGCAATGGCGCTTCAAGCGCGCGCTCGCCGGCGGCGGGGCGCTGCCGGACATCGGGCTGTATTGCCTCAACGCCGCCCGCTTCCTAACCGGGGAGGAGCCGGTAGAGGTGATCGCCCGCAGCTTCAGCCCGCCAAACGACCCCCGCTACGCCGAGGTGGAGGAGACCGTGAACTTCATGCTCCGTTTCCCCGGCGGCACCGTCGCCAACTGCGCGACGAGCTACGGCATGCACGAAAGCCGGCTGCTGCGCGTGCACACGCCGGGAGCCGCCATCAGCCTGGACGGCGCGTTCTCCTACCATGACAAGCAGCTCCGCATCGCCTGCCGTGAGGGCCGGGCGGAGGCCGTCGAGGAGCGGCGCGTCCCCATGCAGAACCAGTTCGCGCTGGAAATGGACCACATGGCCGAATGCGTCCTGTCCAACCGCGAGCCGCACACCCCCGGCGAGGAGGGCGTGCAGGACCATCGGATCATGGAAGTGATCTACCAGTCCGCCGCCAGCGGCCAGCCGGTGGCCCTGCCACGCATGGACGGGCTGGACCGCACGCGCGGCCCGGCGCCGTCCGCGTCGTGATGCGCTGACTGCGCTCGCTTCGTGGCCGTTTGCTGGCGCTCTGGGCGTTCTCGCTCACGGCGTGCGTCGCGGCCGGGGCGCTGCTGGTGCAGATCACCGGCCAATCCACGGCGGCGCAGGTGCAGCGGGGCGAGGCCGTCGTGGCGCGGGCCTGCGACCTGATCCGCGAGCGGTATGCGTTCTACGCCACGGATTGGCGCGGCCCGGTGCCGTCGTTGGACGATGCCGGGCTGCGGGCCGACCTGCAAGCGGCGGTGTCCCTTGCCCTTTCGCGGCAGGACGGGGTGGAGGGCGGCATTTGGCAAGCGGAGGCTGGGCCGCTCGTGTATGCCTTCCCGACCTATGCTGGCACCGGCCCGAAAACGGATCTGCCCGCGGCCGAGACCGCCAACATCCAGGCCGCCAATGATCAGGCCGCCCGGGATGAGGCCGCAATCGCCCGCACGTCGGGCGGCAGCACGCAGACCCTGCTGCTGCACGCCTGCCCGTTGCCCGGTCCCGTCGAGGGCCTGACCGCCTGGACCATGACCCGGGTGGCGACGGCGAGCGCGGCGGACGGCTTGCGCGCCGGGCTGCTGCTGTTGTTCGCGCTGATGCTGGGCATGTCGACTTGGGTCGCTTGGCTGCTGCGCGACTGGGCGCGCCGGGTGGGCGCAATGGAGGCCGGGCTGGCGCAGCATCGGGACGACCTGCCCCCTACCCTGCCGCGCACCGGGGAACGCGACCTGGACCGCATCGTCGATGCCTTGAACCAGGCCGGCCAGCGTCTGACCGAAGCCCGGCGGCGGTCGGCGGAACTGGATGTGCGCGTCGTCGCGGCGGAACGGCTGGCGGCGCTCGGGCGGGTCGCGGCCGGGGTGGCGCATGAGATCCGCAACCCGCTCGCCGCCATGCGGCTGCGGGCGGAGAACGGGCTTGCGGGCGACGACGACCGGCGCCGGCGTGCCCTCTTGGCGGTGCTGGAGCAGATCGGCCGGCTGGACCGCCTGCTTGGCGAGTTGCTGGCGATGACCCAGCGCCGTGACCCCGCGCCGGAGCCGACCAACATCGGAACGCTGCTGTCGTCATGCGTGGAGCGCCATGCCGACCAGGCCGCAGCGGCGCAGGTGACGCTTGCGGCCGAGGGTGCGGGAACGGCCCTGCTCGACACCGCGTTGATCGGTCGGGCATTGGACAACCTCCTGTCCAACGCCATCCGGCATACGCCTCCTGGCGGCCAAATCTCGCTGCGGACCGAGTGCCGCGGCGCGGCCCTGCGCTTGGTTGTGGAGGACACCGGACCCGGCGTCGCGCCCGACCTGCGCGACACGTTGTTCGAGCCGTTCGTGACCGGACGCGCGGACGGCACCGGCCTCGGCCTCGCCATCGCGCGGGAACTGGTGGAGGCGCATGGCGGCCGGCTGAGTCTCGCTGCGTCCGATCAGGGGGCACGGTTCGTCATCGAGCTTCAGGAGCGCGCCTGATGGCGACGGTGCTGATCGTGGACGACGACGCGGCGCTGCGGGAGGGCCTGGCGGAAACGCTGGGCGACCTGGGCCACCAAACGGAGGAAGCAAAGGACGGCGCCGCCGCGCTGCGCCGACTTGCGCGGCCCGGCGTCGATGCCGTGCTGCTGGACCTGCGCATGCCCGGGCTGGACGGGTTGGAGGTGCTGCGCCGCATCCGTGCGTTGCCGGCGCCGCCGCCCGTCGCGGTGCTGACCGCCGTGCCTACCGCGGCCAACACCATTGAGGCCATGCGGCTCGGCGCCATAGACCATTTGGCCAAGCCGGTCGGCCGGGCGGACTTGGCCGGGCTGCTGTCCGGCCTGCTAGCCGAGCCGGACGCGCCGCCGGCGCCGGCCAAGGCGCCCGTGCCCGAGGGCGAGATGGTGGGGGCGAGCGCCGCCTTGCGGGAGGTGCAGAAAACAATCGGCCGGTTGGCCGACAGCGACGCGACCGTGCTGATCACCGGCGAAACCGGAACCGGCAAGGAGGTCGTCGCCCGCGCTCTGCACCGGCATGGACGCCGCGCCGGCGGCCCCTTCGTCGCGGTGAACTGCGCCGCCATTCCGGCGGAACTGCTGGAAAGCCTGCTGTTCGGCCATGTGCGCGGCGCGTTCACCGGGGCGGTTGCGGACCGCGCCGGATCATTCCGGGAAGCCGATGGCGGCACGCTGTTCCTTGACGAGATCGGCGACATGCCGCCGGCGATGCAGGCCAAGCTGCTGCGGGTGCTTGGGGACCGCACCGTGACGCCGGTCGGCGGCCGGCCAACCGCGGTGGATGTCCGGGTGCTCGCCGCGACGCATCGCGACCTCCGGCGCGCCGTGCGGGAAGGCGGTTTCCGGGAGGACCTGTTCTATCGGTTGGGCGTGGTGCCGCTGCACCTGCCGCCGTTGCGGGAACGGCTGGCCGACATCGTGCCCCTCGCCGAGCATGTGCTGACGTTGTCCGCCGGGCCGGGCGGCGTCCCCAAGCGGCTGTCGCCCGCGGCGGCGGCGCGGCTGATCGAGCACCCTTGGCCCGGCAACGTTCGGGAACTGCGCAACGCCATGGAGCGCGTCGCGGCCCTGGTGCGCCATACGGTCGTGTCTGCGGCCGATCTTGACTTTCTCGGCGTCCCAATGCCCGCTGCGCCCGAAGCGGCCGAATGGCTCGCCGGCGACCTGCCCACCGCGCTGGCGCGGCTGGAAGCCGCCATGGTCCGCCGGGCGCTGGCAGCCAGCGGCGGCAACCGGGCAGAAGCGGCGCGGCGGCTCGGCATCCACCGGCAGCTCCTGCACACCAAGCTGGCCCGCTTGGACCTGTCCGGAAGCCGGACGCCACCCGTCGGCTCCGCGGACGGAGAGAAGGCAGCCAACGAAAAATAACTGAGCCATTACAGTGTATTGCCGTATGGCACGGCGGATGCAGAGCATCGGGCGTGGGCACACCGCCCACCACGACGGAGAACATCATGGCATATTCGACCAAGCGCCTGCGCCTGGCCCTGCTCGGCGCGACGCTGATTGCCGGCGCCGCCGGCGCGGCGGCGGTCGCGCAGACCGCGCCGACCTTTGACCCGGCGCAGTTGCCGGCCACCAAGGGCCGCGTCGCCCAGTACAGCCTCACCCCGCGCGGCGACGTGGACGGGCTGATCCTCGATGACGGGACCGAGATCCACATGCCGCCGCATCTCGGCACGCAGATCGTCCACGCCGTCAAGCCCGGCGATCAGGTCACGGTGCGCGGCCTGCGCGCGCGCGAGGTGCCGATGGTGCAGGCCATGCAGGTCACCAATGATGCGACGAATCAGAGCGTGACGGATGCGGGGCCTGCTGGCGGCCCGCGCGGCCCGCATGGCCCTGGTGGACCCGGCCGCGGTGCCGATGCGGCGCGGCAGCCGCTGGAAGCCCAGGGCGTCATCAAGGCGCAATTGCACGGGCCGCGCGGCAACCTCAACGGCGTGCTCCTGGCCGACGGCACCATCGCCCGACTGCCGCCCCCGGAAGCACGGCGGCTGGCGCAGACCCTCGCCGTGGGGCAAAGCGTGTTCGTGCGCGGCGAGGGCGTGGCGAATGGTCTGGGCCGGGTGATCGGCGTGCGGGCCATCGGGCCCAACCCACAGCAACTGACGGAAATCGCCGGGCCACCCGCTCGCCCTGACGGTCCGGACGGGGCGGGTCCGGACGGCGAGCGCCGCGGCCCAAGGCACGGCGGCGGCCCGCGCGGCCCCGCGGCAACGCCCCCCGCCGCGCCGCTCTGATCGGCTCCCTCCCCGCGCCGGCTTCGGTGCGGGGAGTTGTAGCTGGCCGGCATCCCGCGCCGCCGCTACCCTTGCCGTTCGCATGGGAGGGCGCGATGGCGAGGATCACGACCGTGGAGCAGCTCGCCGCCCTTTACGGGCCGGTCGGGGAAGCGTCCACCGCCAAGGTCGCCCGTCGCGTCACCCCGGAGTACGGAGCGCTGATTGCCGCCTCGCCCTTCGCGGTGCTCGCCACGTCCGGGCCGGAAGGGCTGGACTGCTCGCCGCGCGGCGACCGGCCCGGCTTCGTGCGGGTCCACGACGACCGCACGCTGATGCTGCCCGACCGGCGCGGCAACAACCGGATCGACAGCCTGCTGAACGTCGTGCGCGACCCGCGGGTGGCTCTGCTGCTGCTGATCCCCGGTAGCGGCAGCACGCTCCGGGTCAACGGCCGCGCCCACTTGGACGACAACCCTGCCCTGCTGGCCTCCTTTGCCGTTGAGGGAAAGGCGCCGCGGTCGGTCCTGGTGATCGAGGTTGGCGAGATATACTTCCAATGCGCACGCGCCATCGTCCGCTCCCGGCTGTGGGACCCGACCGCCCGTGTGGACCCTTCGACCCTGCCCACCCCCGGCGAGATCCTGGCTGCCATGAGCAACAACCGCGTGGGCGGCGCCGAGTACGACCGGACCTGGGGCGAGCGGGCCAGGCGGACCATGTGGTAAACCCGGCGGAACCGGGCTAAGGGCACTCATTCTCATCAACAGGACGCAAAAATGATGAAGTTGAGCGCGCGCAACCAGATCAAGGGCAAAATCACTTCGGTCGCCAAGGGCCAGACCACCGGGCACGTCCACATCGACGTCGGCAACGGCACCACGATCCATTGCTCGATCACCAATGAGGCCATCGACGACTTGGCGCTCAAGGTCGGCGACGACGCCACGGCCGTCATTAAGGCGTCTGACGTCATGGTGGCGAAGTAGCCGATGCGACGGGCAAGCACCCGGCGGAGCTTGGCCACGACCGTGCTCGCCGGGCTGCTTGCCTAGCAGCGTGCGCGACCTGGTGGCCATCGAGGTCCGCTGACCCGCCGCGCTTAACCGTGATCGAACGCGGTAGATTTCACCACTGCGAACACGGGCTTGCCGAGCCGGAGGCCGAGGGTCGCCACGGCGTCGCGCGTCAGCCGGGCGAGCAGCGGCGTCGGCCCGACCTCCAACGTGACGAAAGCCTCATGCGGGCCGGATGGCGCGACCGCCGAAACCGTGCCCGGAAGGATGTTGTGGCTGCTGAAGCCGCGCGGCGCTTCGGTGGCCACCGCGACATCGCGGGCACGCAGGCGCAGGCGCAGCCGGGCGCCCACGGCTTCCGGCCGTAGCGGAACCTGAAGCTCGCCGCCTGGAAACACCAAGCGCGTCAGCCCACGCGCCAAGTCGTGCGCCTCCACGGTGCAGAACATCACGGCGCCGGCGTCCCGCCGCCCGCTCAGCACGGGCAGGTCGGTGCGGGCGGCGAGCGCGTCCAGCGGCCCCGCCGCCAGCACGCGCCCCGCCTCCAACAGCACGAGCGTATCGGCCAGACGGTCCACCTCCTCCAGCGCATGCGTCACATACAGCACGGGAATGCGCGCCGCATCGCGCAGCCGCTCCAGGTATTCCAGGATCTCCCCCTTGCGCGGGCCGTCCAGTGCGGCGAGAGGCTCGTCCATCAGCAGCAGGCGCGGCCGGGCCAGCAAGGCGCGGCCGAGCGCCACCCGCTGCCGCTCCCCGCCGGACAGGGCACGCGGACGCCGGCGCAGCAAGGGCGCGATGCCGAGCAGGTCCACCACCTCGGCGAAGCCCGGTCCGGGCGCTTCGCGTGGCGCGCGCCGTGCGCCGTAGCGCAAGTTGGTCTCGACCGAAAGATGCGGCAGCAGCTTGGCATCCTGGAACACCACGGCGCAGCGCCGCCGCTCCGCCGGCACGTCGATGCCGGCCGCGGTGTCCAACAGCACGGCCCCGCCCTGTGCCACCCGCCCCGCCTCCGGCCGGAGCAGCCCGGCGACGATGGACAGCACCGTGCTCTTGCCCGAGCCGGACGGGCCGAACAATGCCGTGACACCCGGGTTTTGCGCGCTGAAGCTGACATCAAGCGAGAATGCGCCGAGGTGGCGCCGCACCGAAACGTCGAGCATCACATCCCAAGCAGCCGCCGCATGCGCCGAGCGATCACCTCCGACAGCAGCAGCCCCGCGACGGCGAGGGTGAACGACACCGCCGACAGCTTGGCAGCAGTAGCCTCGCCGCCCGGCACCTGCGTCGCGGCGTAGATCGCAAGCGGCAGGGTCTGCGTTTCCCCGGGGATGTTGGAGGCGAAGGTGATCACCGCGCCGAACTCGCCCAACCCCGCCGCGAAGGCCACGACGCCGCCGGCCAGGATGCCGGGCGCCATCAGCGGCAAGGTGATGGTCACGAAGCGGTCCAGCGGCCCGGCACCTAGCGTGCGGGCCGCCGCTTCCAGCCCCGGGTCAATGCCTTCCAGCGACAGCCGGATCGCCCGGACCATGAGCGGAAAGGCCATCACCGCCGTGGCCAGCGCGGCGCCGCCCGTGGTGAACACCAGGCGCACGCCGAACCAGTCCAGCAACAGCGACCCCAGCGGACCTCGCACGCCGAACAGCAGCAGCAGGCCCCAGCCGACGACCACCGGCGGCATCACCAGCGGCAGATGCACCGCGGCATCGAGCAGCGCCCGCCCGACGAAGCGGCCGCGCACCAGGGCATAGGCAGCCAGCACGGCCAGCGGGAGGCCGAACGCCACGCTGCGTGTTGCGACAACCAAGCTGATGCGGATGGCCTGCCACTCGTCAGGGGTCAGCCAGGCAAGGGGGTTCACTCCCGGACGGAGAAGCCCAGCGACCGGTAGATGGGGGCGGCGTCCGGCCCCGTGAGGAAGGCAAGCAGGGCCTGCGCTTCCGGCCGCTCGCCGCGCCGGGTCAGGGCGAAGGGGTAGCTGATGGGCGGGTGGGTGTCTTCTGGGAAGGCACCAAGGACTCGCACACCCTTGGACGCGGCGGCGTCCGTCGCGTAAACGATGCCGAGCGGCGCTTCCCCACGCTCCACCAGCAGCAGCGCGGCGCGCACGCTTTCGGCGCGGGCAATGCGCGGCGCGACCGCATCCCAAACGCCAAGCGTTGTGAGCGCCGCGTGGGCGTATTTGCCGACCGGCACGCTGGCCGGGTCGCCAGTGGCGAGCCGCCCCTGCGCGCCCAGCCGCGCCAGCAGGTCCATGCCGGGCGTGAGCGCGATGTCGCCGGGCTGATTGGCCGGCGCGATCAGCACCAGGCGGTTGCCGAGCGGGCTGATGCGGCTGTCCGGCAGGATCAGGTTGCGCTGCTGCAGGTAGTCCATCCACGGCTCGTCGGCGGACGCGAACAGGTCGGCCGGGGCGCCCTGCTCGATCTGCCGGGCAAGCGCGGAAGACGCGGCGAAGACGAAACGCGGCGCGGGATGGCCCTTGGCGGCCCATGCGTTGCCGAGCGCCTGCAAGGCATCGGTGAGGCTTGCGGCTGCCATCACCGTCACCTGGTCTTCGGCGCGGACCGGGCTGGGGCCAAGGGCGGCGCAAAGCGCCAGCAGGAGGTGGCGGCGTTTCATGTTGGGGAAAACACTAACGCACCCTTTCCGGTGCGGCAACGCCGGCCGCCTGCCCAAAGCAGCATCAAACGTGCGCCGTCGCCAAGAGCGGGAAAACATCGTTTCAATATTCCTACGCCCACCAAATAATTACGAATTCAAGACGAATAGATCCCGGCGATCCGGCGTGGCAGATGGTAGGCTTTGACCTATCCAGCCCTTGCCTTGGCCGCGCGTCGATGCCGGCCCCACAAATTGCTGCCGTTCGGCGTATCCTTTCTTTGCTCGGCGTCCAACGCTGATTACAACGTTTTAAGCCAGCCCGGCGACGCCGATGCCGGCAGCACGGGCAAGGGCGCGCGGGTCCAGACCGCGTCGGCCCTGCCCGGCGGTCCCGACCTGCTCGCGGTTCCGGGGGCAAGGTCCGCCACCAAGGAGAGGATGCAACGGCCCCATGCAACGACACGGAGTCCTGAGTCGCCGGCCCCAACGCGACGACGCCAAAGGGCGGTCCAGGGCGGTCGCGCGATCCGTGCCGGGCGCGGCCGATGCCCTGAGCCTAGCCAAGTACCGGCTCGCCTCGCGCTGGCAGCCGCTGCTCCGGTTCTGGCTGTCCGTCCTGACGGTTGCCGTCGCGGTGGTCTTTGTCCTGGAAATCCTG
This sequence comes from uncultured Acetobacteraceae bacterium, assembly GCA_937873175.1. Taxonomy (GTDB): domain Bacteria; phylum Pseudomonadota; class Alphaproteobacteria; order Acetobacterales; family Acetobacteraceae; genus CAHJXG01. The sequence continues at coordinate 1,087 of CALMVT010000139.1, read as the reverse complement.
GGACCGCCCCAGCGCGTTGCCGGTTCCGACCCGGCCTCAAACGCGCGTGGAGCCTTGAATCAACCGCGCCCTGCCGCGCCCGCCGCGTTGTCCGGCAAGCCCGTCGAGACGGAGCGCCTGCCATTCGCCTCCACCCCGATGCACACCGAGCCTGACCCGCCCGTGCCGCCGGCCTTGGGAATCCTGCCGCCCGGTGCCCTCGCGCCGCTGGAGGCCCCGCGCGCCCGGGTCGCCTTGGTGGTGCACCCGGCACGGGCGGAGGGAAGCGCCGCGATTGCCAGCCGCCTGGCGGTGCAATGCGGCCTTGCGCCGGATCAGGTCGATGTCGGGCCGGTCGCCGATGCGCGGTCGGAGGCGATCATACGCTTCTACGCCACCAACGATCACCCGCTGGCGCGGCGTCTCGGCAAGGAACTCGCCCGCATGGGCTATTCCTGGCGGATCGAGAACTTTTCAGCCCGCCCTTCGGTCGCCAAGGACCAAGCCATCGACGTGTTCCTGCCGGACAAGTAGCCAGGCAGCCTTAAGCCAGTTCCGGTTGAACACCCTTTGGAGAACATCTCTTAAAATGACGTAGCTGGCCTGTTGTGCTGATTCTGCAACAATATCAGCCGCAGCGCTCGGTTCTGCCAGCCACGGCGAAGTTGCCGCAACCGATGCCAACGAAGCGTTCATCGCCCGGTGGAACGGCACGGCCGTGGCGGAGCGGGCCAACTGCGCCCCCTTCCTGTCGGAGCTGTGCGACATGCTGGGCCTGCCGCGGCCCGACCCGGCCAGCGGCGGCGACTACCGGTTCGAGCGCGGCGTCACCCGGCAGGAGGACGACGGCAGCACCAGCAGCCGGCGCATCGACCTGTATCGCCGCGGCTGCTTCGTGTGCGAAGCCAAGCAAGGCGCCACCCCGCACGGGCAGCCCGGCCTGTTCGGCGGGAACAGCGAGGCTCAGCACCGGGCCAACATCCGCAATACCCCGGCCTGGACACGACACATGCAGAAGGCCAAGGGCCAGGCGGAAGGCTACGCCCGCGACCTGCTGTCAGTGGCGCCTGCATCCTCCGCAGATCGGGCGGTTGAATAATCCTCAGTT
>CALMVT010000138.1 GCA_937873175.1 uncultured Acetobacteraceae bacterium | reverse complement strand
CACCGAAGCCGGCCTGAGGCCATCGACACCCTCTGCCCGTCAACTTGACAACGCCCCTCAACCGCCACCTTAACCAGCGACTTATACCAAATCTCTTTGATCAGAACCCGTGTGCCCAGCTGCGCAGTCCGATGGACATGATGGTCCAGGGCTGGTCAACGAGCCTGTTCCAGGCTGCGCAGCAGTGGTCGACCAAGTTGTCGTAGGAGGTGAACACCCGGTTCGACAGCCAGTTGTCGCGCATGAATTGCCATACGTTTTCCTGCGGGTTGAGCTCCGGGCACTTCGGCGGCAGCGGCACGATCGTGATGTTCTCCGGCACGACCAGATGGGCCGACATGTGCCACCCGGCTCGGTCCAGCAGCAATGCCGCGTGGCAGCCAGGCGCGACCTTGGCCGAGATGGCCGCCAGGTGCTGGGCCATGGCGTCGGTGTTGCACCAGGGCATGACGAGCGCCGCACCCTTGCCCTGCTTGGGGCAGATGGCGCCGAAGATGTAGGTCGACGCCGTGCGCTGGTCCTGCGGCGCCGAGGGCCGGGTGCCGCGCTTGGCCCAGCGCCGGGTCAGCTTGTTCTTCTGGCCGATGCGCGCTTCGTCGCCGAACCAGACTTCGAGCCCGGCGGGATCGATGGCCTTTTCGCGCGCAATCGCGTCCAGGCGGGCGGCGAAGCTTTTTTAAAAGCCTCGACCGCATCGTCTGCTTGTGCATGGTGGCGCGGACGCGCGGATAGCTTGCGGTAGTTCATGGCGCGCAGCTCGCGGCTCAACGTCTGCTTGGAAACCGCGACCTGGTGCTCCTCCCACAGCCACTGGCACAGGTCGACCAGCCGCCAGCGCACGACGCCATGCACCGCAGGCACCGGCCCGCTCTCGATCACCGCTGCGATCGCCCCCCGGTGCGCATCCGTGAGCCTGGACGGCTGGCCCGGCGCCGTGCGGTCGATGAGGCCCTCGGGGCCACAGGCATTCAGCTTCAGCACCCAGTCCCGAACGATCTGCAATGTCACGCCGCCGATTGTGGCAGCCTCCGCGCGGGTCGCCCCGTCATAGACGGCAGCCAAGGCCAGAAGGCGCCGGGCTTGCGGCCCATCCTTCGTCTTATTGGCAACGGCCCGTAACTGCGGCGCATCGAGATCGGGGCGAAGTGGAACAGGCACGGCAAACCTCCCGGGTTCGCCGCGTTCAATCAGACAAGCAGCGGCGTGAAAACCCTCAGAGGTCAAGATTTCTGGGATTTGGTATCAGCCCCTCGGCGTATCTATCCAGTATAGCTTCTCCCGCCGCCTCAATGGTTCGGGTGCGTCAGGAGCTATGGCCGGAACTTGGTCGAGAGCTTAGCCCTTGGACCCGCGCGCACGTCGTGCTCGGCCCTGTGTCACAGGGGGCTGAAGCGGCAGATCCGGCTCCTCAATCTCCTCCAGCAGGTTCATCTGGTCCGGAGCCGCGCTTCCCGGTTTCCGGCCGAGGCCAGCCTGCTTCGCGAGGCTTGAGCGGTGGCTGGCGTAGTTCGGTGCCACCATGGGGTAGTCGGCCGGCAGCCCCCACTTCTCCCGGTATTGCTGAGGGGTCATCCCGTAGCTGGTTTGCAGGTACCTCTTGAACATTTTCAGCTTCTTTCCGTCCTCCAGGCAGACGATATGGTCCGGGAACACCGATTTGCGGATCGGCACGGCCGGTGTCGGTGGCGCTGGTGCCGGTGCTGATTCGGCCGTGCCGGCCGTGGCCAACGAGCGATGGACGGACTGGATCAACTGCGGCAGCGCGTCAGCCGCGACCTGATTATTGCCAACATGGGCAGAGATGATCTTCGCCGTCAGAGTCAGAACGTCCGTGTCCAATTCGTTTGCCATGCTGGTCCCTCCTGTCGCGAGGCACCCTGTCACACGCGCCCGCGTCGCTCCAATGGCGCCGTTCCGCGCCGTGCCCGTCTGGGGCCGATCAGCACGTGATAATCCGGTGTATCACGTGCTCGGGACGGCTCAGTCTGGCCGATACCGGCCTGACAGGTTTCGGGCGAACCCGAAAGGAAAGCTGCCGTTCGCCAACATGCCCTCTCATCGGCTCACGACCCCGGCCGGTCATCGCGCGTCCAGTTGCCTGACTCCAGAAGTGGTCATTCAAGGC
>CALMVT010000137.1 GCA_937873175.1 uncultured Acetobacteraceae bacterium | reverse complement strand
CGGCATCGTAGCGGTTGGCTTCGCTTGGTCAGCGCTTTCCGCGGTCATGGTGCCTATTACCTTGGTGGCGCTGCGGCAGGCGTTCGGCCTGGACGTGCAGCAGCTCCTCTGGAAGATCGCGCGCATCGCGCTGTCCGGCACGGTGATGGTCTGCGCGGTCCTGCTGATCAGGTCTATCCTTCCGGTCAGCCTTTGGGCCATAGCAGGCGAGGTCCTGGCCGGGTCGGTTGTCTATGCCACCGTGCTGGAAAGCTTGTTCCTGCCAGGCCACCTCGCGCGCATCCTTTCAATCGTGCGTGGGGCAATCCCGGCATTTAGTTCTTGATCTGAGGGCAGGCCATGATCCCCAAGCACATTCACTACGTCTGGGTGGGCGGCCCGCTGCCCGAGGCGCAGCGGTCCTACATCGCGAGCTGGCGTGAAACCAATCCCGATTACGAGTTCACGCTTTGGAACGAAAGCAACATCGACTTCTCGCTCGATCTCCTCAGCCAAGCCTACAACAAGCGGAAATGGGCAAAGGTCGCGGACATCGCCCGCCTCGTCGCCATCCTCCGGCATGGCGGCATTTATCTCGATACCGACATCCAGCTTCATAGGCGTCTGGACCCGCTGCTTCACCACAGGTGCTTTTTTGGTTTTCAGGACAAGCAGCCTTCAAAGGACTGGGTGGCGAACGGGGTCATCGGCGCGGAAAAGGGGCACTGGTTTATCGAGCATGCGCTCACAAGCCTGCTCAGCATCCGGTCGCTTCCGGGCCTCGAACGTCCGACCGCTTTCGGGCCGAAGCTCATCACGCGGCTGCTGATCGCAGAAGGGCTGCACGCATACTCGCCGTCCGGCACCGCCGTGAAGGACATCTTCGTCTGTCCGACCGAGTATTTCTTTCCGTACCCGTTCGGCACGGAGTTCCACAGTTCCTGCATCACCCCTGACACCTACGGCGTACATTTCTGGGAACGGTCTTGGGAAAAGACCGTGCCGGCTTGGGTCCGCTTCGGAAAAGCGGTCCGCGACCGCGCGCGGCGGCTTTCGAGCCAGGCGGCCTGACCGCCATGGCCGGCACGATCCAGGTTTCGCCGGGTTCAGCCGCGAACAGCGGCCAGCCCGGCACCGTCTGGAGCGTGTCCGGCCATGCCAACGCGATCCTGTTCGACGGCGTCGCCGAAACGTCCGCCCTGGGCAGGATGGCGGCGGCGCTTCTGGCCGACACCGACGTTGCGTTCAGCGGCGGCACGCCGCCGGAGGACAAGTCGTGGCGTCGGGCAGTCCGCGGCACCGCCTTGCAATGGTGGTCGGATGCTGGCCCGGCGGCACCGCCGGGCGAAGTCGGCGCCCATGGCACGACCATTGACCTCGGCCGGCGCGCGACGGGGCATGAAGGGCGGCGCTGGTGCATCGTTGATGCAGTGGGCGCCGCCTTGTTCCAACCGTTCCATGCCCTGCCTGTTTGCTGCATGGAGCCTTACATCGCCTCGCTGAACCTGATTGAAAGCGAGGACGGCGGCGCCACGTGGCAGCTTGTCGCCGATGCCCACGTGTCCAGCGCCAGGCCCTATCCTGAGCTGCTCGATGTTCTGGGGCGCACGGCCATACGCTTGCTGCGCTTGGCGCTTCGCGGCGACGGCGCGCCGCGGCGTCCCTGGGTGCCGGCATCGGCTCGGCTTGGGCCTGTGCAGACGCTGCGGGGCGCACGGCTTGCAAGCGGCCTTTTTTGGCTTCGGGCGCGCGTCGGCGGCGAGATGTACGGGGTCGCCATCCTGGACCGCCAGCCGGAGGAGTTCCTGCGGGACCAGCGCTGCCCGGCCGCGCAGTGGGTGCAGATCCCGCCATCCCAAGGCTTCATCGCCGACCCGTTCTTCTGGCCCGGGCGGCCCGGCGTGCTGCTGTGCGAGACGTATCTGCACCGGACAGGATTGGGCGAACTCACGGCGCTGTCGATCAACGCCGGGCGCATCGTCGGCTCCGAGCCGCTTCCGCTCGGCGTGACGGGCCATTTGTCCTATCCCTCGACCTGGGCGGAGGGCGATCGTGTTGTCTGCCTGCCCGAAATGGCCGCGTCGCGGCGCCAATTGCTGTATGAGCTGAAGCCGGACATGGCGCCGGAGCCGCTCTGCGTCGTCGGGGAGGACATCGGGATGGCCGACCCGACCTTGATGAAGGTCAATGGCCTGTATTGGATCGCCTACACCGACACGGATATCGGCACGTATGACAACCTATGCCTGCTGCACGCGCCCCGGCTTGAAGGGCCTTGGACCCCGCATGCTGGGAACCCCGTCAAGATCGATGCAAGGTCGTCGCGTCCAGGCGGAACGCCGTTCAGGGTGGGGGGCAAGCTGTATCGCCCGGCGCAGGATTGCTCGCGCGAGTACGGCGGGGCGCTGACCATCAACCACGTCGCGTTGTGCACTCCTGACGCTTACCGGGAAGAACCGGTCGCGATGCTGCAGCCGGACCCCAGCGGCGCCTTCCCGGACGGGCTGCACACCCTTTCGTTCGGCAACGGCCTTGCCGTCATCGACGGCAAGAGGAATTCATACCACCCAGCGATCCTCGCCCATAAGCTGGGTCGTCGGCTGGTCGGCTTGCCGGGCAAGCTTCTTGCCCGGAAGTCCTGAGACGTTGCGGATAGGCCCGCGGTCATCACGACGGGCGGCAGCGCCGGGGGTCGCTCGGGCGTGGAGCCGTTCACGGCGCGGCTGTCCAGAGCGAGGCATTCGGCCCCTTCGGCCGTTGGACAACATGATCCCGCCCCCTAGACTTGGCTGACACACGCTTGCCGCCAAATGGGTCGCAAGCTGCGGGAGAGGATCTGACGGATGGACTGGACGGATGCAGGTCTTGCCGTGGCAGCGCCGCAAACGACTGAGCATTTCGACGTGCTCATCGTGGGCGCCGGGATCTCCGGCGTGGGCGGGGCCTACCACCTGACCCTGCAGCGGCCGGGCACAAGCTTCGTCGTGCTGGAAGCGCTCGACGGCTTCGGCGGCACCTGGCGCACCCACCGCTACCCCGGCGTCCGCAGCGACAGCGACCTTTACACGTTTGGCTATCGCTTCAAGCCTTGGCGGACCGCGCCGATCGCCACCGCCGCCGAGATCCTTAGCTACATGGGCGAGGTCGTCGACGAGAACGGCCTGGCCGCCCACATACGCTACCGGCACCAGATCACCCGGGCGAGCTGGTCGAGCAGCGACAATCTTTGGACCATCGACGCAACCCGCACTGACATCGGTGAGGCTGTGCGGTTCACCACGAACTTCCTGTGGATGTGCCAGGGCTACTACCGGCATGAGCAAGGCTACACGCCGGACTGGCTGGGCATGGACAGCTTCAAGGGCCGGATCGTGCACCCGCAGACTTGGCCCGACGACCTGGAATACAGGGACCGCCGCGTCGTCGTCATCGGATCGGGTGCCACCGCGGCGACGCTGGTGCCGGCCATCGCGGAGGACTGCGCCCACGTGACCCTGTTGCAGCGCTCGCCCACGTTCTTCAGGACCGGGCGCAACGCCATCGAGATTGCCGACGAGCTGCGCGCGTTGGAGATCGACGAAGGGTGGATACACGAGATCGTACGCAAGAAAATCTTGTATGAGCAGTCGGTGTTCACCAGTCGCGCCTTTACCGAACCCGAAATGGTGAAGCAGGAGCTGTTGGCGGGGGTGCGCGGTCTCCTTGGCCCCGATTATGACGTGGAAAAGGATTTCACGCCGTCATACCTGCCGTGGCGTCAGCGCATCGCTTTTATCCCGGATGGCGACCTGCTGCAGAGCATACGTACCGGCCGGGCGTCCGTGGTGACCGACGTGATCGAGCGGTTCGAGGAAACAGGCATTCGGCTGAAGTCGGGCAAACTGCTCGAAGCCGACATCATCGTCACGGCCACCGGCTTCAACCTCAGCGTGCTCGGCGACATCGCGTTCAGCATCGACGGTGCGCCGCTGGTGTTCTCGGAAACGGTGACGTATCGCGGCATGATGTTCACCGGCGTGCCTAACCTTGCCTGGGTGTTCGGCTACTTCCGGGCGAGCTGGACGCTGCGGGCCGACTTGGTGGCCGACTTCGTTTGCCGCCTGCTCAAGCACATGGAGGACAAAGGCGCGCGACGGGTCGTGCCGACACTCCGTCCCGAGGACCGGGATATGCCGCTGAGACCATGGATTGACCCGGAGAATTTCAACCCGGGCTACCTGATGCGCGGCCTGTCGCTGTTGCCCAAAGCCGGCGACAAGCCGGAATGGCGGCATACCCAGGATTACTGGACCGAGAAGGACGCGCTGCCTGCAATCGACCTCGACGACCCAGCGTTCGTTTATGGATAATGCGGGCGGCATCATCGATCGACTTGCGCGCGGTTGCTGATGGGTTTCACCCATCTTACGCGACCCATGCCGTAGGATGGGTGCCCATCGGCGCATGACGGTTATTCAATGGAGCCGTCCGTGTAACGCCGATGCCTCGTGCGGCGTAGGCGGTAGCGATGATCCGGGTCAATGACCCTGCATCACCCGGCCGCCGCCTACTCGGCTGCGAGCGCGGCGCGGTGCCGCAGCGCTTCCGTGACCTTGCCCTGAAAATATGCAACCGATTGCTCGTGACGTGGACTGAGCGGCCCGGGGCGGTATCCGCCGGAGGCGTAGTTGCGCTGGGTATGCTCGCACACGCCGAAATCCTCGCGCACGATGGCGCAGTTGGCGTCAACCGTGTGCTGGCGCGCGGCCGCGGCCTCCGCGGACATGTCGGCGAAGTAGAAATGGTAGATCAGCTCAGCCCCATTCGCGCCGTGCGGGTCGATGCGGCTGGTGTTCATGCCACCGGGAAACAGGGACAGCGTCCAGTTCGGCCACATCCATAGCCACTTGCCGCCGTAGATCGAGCCGTCCTTCTGGGGCGAACTCATGCGCACCATGCCGCGCAGGGCAACGGTTTGGAAGTTCTCGAAATCGATGACCTTGGCGAAGCCCGGATGGATGCCGGGCACATGGTAGCCTTCGACAAAGTTGTCCGTGTAGGTTTTCCAGTTGCATTCGATGGCGAAACGCACCGTCGCCGCCGGCGCGTAGCTCTCGATCGGCGCATCAGCCAGTTCCCCTGGCAGGTCGCCGAGCTGCTCGGCCAAGCTCGTGTCCGGCGCGATGGCCGCGAACAACAGACCCCGCCAGGTCTCGACCGCAATCGGCTGCAACGGCCAGTCGGCGAGGTTGAAGCCTGGGTCCTCCCCGAAATGCGGCGCGCGGCGGAGCCGGCCCGTCTCGTCGAACACCCATTGGTGGTATTGGCAGCGCAGCACGTCGCAACGACCGCTTCCCTCTTCCAGCAAGCGGGCGCCGCGGTGCGGGCACACGTTGTGGAACCCGCGCAGCGTGCCGTCGCGGCCCCGTATGGCGAACAGCGTCCAGCCGGCGACCCGGACTGCGACGTATTGGCCGGGTGCGGCGACCTGCGACGCCGGGCCGAGCATCTGCCAGTGCCGCCGAAAGATTGCCTGCCGCTCGCGGCCATGCACTGCGGGATCGACGTAGCAGGACGGGTGAAGGTTCATCAGCATCGGCTGTGGCATGGCGTGCTCCCCGCGGTGCGGCAGGCGGGAACTATGCGGTTGGGCGCCGCGGCCGGCAAGCGGAGGCAGGCCCCCGGCAGCCGGATGGCATAACGCTTGCTACAACGCTTGCTAGGGCCTGGATGCGGTGCCGCTTGCGCGCCGGGCGGCTGCGGTCCGATGCGATGCCTGCAAAGGAGTTCAACTCGACATGAGATCCACAACAAGGGCCATCGCGTCCGCAGCCTTCATCTTGATCGCCGCGACGGCGGGCGTGCGGGCCGATTGCCTGGACACCATCAAGAAGGCGGGCGTGATCAAGGCCGGCAACGGCATCATGGGCACCAAGCCGAGCGTGTGGCAGAACCAGGACGGCACCTACTCGGGCTTCGAGTGGGACATCTTCCAGGAGATCGGCAAGCGCATCGGGGTGCCGAAACAGGATTACGTCACCTCGGAATGGACCTCGCTGATCCCGGGCCTCAAGGCGGGCCGCTGGGACATCATACTGTCTGGCATGGCGGTCACGCAGGAGCGCGTGCGAGGCGCCGGCATCACCTACTCCGACCCTTACTTTCTTCTCTACGACTACGCCATCGTGCCGAAAGGGTCCAAGATCACCACGGTCGCGGACCTGAAGGGCAAGACGCTCGGCTCGACCCTCGGCACCATGGATTCGCTGAACGCCCATCAGATGGTGGACGCGGGCGAGGCCGGGCGCGTGCTCGACTTCAACGATTTCGGCGCGCCGTTCGCCGCCATGCGCAACGGCCAGGTGGACGCGGTGGTGCTGGACCAGGGCACGCTGTATGGCCAGCAGGAAAGTCTGCACGACCTGCGCACGGTCGGCGAGCCGCTTTACTACCGGCCAAAACCCGAATGGGCCGAAGCCGAGAAGGCGGCGCCCTACATTCTGGGCGGCACGGCGGTCGGTGTCCGCAAGGATTGCCCGGCGCTGCTGGGCGCAGTCAACGACGCGTTGCGGGCAATGGACGCCGACGGCACCCGCAAGGCCATCCTGACCAAGTACGGCGTGTGGGCGGACTACCAGGCCAAGCTGATGAAGTGACGCGGCGGGGCCGCGGCCAATGTTTGACTTCTTCTTCGTGCTCATCCCCCGGCACTTTCCCTTCCTGCTGGACGGCGCGGTGGTGACGCTGGAATTGTCGTTCATCAGCATGGCCTGCGCGCTCGTGGTCGGGCTGCTGGCCGCGATGGGGCGGCTGAGCGGGAAAGCCTGGATCGAGTGGCCGCTGTTGGCCTATGTCGAAATCTGGCGAGACGTGCCGCTGATCGTCCAGCTCATGGTGATCTACTTCACCTTGCCGGAGATCGGCCTGGTGCTGCCGGGCTTCTGGGCAGGCGTCGTGGGCCTCAGCCTCAACCTGGGCGCCTACCTGTCGGAAGTGTTCCGCGCGGCGATCCTGTCGGTCGATGCGGGGCAGCGCGCGGCGGGGCTGTCCATCGGCATGTCACGGGCCATGGTGTACCGCCGGGTCGTCCTGCCGCAGGCGTTCCGCATCGCCGTGCCGACTATTGGCGGCTACTTCATCGCCTTGCTCAAGGATTCTTCGCTGGTGTCCTTTATCGCCGTCAACGAGTTGCTGCGCCACGGCACCATCGTCATCGCCAATACCTTCCGCAGCATGGAGGTGTACGTGATGGTGGCGATGATCTACTTCGTGCTCAGCTTCGCGGCGTCGCGCCTGGTGCGTTGGCTGGAGCGGCATTTGACCCCCGCCTACCTGCGCCGGCAAAGCCGCCGGGTCGGCGCCCTGGCCGTGGACCCGGTTGCGGCCGAATGAGCGGCGGGCCGGACGCGTTGCTGAGCGTGCGCGGGTTAAGAAAGACCTTTGGCCCGCTTGAGGTGCTCAAGGGCGTGAACATGGAGGTGCGCCCGGGCGAGGTCACGTTTCTGATCGGGCCGAGCGGCGGCGGCAAGTCCACGCTGATGCGCTGCATGAACTTCCTCGACATGCCGAATGCCGGGGAGATCGTATTCGGCGGCAAGCGGCTGTGCCACGAGGACGGCAGCGTGTTCCACGCTGCGCCCGAGCGGGTGCTGCGGGCGGCGCGCAGCGAGATGCCGATGGTGTTCCAGCACTTCAACCTGTTCAGCCACCGCACTGTGCTGCAGAACGTAATCGAGGGGCCGGTGATGGTGCAGCGCCGCCGCCGCGAGGAGGCCGTGGGGGAGGCGGAAGAGATCCTGCGGCGTGTTGGGCTGGGCGACAAGCTGGGCCATTATCCCGACCAGCTTTCCGGCGGGCAGAAGCAGCGCGTCGCCATCGCGCGCGCCCTGGCCATGCGCCCGCGGCTGATCCTGTTCGACGAGCCGACCTCGGCGCTGGACCCGGAGCTGGTGGCCGGCATTCTCGACACCATTCGCGGCCTCGCCGACAACGGCATGACGCTGATCGTGGTGAGCCACGAGATGGGGTTCGCCCGCAAGCTGGCCGACACCGTGCACTTCATCGCCGACGGGACCATCCTGGAGTCGGGGCCGCCGGAACGGATCTTCGACAGCCCGGAGAACACCCGCCTCCTGGGGTTCATCCGCTCGATTCTGCACTGACCCGGCGGTTACGGGAGCTTCGCGCTCCCTGACCCGGCGCTCCCCGCATATTGGTTGGGCGGGCGGCGCAGCCCCAGCCGGTCCCGCAGGTGCCCGGGTTCATACGACCTGCGATACAGGCCTCGGCGCTGCAGCTCCGGCACCACCAGTTCGACGAAGGCCGCCATGTCGCCGGGCAACTGGTTGAACGTCACCATGAAGCCGTCGGCCGCCCCCGCCTCCATCCATTCCTGCATGGTGTCGGCGATGTCGGACGGGCTGCCGAGCATCGTGCTCTTGCCGCGCTCGTAGCTCATGAACAGCTCTCGCAGCGTCGGATTGCGCTCGCGGATGGCGGCCACGATCTGATCGAAGTACGCCTTGTGAAACTGGGCCTCCTTGGGGATGAGGTGCGGCGGGATTGGCTCGTCCAGCGGCAGCCCCGACAGGTCCACTTCCAGGTCGTTGCTGAGAAAGAAGCGGCCGACAGTCGGGTGCATCAGCGCCTGCATCGCCTCGTGCTTGTGCCGCGCCTCGTCCCGGGTGCGGCCCACGACCACGCTGAGGCCGGGCAGAATCTTCATCTCGCCCGGGTCGCGGCCGAACTTCGCCATGCGCCCTTTCACGTCGGCGTAGAAGGCCACCCCCTCCGCGAGGTCCGTCGCGGTGCCGAACACCAACTCGGCGATCTCGGCCGCGAAGTCCCGCCCGATGTCGGACGCGCCGGCCTGGATGGTCACCGGGTAGCCCTGGGGCGGCCGGGCAATGTTGAGCGCTCCGTGCAGGCGGAAATGCTTGCCGCGGTGATCGAGCACGTGGAACTTCGCGGGGTCGAAATACTGGCCGGTGCCGGCGTCCTCCTGCACCGCCCCGTCCTCGTAGGTGTCCCACAAGGCGCGCGTGACGGCGACATGCTCCCGGGCGCGCTCGTAGCGCTCGGCGTGGGGCGGCAGCGCGTCCAGGCCGAAGTTCAGCGAAACGTAGGCGTTGGCGGAGGTCACGACGTTCCACGCGGCCCGGCCGTGGCTGATGTGGTCGAGTGAGGCGAACTGCCGGGCCAGGTTGTACGGCTCGGTGAAGCTGGTCGAGGCCGTGCCGCCCAGGCCGATGTGCCGGGTCAATCCCGCGAGGGCGGCCAGCAGCGTCATCGGCTCGAACGAGTTCATGAACAGCGGGTAGCGGCTCCATGCTTCCAGGTTCTCGGTGCGCGCCGCGGGGGTGTCGGCGATGAAGAACAGGTCGAACAACCCCCGTTCGGCGAGCTGGGCCATCGCCGTGTAGTATTCGATGCTGTTCGCCGCGCCCCGCGTCGCGCCCCCGTGCAGCCATGATCCGGGATGCAGCCCGGCGGCGCATTGCATCAGCAAGGCCAGCTTGATCTGGGAGGTTGGCATGGCGTGAGTCCTGAAGCATGGGGAGAACGGCTGCCGGCCTTTTCGCGAGGGCCGACCTTCAGCAGACCAGGCGCGTGTCGTCCACCGCCCAGGTGACCAACGTCGGCTCGCCGGGCCGGAGCAGCGGCACGTCCGCACGGTTCTGCTGCTTGACCAGCAGCGTTTCCAGCGTGTCCGTTTCCAAGGCGTAGCGCGTCGTCTCGCCCATGAACACCACGTCCCGCACAGTTGCCTGCACCCCGTTCCGCCCCGGCGGCACTGCCCCTGGCGGCGCGGCGGTCATCCGCTCCGGCCTTACCATGCAGGCGCAGCCGGCGGCGTAGGCCTGGCGCGGCGCCTGCACGGCCACGCCCCAAGCCGTGGCGACGAGCAGCCCTCCGGCTTGTTCGGCGACGGCCGACACCGGGGCGAAGTTCGCTTCCCCGATGAAGGACGCGACGAACCGGTTGCCGGGCGCGTCGTACAGCGCCTGAGGCGACGCCACCTGCTCGACCCGGCCCTCGTTCATCACGCTGATCCGGTCCGACATCACCAGGGCTTCGCGCTGGTCATGCGTGACATAGATGAAGGTCATGCCCAAGCGGTCGTGCAGGCGCTTGATCTCCATCTGCATGGTATCCCGCAACTGCTTGTCCAACGCGCTCAGCGGCTCGTCCATCAGCAGGACCTGCGGATCGAAGACGACGGCGCGCGCAATCGCCACGCGCTGCTGCTGGCCGCCGGAAAGCTGCTGGGGGTAGCGCCCGGCGAACCCCGGCAACTGCACCAAATCCAGCATCCGGCGCACCGCCGCGTCGCGCTCTGCCCGGCCGACGCCGCGCTGCTTGAGGGGAAAGCCGATGTTCTCCGCAACCGTCAAATGCGGGAACAGGGCGTAGCTTTGAAACACCATGCCGATATTGCGCCGATACGCCGGCAGCCGGACGACCGAAGCGCCGTCGATCAGGATCTCGCCGGTGCTGGGCGCGTCGAAGCCGGCGATCAGCATCAGCGTCGTCGTCTTCCCCGAGCCGGACGGGCCGAGGAGGGTCATGAACTCGCCTGCGCGGATATCGAGCCGCAGCCCGTCCACCGCACGGAAGCTGCCATAGTGCTTGGAAATGTCACGGAACTGGACGAGCGCCCCGAGACGGCGGCTCACCGCAATGTCCCGTGTGACTGCCGCGAGCCCGAGGCGATAGGGTGTATCATGCCCCCGACGATACCAACTCCCGGCAGGATCGGCATGGAAATTGCTGCGCCCGCATTGTGACGGACGGACGTGCAGCGCCGCAGGCTCTTGTTCGGAGCGGGACCGCTCCCCGCGCCGCCATGCAGCACGTCCGCCTCGGCGGTCCGCCGGTGGGGTGGCTCGTCGCCCCGCTCGGCCTGTTCCTGGTGACGTTCTACGCTTACCCCGTCGGCGCGATGCTGGCCCGCAGCGTTCATCCGGTCGGCTGGTCGCTGGCCCCCTACGAGGCGCTGGTGTCCGGCGGCGTCTTCTGGCGCGTGATGGGCGTCACGCTGGAGATCGGGGCCGTGGTGACGGGGTCGTGCCTGCTGCTGGCGCTGCCGCTGGCCTATTGGCTGGCGCGAATGCCGCCTGCCCGGGCAAACCTGCTGCTGCTGCTCGTGCTGGTGCCGTTCTGGACCAGCGTCCTGGTGCGGTCCTACGCCTGGATGGCGCTGCTGGAGCGGCACGGGATCATCAACAACCTGCTCATCTGGCTCGGCGCCCTGGACCGCCCGGTCAAGCTGCTGAACACGCGGCTTGCCGTTTGCCTGGCCATGACGCACGTGCTGCTGCCGTTCATGGTGCTGCCGATCTACGCGACGCTGCGCGGCCTGGACTGGCGGCTGGTGCAGGCGGCGGAAAGCCTCGGCAGCACGCCCTGGGGAACCGTGCGGCAGATCGTGCTGCCGTTGGCGAAGCCCGGCATCGCGGCGGGCGTCACGCTGGTGTTCACCTTGTCGGTCGGCTTCTACATCACCCCCGTGCTCGTCGGCGCGCCCGGGGATGTCATGGCGGCGGTGCTGATTTCCGACCAGGTGGGCCAGTTGGCTTGGCCGGAAGCCAGCGCCATGTCGGCGGTGCTGCTGCTGCTCGTGCTGGCGGTGACGGCCGGGTTGTCGCGGCTGCTGGGGACGCGTGTCGTCCTGCCGGGCACGGTCTGAATGACCGCGGCCCGGCGCGCCCTGCTGGGGACGCTGTGCTGGGCGGTCCTGCTGTTCCTGGCGCTGCCGGTCGCGGTCGTGTTCCCGCTGTCGTTCTCCTCCGGCAGCTACCTCGCTTTCCCGCCGCCGGGGTTCAGCACCCGGTGGTATTACGCCTTCTTCGCCAGCAGTGAGTGGACAGGCGCCGCGCTCATGAGCCTGCAGGTGGCGCTGCCGGTCACGGCGTTGTCCCTGCTGCTGGGCACGGCCGCCGCGGTTGGCCTGTCGCGCGGGCGCTTCGCGGGCAAGCGGCTGGTCCATGCGCTGGTGCTTTCACCGTTGATCGTGCCCGGCATCGTCGTCGCGATCGGGGTGTATTTCGCCTACGTGCGTTATGGGCTGGTCGGCCACCC
This sequence comes from uncultured Acetobacteraceae bacterium, assembly GCA_937873175.1. GTDB lineage: Bacteria > Pseudomonadota > Alphaproteobacteria > Acetobacterales > Acetobacteraceae > CAHJXG01. Next base: position 2,194 of record CALMVT010000137.1, on the reverse strand, counting down.
GCTCGCGCTGGTGCTGGGCCACACCTGCCTTGCCGTGCCGTTCGTGGTCGTCAACGTGTCGTCCGCCCTGGCTGGCGTGGATAAACGTTTGGAACAGGCCGCGGCGAATCTCGGCGCGCCGCCGTTCGCGGCGTTCCGACAGGTGACGCTGCCGCTCATCGCGCCGGGCATGTTCGCCGGGGCGGTGTTCGCGTTCATCACCTCGTTCGATGAACTGCTCGTTTCGCTGTTCCTGTCCGGCACCGGCGCGGTCACGCTGCCGCGCCGGATGTTCGACGAGATCCGTTATGACATCGACCCTACAGTGGCCGCGGCCTCGTCCCTGCTGGTCGTCGCCACGACCGGCCTGATGCTCACGGCCGAGTTGCTGCGCCGCCGAAGCCTACGCCTGCGCAGCCGTGCCTCTTCTTCGCCCCCTTGAACCAGGAGCTGCCGCCGATGACCGATCCAAAGGCCGACCTCGCACGGATGGCGGCCGAGCCGCCCCATGTCGCCGACCACAGCCGGCGGCGCTTCATCGCCCAGGCGGCGCGTTGGGGCCTGACCGCCGCCGCTGCGGCGGCGATGACCCGGCACCTGGCCATGCCCACCCTTGCCGCCACGCCTGAGCTGCCGGCGATCAAGGATTTTCCGGCAACGCTCAAGGGTAGCGGCACGGTGCGCGTCTGCTCCTATGGAGGGGCGTTCCAGGAGGCGCAGCGGAGTGCCTACTTCAAGCCGTTCGAGGAGCTGAGCGGCATAAAGGTGGTGGAATCGCAGGGACCCGACATCTCCAAGGTGAAGGCCATGGTCGATACCGGCAACGTCGAGTACGACGTGGGCGAGTTCGACCGCAGCTCGATCATCAATCTGGAGCGGAAAGGCGACTATTGGGCGCCGATCGACTATTCCCTGTTCGACACCGACAACATCGACCCGACGTTCCGCTACAAGTTTTCGGTCGATATGCTGCCCTATGGCCAGATCTTCGCCTACCGCACCGACGCCTTCAAGGGCGCAGCGCCGAGCAGCGTCGCCGACCTGTGGGACACCAAGCGGTTCCCGGGCGCCCGCGCCCTCCAGGCCGGCTCCGGCGGCCTGGCGCCGGACCTGGAAGTGGCGACCATGGCGACCGGCGTGCCGAGGGAGAAAGTTTATCCCATGGACATCGGCGCGGCCTATGCCAGCCTCGCCAAGATCAAGTCCGACGTTGACAAGTGGTGGAGCGCGGGCGCCGTGCCGGCGCAGCTGCTGAACGACAACGAGGTGGTAATGGCCACCGCCTGGTTTGGCCGCATCTACGCCATCCAGCAGGCCGGCGCGAAGGTGGCAGCGGTTTGGAAAGACGGCTTGCTGCGCACCGATGCCTGGGCGATCCCGAAAGGGGCGGCAAACACGCTGAATGCGCAGAAGTTCGCGGCATTCATCACCATGGCGGTGCCGCAGGCGCGGCTTTCCTGCCTGATCCCGTATGGCTTCGTGAACAGCAAGTCGGCCGCCCTGATCCCGGCGGACCGCTTGTCGCAACTGCCCACCGCGCCCGACACGCTCAAGGACATGCTGATCTACAACACTGGGTGGTGGGCGGACAACCGGGACGCCGTGCTGGCGCGCTGGAACAAGTTCCTGCTGGGATGAGCGCCTCGCTTCCACGCTCGCTCTACGCCGACACCGCGCCACCCGGCCCGGCGACGCCGCCGCTCGACGGCGACGTGCGGGCCGACGTGGCCGTGGTGGGGGCCGGGTTCACCGGGCTGTCCGCGGCCGTGCATCTGGCGGAGCAGGGCACGGACGTGCGGGTCTTGGAAGCCAACGAGGTCGGGTGGGGCGCATCCGGCCGCAACGGCGGCCAGGTCAACCCGGGGCTGAAGTTCGACCCCGACCAAATCGAGGCGGACTTCGGCGCCGAGATGGGCCGGCGCATGGCGGCGTTCTCGGGCGCCGCGCCGCAGCGCGTGTTCGACCTAATCGAGCGGCACCAGATCGTGTGCGAAGCCCGGCGCGACGGCACGATCCGCGCCGCCAAGAGCGAGCGCAACGCCCGAACGGTCCGCCGCTCCGCGGACGCATGGGCGGCAGGCGGCGCCCCGGTTCGGCTCCTGGACCGCACCGCGGTTGCGGTGGCGACGGGCACCGGGCGCTACCTGTGCGGCATGGCCGATCCGCGCGGCGGCAACCTGAACCCGCTCGGCTACGCCCGCGGCCTGGCCCGCGC
>CALMVT010000136.1:6646-8265 GCA_937873175.1 uncultured Acetobacteraceae bacterium | reverse complement strand
TGTCATGCTGGTTCCCAAAGCGGCGTAGCCTCACTCAGGCCGCCCATTCGGGAGTTGTTTCCCCAGCAGTTTCCCGGGCGCTACGGCACGGACACAGTTGGCATGTTGCCGGGCCGCAGCACGTCAAAAGTGCGCACGCCCACCTCGGACGGCGTCGGCGCCAGCCAGGGGGCGGCCCGCAGCGTCGCGAGCGCGTCCGCACGACCCTGCGACCAGCGCGCTTCCATGGTCGCCCGGCTGAACTCGTAGTCCTTCGATTGGCCCTGCGCCACGTCCGTGCGGTAGATCAGCTCGACGATATCCATGCTGGTCCTGCAGCCGTAGCCGTGCAGCGCCTGCGCCTCGTCCAGGGCGCGCACCTCCGGCGGCAGCTTTTCCCAGAGCAAGTCGATCAGGTGGCAGATGTCGTGCCGCGTCGCGAAGCCGTCGGTGGCGGCGCGGGTGCGGCTGGAATAGCGGATATCCTTTTCCCGCTCCTGCGCTTCCTGGATCGTGGACGGCACGGGGCCGCGGGCGGGGAACAGGTCCACCTGGAAGCTGAGCCGGCTCACGCGCGGCGTGCTGTCCAGCACGTATTGCAGCGGCGTGTTGGACACCAGGCCGCCATCCCAATAGAACTCGCCGTCGATCTCGACCGGGGGGAAGCTGATCGGCAGCGCGCCGCTTGCCATGACGTGCTCGACGCGGATCGGGACCTGGGCGTTGTCGAAATAGGCGAAGTTGCCGGTACGGACGTTCACCGCGCCCACGCTGAACCGGACCGTGCGCGCGTTGATCCGGTCGAAATCAATGAGCCGCTCCAGGGTGGATCGGAGCGGGCCGGTGTCGTAAACGCTGCTCGGCGGCGGCAAGCGGAGCCAGGCAGCAGCGTCCTGCGGGCGGAAGAAGCCCGGGGTGCCGAACAGCAGTGCCCGCAGCGCCCCGGCTTGGCGCCCGGCGTCGCCCAGGTCGAGCGACGACAGGCCGGGCCAAAAGGGTGGGGTGATCTCTTCCCAAAACTGCCGTAGCCGCTCTACCCGGCGCTCAGGCACGTTTCCGGCAATCAGGGCCGCGTTAATCGCGCCGATCGAGATGCCGGCTACCCAATCCGGCAGGTACTCCGACCCGGCCAGCGCCTCATACACCCCGCCCTGATAGCTGCCGAGCGCGCCGCCGCCCTGCAGCACGAGGGCCACTGGCTTGGCGTATTTGGGGAAACGCTGCGGCAGGCGCAGCCCGGTCATGGGCGCCCGGGTTGGACGGAGCCGCATTCGCAGGCAACGCGGTATATGGCAGCGGCTCCTTTCTTCATCGCCCGCATCCTACCATTGCAGGCCACCGAATGCCACGAGCGCACCGGGACCATGCCAGCCCGGCGCGATCGTGCCGGCAACGTTTCGATGCGGAAGTGTATGCACAAACGCGCTTCCAATAGGGCAACCCTCACGACGGTTATAGACCAAGCAACACAACCAAAAGGCAAAACTCAGTAGATAATACTCGCGCTAAAAGAACAATTCGATGCTGGTCTGGCGTCTATTCCAGGTAACTGTCAAGCTCTTTCGTAAGCTGCGTCGCGTGGTAACGTCCCGTTCACAAGATTGTCAGTGCAACCAAAGAACTCGTTGCGGCTTCCTGCA
>CALMVT010000136.1:0-6546 GCA_937873175.1 uncultured Acetobacteraceae bacterium | reverse complement strand
TTCTCGCTCATGCTGGGCGTGTACGCAGCTATCGGCACGGCCAGCCTCCCGCCCGCCGCGGACGCGGCGCCCCGGCACACCGGGCATCGCGCTGCCACCGTGGTCGCCAAGGCTGGCCATAGCGTCAAGCCGGGGCGCAGCAGCCGGGCCCCCGTCGCGCACGCGGCAAGCGCCGGCACGCGCCGCCTCAAAAATGCGCGCATTGCGGTTATCAGCCGTCCCGCGTACCCGGGCCGTTCTGCCGGCCCGAGCCGTGCCGCCAACTCCGGCGGTGCCAAGGGCAGCGTCAACGCGGTGCATCGCAGCGTTGTGCCTCTGGTCAACACGACCTGGGACGACCCCGCGGTGCCGCCTGCCATCCTGGACGCCATCCAAACGGCCGCCCACGAGTCCGGCGTCGACCCGCACCTGCTCGCGGCAATCGCCTGGCGCGAAAGCCGGTTCGACCCGGACGCGCGCAACAGCCAATCATCGGCGAGGGGCCTGCTGCAGTTCACCTCGGGGACCTGGCTGCGGGCGGTCCGCGATTACGGCTCGGAGCATGACGTGGCGAATTACGCGGCGGCCATCCGCACCAGCCGGACCGGCGACATCATCGTCCCGGAGGAAGTCAAGTCCGCCATCCTGCAGTTGCGCAGCAACCCCACCCTGTCGGCAAAGCTGGCCGCGGATAGCATGAAGCGGGAGCGCATCGCGATGGAAGCGCGGCTCGGGCGCAGAGTGACGTCCGCGGACCTTTACTTGATGCACGTTCTCGGCCCGGCCGGCGCCATGCGCTTCCTTGAAGCCCTGGCCAAGCAGCCCAACAAGTCCAGCCTGAAGGTGGCAAGTCTCAAGGTGATGCGCAACGCGGGCCTGCTGGCGCAGGACGGCCATCCGCTGACCGTGGCCAACACCTATGCCGCCGCCGAGACGATGCTCGACTCGCAGCACGTGCACGCGGCGCCGCTCCTCGCGGCGGCAAAGGGCGCGGCCGCGCCAGCCTCCGTAGCGCCTGTGCCGGAAACGCCGTAGCGTCGGTCGCCAGCGCCCGGCGCCGCGCCGACGCGAAAGGGCCTTGCATTCGGTCCTGCAACGGCCGTAGCCCTCGCAGGCTTGCGGGCGTATAACTTCCCTGTTGTCCCAGCAGGCCAGCGGCGCCGCGGGCGCTGCCGCAAGCAAGGAGGGACTCCTGTGAACCCGCTACTCCGCCTGTTGCAACGCATTCCAGCGATCCGGCGTCTCCAGGACGAGCGGGACGGTCTGCGCGGCAACCAGAACTCGATGCAACTGAAGTTGCGGGCCGCTTCCGCGGAAATGGACGATCTGGAAGAGCAGTGCCGCGAACTGCGGCGGGAGCGGGACCAATTGACTCAGGCCGCGGCGGAGCACGCGGCGCAGATCAAGGCGGCGCTCCTCGCGAACGCGACCCTGGTAAAGGAGCGCGACGCCTTGGTCGAGGAACGTCGCGCCCTGATGGCGCACAAGGCGGCGGGGTAGGCGGGCCGCCCGCGCTATTTTTCCAGCACGTAGCTCCCGGGCGCATCCTGCAGGGCCGGGTAGCGCTCGCCACCCATCGCCGGCGGCGCGACCTTCTTGCCGGACCGTTCCACCAGCCAGGCGAACCAATCCGTCCACCAGCTTCCGTTGCTGGCCTGCGCCGCCGCGCGCCATTGATCCGGCGTTTCGGCGGCGGCCTCGTTTGTCCAGTAGGTTCCCTTGCCGCCAGGCGGGTTGATGATCCCCGCGATATGCCCGCTCGACGCAAGGATGTAGCGCACGGCGCCGCCGGCGAGGCGGGTGATGCGCCAGGCCGCCTTCCACGGCACGATATGGTCCTTTTCCGCGCCCACGGCATAAAGGTCCTGGCGTATGCGGCCGAGGTCCAGCGCCTCGCCCTTCAAGTGGATCTTGCCCGGCTCGATCAGGTTGTTCTCGACGTAGGTGTTGCGCAGGTACCAGGCGTGCGCCGTGCGGGCCATGCGGGTGCCGTCGCTGTTCCAGTATAGCAGGTCGAACGCTGGCGGCTTCTGCCCAAGCAGGTAGTTGTTCACCACGTTGGACCAGATCAGGTCGTTGGAGCGCAGCAGGTTGAACATGTTGGACATCTCGCGGCTGTCGAGGTAGCCGCGCTCCATCATCTGCTGTTCCATGAAGTCGATGGTCGGCTCGCCCAGGAACACCGCGGTGTCGCCGACCTTGGAGAAGTCCTGCAAGGACACCATGAACGTCGTCGCGCCGAACCGCTCGTCGCCCCGGGCCGCCAGCCAGGCCAGGGTCATGGCCAACAAGGTGCCCCCGATGCAGTAGCCCATCACGTTGACGGTCTTGCTGCCCGTGATCTCCCGCACCGCATCGCTCGCGGCCAACGGGCCGAGGTCCACGTAGTCCTCGATCGTGGTGCCCTCCATGGTGCTGTCGGGGTTGCGCCAGGACACCATGAACACGGTGAAGCCCTGCTCCACCAGGTGACGCACCATGCTGTTCTTGGGCTGCAGGTCGAGGATGTAGAACTTGTTAATCCAGGGCGGCAGGATCAGCAGCGGAACCTCGTGCACCGCGCCGCCCTTCGGCTCGTACTGGATCAGCTCGATCAGCTTGTTGCGATACACCACCTTGCCCGGCGAAAGCGCCAGGTTGCGCCCCGGCGCGAACGCCGTGGCATCGACCATGCTGAGCTTGCCCTCCTTGACGTCGTGCATCAGGTTGCGGGCACCCTCCGCGATGCTGGCGCCGCCGGTTTCCACGGCGCGCTTCAACGCCGCCGGGTTGCCGGCCAACTGCAAGGTGGGACTCATCGCGTCCACGAACTGGCGCAGGTGGAAATCGAGGTGCTGGCGCTCCGTGGCGCTCAGGCCGTCAGCCTCGTTCGCTTGCCGCAGCAGCCAGTCCGACGCCAGCAGGTATAGGTCCTTCAGCGTCCGGTAGGCCGGGTTGTTCTGCCATTCCGGCGCTGCGAACCGCTTGTCGCTGGCGCTTGCAGCGCCGCCGGCCGTCCCCGCCGGGGTTCCGGCAGGCTCGCCCCACCAGCGCCGACCGGCCTCGTTCCAGGCTTCCATCGCGGACTGCCAGGCCTGCATGTTGAACTCGGCGACGGCCGCGAGCGCCTTGTCCGGCCGGCTCATGGTTTGCAGCCAAACCGTGCGGAGCGCCCGCGCGATCTCCGCCCAATCGACCGGAATGACTTGGCGGAGCGGATTGGCGTTGAGAGCGTCCTCGGTCGCGCGCAGGATCGGGTCGCGAGCCAGCATCTCGCCGAGCTGCCTCAGCCCGCCTTGCAGCAGGTTTCCAGCGATCTTATCGGACTGCATGTGCCACGCTGCCGGTTTCGGCATGCCGTCCGATGCCGACGCCATGCCGCGTCCCAGCTTGGAAGCCGCCTCGGCCCACGCCGCCCAAAGGCCAAGCATCATCTCGGGACCGGGCGGGACCGTCGCGGAAGCAGCGCTCCCGGGGAAAGGCGCTGCGCCGCCGCTTCTGTCCTGCGCCGGGGCGGATGCCGCCTCCCAAGAAGATGTCCTGGAGCCTTGGCCTGTTGTCATTTGCTGTTCTCCCGTTCGCTCGCTGCTTGACCGCAGCTTCTGCCGTGCAGCACCGGCAATTTGGTAAGCGGCGCTGGTGGGGAGGTCAACAGCCGCGGCATGGGCGGGGCGGCGTCGGTCCAGCCCACCCCATCAAGGCGTCGCACGGCCCAGCCTCCCTGCGATCTTCTGCGCAAGAACGCAGGGAGGCACATCCGGAGCGCCGGCGGTGTCCCGCCGCCTGGGCCGGTCGGCTAACGGACGATGCGGCCGACCACGTAGCCGACCACGCTTGCGATGCCGAGGGCCGCGAAAGGCCGCATCCGCACCTGCTCCGACAGGCTTTCCCTTTGCGCGTCGACCTCCGCCGCCGTCCGGCGGGCGCTGGCGACCACGCCGCGCACCTGGTCGGCGGCTCGGTGGGTCTGCGTCGCCACTGTGTCCGTCACCGTTGCCACCGTGTCCGACACCGTGGCTGCGGCGCTGGACACGGCGGCGGCGGCACGCTGCTTGGCATCCGCCAGGATCGGCGCGGGATCGGTTGCACGCAGCTCATCGAGCTGGGCGCGGAGCTGTTCAACCTCGGACGAGGTGCTGTTCGACGAATCTGACATGCGGGTCCTGCCTTCTTCTGCACGGATGTAATGCCGCAGCGGCGGCAGGGGTTGCAGCAGCGCCAGCCGCACGCACATGCGTCGTGGAAGGCTGGCAACAGTTGCGCCTCAATCCGTACACACTTCTGCGCAACAATACGCAACGATCTTAACATGAGGGGCGAGCCGTCATCATAAACGGAATAAACCGCCTGCGTGGGGGTAGCACCCCGAAAGGTTCATACAACCCCGGGCAGTAATTTTTAACGAATCAGTGTCTGGCAAAACCCACCTTTATCCGGGTAAAGCCTTCTGCAAGGACACTGGAAAGGGCGTTACATGCTGGAATCGTTGCCCGAGAAAGCCGTCGTGCGCGCTGGCCGGGTTTTCGTTGCCCTGCGAAAGTCCGGCCGCGTGCCGAGCAGCAAAAGTCGGGTGTTCCATGCTGTGACGCCTTATTGCCGCATGTCGCTGTGCGCCGACGAGCCGGGACCTGGCTCGCAGTGGGCCGAGCCGCCGGGGCAGCAGATCACTTGCCCGGCCTGCCTTCGGCGGCTGAACCGCCTTGGGAATGAGCGGCGCGCCGCCTGAACAGGCGCGTCATCCCGCTTGCTGCGCGTGACACGCTTCGCAGGATGACGCTCAGCCGAACGCCCCGACCTCGTGCGACAGCGCCGCCGTGATTTCCCGCGTCAGGCCGAACAAGCGGCGTATCGGCTCGAAAATCCGCTCATGCTCGCCGGCGTAGGAAGCGTGGGCGCCGGGGCTGGGCGGCTCGCCGAAGTCGCGCCTGGCCGCGGCCCCGCTGTCCCTAGGGAACACCTGGGCCAAGAGGTCGAGCGTCGCGGCCACGTCCAGGCGCAGCAGCCGCGCCCGCAGCCCTTCCGGCGTGGCGCTGTGGCGCGGCGAGAAGTCTGGCACCTGCACCGCCAACAGCCACACCCGGCCAATGATCGCGAGCCGCAACGCATGCAGCAGGGTTTCGCGGTCCGACATGCGCGGCAGGTCCGGCCAAACCCGGCGCAGCATCACCTGGTCCGCCTGCGCCCGCCGCATGGTGCCCTGCATCGGCGCCCATAGCCCGAGGTCCGTCAGCGCGTCGGCGACGCTCACGAGCTGCACCGCCCGGCCCGGCAGCCGCGCGTGCGCTGCCCGGTCCAGCCAGGAGCCGGGGTCAAGCATCGACACCGTGCCGCGCAGCACGTCCAGGTCGGAATGCCGGGCGGCGTGCTCGGCCAACTCCAGCGCGCGGCGGAAGCGCGGGCTGCTTTGCCGCAATTCGGCGAACAGCTCGGGGTCGCGCCCCACAGCGGCGCCCAGGCCATGCAGCACGTTGGCGCACCAGCCGAGCTGCTGCAGGATCGCGTTGTTCGGGATGGCCCGCAGTTCCCGCGGGTGGCGGATGGCGACGGGGCCGCCCGCGTCGTTCTGCCGCGCGCTGGGCCGGGAGCCGGTGGGGTCCAGCAGCGCCGGGCCGAATGCGCCGAGCAAAGCGGCGTAGCCGGGGTCCTCCACCAGTTCCTGCATGGCGTTCGACGCGGTTGCGAAGAAACCGGCGGCGAAGTCGCCCTCGGCATAGATCGGGTCGGGCTGGGTTGGCGGCGCCTGGAACACGTGCTCAGCCACCCGGGCGACGCTGGCGAGCGCCAGCGCCGGGGTGTCGAACAGCAGGTAGCCGTCGCCGCCCTGGAAGCTGCTTTCCTCGCAGATCCGCAAGCCGCCTTTGGCCAGCGCCATCCGGGCGGCGGAGGGCGAAAGGTATTTGAGACGGTCGGCCAGCGACCCGGGATGCGCGCCGCGGCCGATGCTTTCGCCGTGGGTGTCGAACAGCACGACCTCGACATCGCCCAGGCCGTGACGGCTGAGCGCCTCCACCAGGCGGAGCTTCAGCCGCTCGACCAGGTAGCTCGCGGGCAGCTGCCCCAGGTAGCGGCCGGAATCCGAGTAGCCGAACTGCAGGCACACCCGGCCGAGCTTGCGCACGTAGGCGCGGTAGTGGGGCGAGCGCAGCGCCTCCTCCAGCACGCGCACCCCTTCCTCCAGTGCGTCCGCGGTCTCGAACAGCGGGCTGATCTCCACGTGGTCCTCGACGCCGCAGATCCGCGCCAGCCACAGCGCCGCCAGCAAGGTGTAGCCGCTGCGGGTTTCGGCGATCAGGAAGCGCGCCGGGGTGTGTCGGTCGATGTGCTTGGCGATCTGCGCGACCAGCATCATCAGCCGCATCGCCGAGGACTGCTCGTCCAGCAGCGCCCCGAAATCCACCGGCTCCGCTTCCACGGCGTCCAGCGCGTCGTCAATCCCCGCCAGCAGCGTGCGGTGGCGGGAACGGTCGGCCGGCGGGTCATCAAGGCCGAGGCGCAGCCGGGCGGCGTTGTGCACCTGCGTCGCGTTCAGCCGGAAATGCGCGCGGGCCAGGCAAAGCCCGTGCGCCAGCGCGCCCGCCCGGGCGACGC
>CALMVT010000135.1 GCA_937873175.1 uncultured Acetobacteraceae bacterium | reverse complement strand
CGTGCACGGCGCGGGTAACGCGCTGCCAGGCCGCGACCTGCTCGGGCGTCCAGATGCCCGGCGTCAGCGCGTAGCCGCGCGCCTGCGCCGAGATATTGGTCGCCTCCGACACGATCAGCCCGGCGGTGGCGCGCTGCGCGTAGTACTCGGCCGCGAAGTCCGGCGGCACCCCGGCGTCGCTGGACCGGCTGCGGGTCAGCGGCGCCATGACGATGCGGTTCTTGAGTGGAAGGTCGCCCAGCATGAACGGCTGGAACAAGGGGCTGTTTAACGTCTGCGGCATGAGCATTCCATCGGAAATGTCGGCGCGGGCGCTGGCTCGCGCGGCGTTCCGACATAAAGGGCGGCCCGGTCCGCGTTTCAGCCCCGCAGCCCCGCCATTACATCATGGCCGCCCGCCGATCCTGATGCCTGGATCGCCCTCGGAAACGGGCGTTGCCTTGCAGTTCCGCAAGGATGCGCAAACAAGATGAAGGCACCTGAATAGGACCGCCATCTCAACATCAAAGGTGCCGCACTCCCGTCCGCGTCGAATGCGCCCCAATGCTTCGGACGGCGCCGATCCTGGGTTGCCAGAGCGTCGTTTACAATTTTAGACGGCCCGCGCAGGCCGCGGGGCATTCTCGTCTCCTGCATTCCTTGGGAGAGAATGCTTATGACAACTTTGACTGTTGGGAATGGCGAACAGTATTCGACCATTTCTGCCGCGGTGGCGGCCTCGCAGGGCGGCGATACCATCAAGGTGGATGCCGGCACTTACACGAACGACGTGCTCAACATCTCGCACAGCCTCACGCTTGAAGCCGTGGGCGGCACGGTGAAGCTCGTCGGCACGGCGCAGCCGGCGAACGGGAAGGGCCTGATCGACGCGGGCGGCGCCGGGGTGAACGTGGCGATCAGCGGGTTCGACATCTCGGGCGCGACCGTGCCGGACAGGAACGGCGCCGGCATCCGCTACGAGGGCGGCACGCTGACCCTGAACAACGTCAACATCCACGACAATCAGAACGGCATCCTGGCCAACCCCGACGCGAACGGGTCGATCACGATCGCCAACTCGACATTCGCCAACAACGGGAGCGGCGACGGCCAAACCCATAGCGTCTACGTGGGCGCCATCGACAGCCTGACGGTGAAGGACAGCACGATCACCGGCGCGCAGGTCGGCCACGACATCAAGAGCCGCGCCGCCCGCACCACGATCACCGGCAACACGATCACGGATGGCGCCACCGGCACGGCGAGCTACGAGATCGACCTGACGAACGGCGGCGTCGGCGACATCGAGAACAACTTCATCGAAAAGGGACCGCGCGCGGAGAACCCCATCGCCATCACCTTCGGCGAGGAGGGCGGCGTTTATGCTAACAGCAGCCTGACGGTGAAGAACAACACGATCACCACAAGCTACACCGCCCACGACAGCACGGCGGTGGTGAACAGGACGGGTGCCACGGCGGATATAAGCGGCAACCAGCTTTACGGCTGGGACGCGGTAACATCCGGGCCGGCGTCGGTCGGCGGCAACACCATTCTCGCGTCCGGACCGTCAACAAAGAGCGCCCCTGCCCCGGCAACGCCCGACGCCAGCAACGACGCGGCGATTACGCCCGATACGGTGGCCGCGGGATCGGCGGCAGCGCCCTTTGTGGCCGACGCCTCAGCAGGTGCTCCGGGAAGCCCGGCAAACGACCCGGCGCTGCCGGCCGGGCCGGACATGGCGAGCCAAGTCCTGGCAAGCTACGCCGACACCGTTTCAGCCGCGGCGAGTTGGACCGATGGACCTGCTCAGGACGGTGCGGCGGATCTTGCGGCGCAGTGGGGGAGCCAGTGCCCGGCCTATGACGGCGCACTGATAGGGACCGACGCCGCCGGGCAAGCCGCGGCCGGTACGGCGGGCGACGCCCCGGTATGCCACGCCTAGCCGCACCGGCGTTTGGCCGCCATACCGGGGCGCGTGCGCCGGACCGGGACTAGTTCCGGCGCCACAGCTCCTCGCTGAGCACGGTGGCGAAGCCGAGCCACAGGAGCAGCGGCACCGTCATGGCCGAAGCCGGCCGGTCCACTTCCCGGGCCGCGGCCGCGGTGCCCACCGCCGCGGCGAGCATGGACGCGGACGCGACGGCACTCTCCCCCAATTGCTTGCGGCGGAAGAACAGCCACGGATACCCGGCGAGACCCAACAAGGTCAGCGCCCATGATCCGACCGCGGCGGTGCGCGCCTCCGTGCGCGGCGCGCGCAGCAATCGGTAGCCTGCCCCGGCCAGCAACAATTCCAGGGCGCCCCAGGCCGCGCCGATCAACGGGCCGGGCGGCGTGTAGGACGGCTTGTTCAGTCGGGCATACCAAAGCGCCGTCCGCGGGCGCTGCGGGCCGTTGCGGGCGCCGAGCGCCGCCGCGGTCAGCACGCTGCCGATTGCCACCGCTGCCGCCGATTGCTTGTTCATCACCCGCCTCCTCTGAACCAGTGCGGGATTTAACCAACGGGGCCGCAGGTTGTTCCACGGGCTGGGGACGCGCCACGGACAATCATTCTTGAGACACCACCGTGTTTGTGTGGCCGGAACGACTTAAATCGGTTGCGGCAACAACTTCATTTGCACTTGGCGACGTTTTGAGCGCAATATGTGGTGATCGGGAGGTCTGAAACGATAAAATCGTGATGATCAACAATGCCGGCGCGAGGCAGGATGGGCCGAGGCAGGCCGCCTGATGCCGCGCGACCGGTCCATTCGCTTCAGCCTGGTCGCCCTGACCTTATGGGCCGTTGTCCCGACCGTGACTGCAGCAGCCACCGGCGCGGCCTATGCGTGGCGCACCGGCCGAAACGCCACGGAGCGCGAATTGAGGTGTCGTGCGGAGGCGCTGGCCGCGGACGTGGCCCGGGGGCTGGCGGCCCCGCAGGCTGCGCTGCTTGCCCTGGCAACCTCGCCCTTCCTGGCAGCC
>CALMVT010000134.1 GCA_937873175.1 uncultured Acetobacteraceae bacterium | reverse complement strand
CCGTCGACCAGAGCAAGACGGCGCACGTCGTCCGTTCCCTTGATCATGTCCAGCCCGCGTTGGTTCGGCCGGCATGCAACACCGATCTCCATTGCGCCCCGCAAAAATGTGATAGCCTCCTTCCCAATGCCCCGCACACGGAGGAGGGAACACCATGCTGATCCGCAAGCTGCTGCTGCCGCTCACCGGCACCGCGGCCGGGGAGGCCGCATTGACCACGGCGCTGACGGTGGCGCGGATGTGGGACGCGCACCTCACGGCGCTGCACGTCCGCGTCGATAGCCGCGACGTGGCGCCGCTGGCCGGGGAAGGCCTGTCGGGCGCGATGATCGAGGAAATGATGTCGGCCACGGAAAAGGAAAGCAGCGCCCGTTCCAGCGCCGTACGCGCGATGTTCGACCAGTTCGTGGCCGCCCACGGCGTCACCGTCGCCGAGCCGCTCAGCCCCGGCGCCACCGCCAACTTCGCCAGCGTCACTGGGCGGGAAGAGGACCTGGTCGCGCAGCTCGCCCGGCTCGCCGACCTCACCGTGGTGCCGCACCCGGAGGCCGGAGATGACGTGTCCTCCAGCGACGCGTTGCATGCCGTGCTGTTCGACAGCGGGCGTCCGGTGCTGATCGCGCCGCAAACGGCCGGGCGGACGGTGGGCACCCGCATCTGCGTCGCCTGGAACGGCACGGCGGAAAGCGCCGCCGCCGTGCACGCCGCGATTCCCTGGATGCAGCGGGCGGAGGCGGTGCGGGTGCTCTCGGCGGACGAGTACCAGCGGCGCGGGCCGGGGGCGGCGGAGTTGCTCGGCTATCTCGCGATGCACGACATCCGGCCGGAGGTGGCGCAGTTCCGCCCGATGGAGCGCGACGTGGGGCGAGGCATGCTGGGCGCGGCGCGGGAGTTCGGCGCGGACCTGCTGGCCATGGGTGCCTACAGTCATTCGCGGCTGAGGCAGTTGATCCTTGGCGGCGTCACTCGGCACGTGCTGGAGAACGCTACCCTGCCGGTGCTGATGGCGCGCTGAGGCCGGCCCGGCGAATACCCGCTGCGAACCCGGGGATGCTTGGCGGCGTTGCACCCGCGGAACGGGGAGGAATGCATGCGCAATCTATGGACGGCCGCGGCGGTTGGCGTGGTGCTCGCGGGGCCGGCGGCGGCGCAAAGCCTGAACGACGCCGGGCGGCTGCTGCAGCAGTATCTGCCGGGGCAGCAGCAGCCCAATCAAAGCCAGGCGGACCGGGACCGTGCGATCTACGAGCAGGGCCGCCGTGATGCGGAGGAAAGCCGGCGGCGGGAAAGCGGCAGGAACGAGGACCGCTACGATCCAAGGCGCGACGACCGGCGCCGGGCGGCGGAGGACCGTCCGCGCTCTGACCGCGATGCGGACCGCCGGCGCGGCGACCCGGATCGGGCCTATGACGACGAGGACCGGCCCCGGCGTCCACCGTCCGGGCGATATCAGCCGCCGGACAACCGGTAAAGCCGGGTAGGCCGCAGGGCGCGGTCCTCTAGTTCGAGGGAGGTTGGCACGGGGTACTCGCCCAAGGGCGCGAGGCCGGAGCCGGGCAGGTAGGCGCGTCCGGGGTCGGCGATCCAGACCTCGCAAGCCTGCGCCATGCGGCGGAGCCAGGGCAGGATGTGCCGGGTCATCGGCGCTTCGTAGCACACGTCCCCACATAGGATCAGGTCCCAGCGGCAAGGCTGGCCCACCACGTCCCCGGTCCGTGCGTCCACCGCGACGCCGCTGGCGTGGGCGTTTGCGAGCGTGGCCGCGGTGGCGAGGGGGTCGACCTCCGCGGCTTCCACCGAGGCCGCGCCCGCCATGGCACAGGCGATGGCCGCGATGCCGCAGCCGGCGGCGAAGTCGAGCACCCGTCGCCCTCGGACCAAAGCCGGGTGGTCCAGCGCGTGACGGGCCAACGCCTGCCCGCCGGGCCACGCAAAGGCCCAGAAGGGCGGCTCGATGTTGGTTCGCCGCAGCCAGGCTTCGCTGGCCTGCCAGATCGGGGTGATCTCGGTGGCGAGGTGGAGTGCGATCTCCGGCACCAGCGGCGCGTGGGACAGCGCGGTATGGGCCTGGATGAAGGCGCGGGCGCTGTCCGGGGTCACTCGGCGGCCAGGGTGCCGAACTGCGCGTCGTGCAGCCGCCAGTACGCGCCGCGCGCCGCCATGAGCTGGTCGTGCGATCCCTGCTCGGCGATGCCGGCCTCGGTGACGACCACGATGCGGTCGGCATTTCGGATGGTGGCCAGGCGGTGGGCGATGACCAGGGTGGTGCGCCCGGCGGACAGCTCGGCGAGGGACTGCTGGATCGCGCGCTCGGTTTCGCTGTCCAGCGCGGAGGTGGCCTCGTCCAGGATCAGCAGCGGCGGGTTCTTGAGGAAGATGCGGGCGATGGCGAGGCGCTGCTTCTGCCCGCCGGACAGCTTGACCCCGCGCTCCCCGATGGCGGTGTCGAGACCTTCGGGCAGGCTCTCGATCAGGTCGCCGAGCCGGGCGCGGCGGGCGGCGTCCCGGATCGCGGCAGCGTCCGCGCCGAGGCGGCCATAGGCGATGTTGTCGCGCAGCGTGCCGGCGAACAGGAACACGTCCTGCTGCACGATGCCGATCTGCCGGCGCAGCGAGGCGCGGGTCATGGCGCGGATGTCGATGCCGTCCACCGTGATCGCGCCCGCGTCCACCTCGTAGAAGCGGGGCAGCAGGGAACAGAGCGTGGTCTTGCCGGCCCCCGATGGCCCCACCAATGCCACCGTTTCGCCGGCGCGGATGGAAAGGGAGATGTCCCGCAGCACCGGGCGGCCCGGCTCGTAGCCGAAGGTCACGTGGTCGTAGCGCACGTCGCCGCGCAACGGGGGCGCCTCCACGGCGTCCGGGCGGTCGGCGATGTCGGGGGCGACCGCCAGGAACTCCAGGAAGCGGCGGAAGCCGGCGATGCCGCGGGGGTAGGTCTCGATCACCGCGCTGATCTTGTCGAGCGGGCGGTAGAACACGCCGACCAGCAGCAAAAAGGCCACGAAGTCGCCCACCGACAGCCCGCCGCGCACGATGAACGCCGTGCCCGCCAGCATGACCACGATCTGCACCAGCCGCATGCCGAGATAGTTGAGCGCCAGGCTCACCGCCATGGCGGCGTAGGCGCGCAGCTTCTCCGCCTGGTAGCTGGCGTTCTCCGTGGCGAACAGGGCGCGCTCGTGCTCCTCGTTGGCAAAGGCCTGGACGACGCGCACGCCGCCCACGTTCTCCTCGATGCGGGCGTTGAACCCGGCGATGCGGCGGAACTGCGCCTGCCAGCTCCGGTCCATGCGCCCGCCGTAGTGGGCCACGATCCCCATGGCCAGCGGCACCACCAGCGCCGCGACCAAGGCCAGCGGCAGGCTGATCTGCACCATGAGCGCAAAGGCGCCGAGGAAGGTCAGCAGCGCGATGATCAGGTCCTCGGGGCCGTGATGCGCGACCTCCCCCACGTCCACCAGGTCCGTGGTCAGGCGGCTGACCAAATGGCCGGTCTTCTGGTTGTCGAAGAAGCGGAAGGAGAGCTTTTGCAGGTGGTCGAAGGCGCGGCGGCGCAGCTCCGTTTCGATGCTGATGCCGAGGACGTGGCCCCAATAGTTGATCACGGCGGTAAGGCCGCCGTTCAGCACGTATACCGCGAGCAGGGCGGCGATGGCGGCCAGGATCCACGGCAGGTCGCCCTGGGGCAGCAAACGGTCGATAAAGGCGCGCACCGCCATGGGGAAGCCAAGCTCCAGCACGCCGGAAACCGCGGCGCAGCCGAAGTCGAGCAGCAGCAGGCGCCGATGCGGGCGGTAGAACGCCAGGAACTGCCGGATCAGCGTCATAGCTGGCCCAGCAGGATCGCGGCGGCGACCAGCAGCCCGGTTTCCCGGTTCAGGTGGAAGCGGCGCAGGCAACCGGCGGGGTCATCGATGTCAAGCGTCACGATCTGCCACGCCAGCAGCGCCGCCGGAAGCAGCAGGCCGGCGAAGAACGGGAGGCCCAGCCCGGCGAGCCAACCTGTCAGCGCCAGCAGCCCCACCGTCGCCGTGTAGCACGCCGCGAGGAACGGCCGGGTTTGCCCAGCGAACAGCCGCGCCGTGCTGCGCACGCCGATCAGCGCGTCGTCCTCGCGGTCCTGGTGGGCGTAGATGGTATCGTAGCCGAGTATCCAGGCGAACGCCGCTGCGTAAAGGGCGAGCGCCGCCGGGTCGAGATGCCCGGACGCCGCGGCGTAGCCCATGGGCGCGCCCCAACTGAAGGTGATGCCCAGCATCGCCTGCGGCCACCACGTCACCCGCTTGGCCCCGGGATACAGCGCCACCAGCAGAAGCGAGGCGACGCCCAGCGCCCGCGCCAGGTTGTTCAACTGCAGCAGGATCAGCAGCCCCACGCCGAGCAGCGCCAGGAGGAACCCGGCGGCGTGCCGCATGCGCAGCGCGCCGCTGGCCAGCGGCCGCCCGGCCGTGCGCGTCACCCGGCGGTCCATGTCGCGGTCCCACATGTCGTTGACCACGCAGCCCGCGCCGCGCATCACCACGCTGCCCACCCCGAACAGCAGGATCAGCCACGCCGCTTGGGCGTCGAGCGGGCGGGCCAGCAGGATGCTCCACAAGCCCGGCAGGAACAGCAGCCAGGAGCCGATGGACCGGTCGAGCCGGGCCAAGACGGCGTAGGCCCTCCATTCGGACGGCAGCCGCGCCACCCAGCCGTCCCACGCGATATCGGTCCATCCTGCCATGCCCTTCCATTAGGGGCCGGGCCGGGCGGGCGCCAGCCCCCGGGCGGGTCGGGTCGGGTCCGCATCCGGGATGCGGCGCCGCTCAGGCTCCCAGCGCCAGCACGACCGCCCGGGCAACGTCGGCGATGGCGGCGCTCTGCGCGCCCGGGGCCGCGGCCGAACCCGTGATGAAGGCCGCGACGACGACGGGGCCGTGCCCCGGCGGCCAGAGCACGCCCACGTCGTTCGCGGTGCCGCGCTCGCCCGTGCCGGTCTTGTCGCCGACGCGCCAGCCCCCGCCGTGGAAGAACACGATCACCGGCCGGGGCCGCGCGCCGCCGGGGCCGCTGGTGTCGGGCAGGTGCAGGTCGAGCAGGAGGTCGTGCCCGCTGGCGTGGGCATAGGGGACGTTGGTCAGCGT
>CALMVT010000133.1 GCA_937873175.1 uncultured Acetobacteraceae bacterium | reverse complement strand
GGCGGCGCCATGCAGCATCGTGCGCCGGCGGCCTTCAGCCGAAAGGCGGCCTGAGCCCGACGTCGGCGCTTGATGCGCCCCCCAGGGTCGCGTCAGCGTCGATACGGCCCGTGCTCGCGCTCCCACTCCAGCCGGGCCTGATCGCGCCGGCGCCGTTCCCATTCCTCGTGCTCGCGCCGTTCGTCCCATGCTTCCCGCCGCGCCTCGTGGCGGCGGCGGCGCTCCTCCTCCTGGTAGCGCTCCCATTCCGCCCGGCGGGCACGCTCGTCCCACCAGGGCTGGGCAACTGCCGCGGCGAACGGCAGCGGCGCCACGAGCATGGACAGCAACAGACTACGGCGATTGACCATGGAGACCTCCCAGTTTGTCCCACCAACGAGGATCAAACATGGGCGTTGGCTGATGCCCAAAATGAGGCGCCTTCATGGTCGGCGTGTGGCGATGCTTCCTGGCCAGCACTGCTCTCCTGGAGAACAGTCAGGACCCGTTGCCCCGTTCTCGGCGAAGCCCTTCCGCCTTTTGCACGCGCGTGACAGGGGCATGGCAACGATCCGCATCAAAAGCTCGCACATCGCCTGTCAGGATAGACGCTGGCTAGAGCATGCCTCCCAGCCACCGCTAGATTACCGGCCGTTAATCTGGCGGTAGTTGGGAAAGCGTCCGCGAGAGGTCTGAGGCGCAAGAAAACCCGTTCAAAGATTCAACACGAGAGTGTTCCCCAGCCAGCATCTTTCCTGGTTGGCGGTGTGCGAGCTTTTGGTGCAGATCGTCGCCATGGCCCGGCCAGAGGGGCGAAGATCGAGGCGACTCAGGCCACGCTCAACGCTCCGGCCGCAGGACTAGGATCGCCGCATCAAGCCCTGAAACGCCGGCGCGCGCTGCCACGAACAGCCGGTCCAGATCCGGAACGAACAGCGAAGTCCGGGCGCCGGACGAGGTCTTGACGCGAGCGAGCGGTCGGTAGCCCTCGGCATCCTGCTGCACCACCTCCACCACCCCTTCGCCGCAGCTGACGTAGATGCGGTGACGCTTCGCATCGAAGAACACGTCGTCGGCGTCGCCGCAGGCCGGGAGCTTGGCTGTCACGGCCCCGGTCTTCGTGTCCAGCAGGACCAGTTGCGGGGGGCTGCGGAACACGGCGGCAAGGGCCGACGCCGCACGGTCGAGCGCCATGGGGAAGTTTGCCGACAAGCCCGGCACGCGCCAGCTCGCGACCTGCTTGCCGGCCGCAAGGTCCACGACCGCGACCTGCCCGGCATCCGGCACGTTCACAAATGCCCGTTGCGTGCCGGGATCAAGCTGGAAGCCTTCGGGGTGGGCAGCCAGCTTGGTGCCGCCCGCAACGGACCGGCTCGACGGGTCGAGCACCGCCAACCCTCCGCTGCCATGTCCCACGACAAGCCGATCCGTCTGCACGTCAAGACGGATGTTGTCGGCATCGCCGCCCAAGCTGATCACGCCCGCAGACGTCAGGTCCTCGCCTTGGAACAGGTGAACCGACCCGTCCCCGGCATTGGCAACGGCGACAATGTCGGCCCTTGGCGCGTATCCGATACCCTGCGGCTCCTTGAGCCCTTCGATGCGTCGGAGAACCTTCCCGGCCGCGAGGTCCACCACATCGACAGTGCCGTTGCCAAGCTCGGCTACGAACAGGCGCCCGCGACGAAGATCCACCGCCAGGTGATCGATGCGGCCCGAAACGCCTGGGAGCGGGATCGTCCGCTCCAGCACGAGGGACGGCCCCGGGTCCGCTGCCTGCACCTTGTCAGGCAGCGTCCAGAAAAGGGCTAGAAAGCAGCACAGGGCTGCCTTTTGACCGACGAAGGACATTGTTGCCCCTAGCTCCGGGCGACGTTCACCTGGTCCAGGGCCGCCCGCAGCCCTTTCGCCAGCTTGGCCGCGTCGTCGTTGGCCCAGAAGTGCATGAAGAACAGCCGGGGCTGGTCGTCCAGCATGTGGTTGTGCACGGCCGTGACCTCGATGCCGCTCTCGCGGAGCGCGCGCAGCACCGGGTTCACCTCCTTGGCCGTGAGCACGAAGTCGCCGGTGATCGCCGCCTTGCCGCCGCCGGTCGGCTGGAAGTTGATCGCCTCGGCAGACCCCATGGCGACCGGCACCTCCATGCCGCCGTCCTTGATCGTCTCGGCACGAGGGATGCCGACCTGGTAGACGCCCCCCACAGCCTTGCCCTTCGCGCCCAGGAGCTGGTCGATCATGGCCGTGTCCAGGTCCAGCCGCGCCGGCTGCTCGCTGCCGGCTGCGGGCGCCTGCGGGCTGGCGGAGGCGGTCGCGTTCCCAAGCGGCGTCTTGCTCAGGGCAAGGCCGTCGTGCAGCGCGGCCGCGAGCTTGGCCGGGTTGCCATGGCCGAGCACGTGCATGTAGAGCGTCGCCGGCTGGGCGCGCAGCAGGTGGTTGTGCAGGGCCGTGATCTCGATGCTGTTCTCGGCCAGCTTCCTCATCACCGGACCGACCTCGTCCTCGGTCAGCACGAGATCGCCCATGACCATCGCCATGTCGCCTTGGCCCTGGAAGGCGAGCCAGGAGCCGAGTGCCAGCGTCGGCTTGATATCGACGCCGTCCAGCTTGACGTGCAGGTCGGTGCGCGGCAGGCCCACGCGGTAGACTCCGCCCGGCATCTCGGTGCCTGACTTGCCGAGTGCGTCCGCGACCTTGGCCCAATTGGCGTCGGCCGCGCCCGCTGCCATCGGCAGCACCATGCACAGCGCCGCCGCTTTGAGTGTTGTCCTGACCATCCGCGTCTCCTGGGTTTGCCGTTGTTCCCCGGGCCAGTTGAGCAGGCGTTGTTTAAGGCAGAATTATCCGGGCGAGCCGAACGCTTAATACTGCCCTAAAAGAAGTGTGGCCTACTCGCTCTCGCTCGCCCACAGCGGAGTGCGTAGGGGTCTGGACCAAGGAACGGATGCGCCTCCTAGTTGTCGAGGATGAAACGCGGATCGTCGAGGTGCTGCGGGTGGCCCTGGGTCGGGCCGGCTTCGTCGTGGACGCGGTGGCCACCGTCGCCGACGCCCGCGCGGCGGCGCCTCTCGTCGCCTATGACGTGATCATCCTCGACCTCGGGCTGCCGGATGGCGACGGGATGGAGCTGCTGGCCGAGCTGAGGCAGGCTGGCAACCGCGTCCCCGTGCTGGTGCTCACGGCCCGCGACGCGGTTGAGGCCCGGGTGACGGGCCTGGATGCCGGGGCCGACGACTACCTGGTCAAGCCGTTCGCGGTGGCCGAGCTGATCGCCCGCACCAAGGCGCTGCTGCGCCGGCCTGGGCAGGCGCTCGGCACGGTGCTGGAGGCCGGCAACATCGTGTTCGACACCATCGGCCGCGATGTCCGGGTCGGCTCGGCCGTGCTGCCCCTGGCCCGCCAGGAGCTGGCGATCCTGGAGCACCTCATGCGCCGGCTCGGCCGCGTCGTGCCGAAGGCGGTGCTGGAGGAGAAGCTCTACGGCATGGACGAGGAGCTGGGCTCGAACGCGATCCCGGTCCATGTCCACCATCTGCGCCGCAAGCTTGCCGAGGCGGGCGCGGGTGCAGAGGTCCACACCGTGCGCGGCATCGGCTACCTACTCACCGAACCGCCTGCATGACCGTTTGGCTGCGCTCCATCCAGGGCCAAGTGGCGCTGCGGCTCGCCGTGGTGTTCGTAGCGGCGACGGCGCTGGGCGTCGGCGCCCTGCTCTACGAGGGCACGCAGGAAACTGCGACGGAGGAAGCGTCCGACGCCGACGCGTTGGCGCATGCGCTGCTGCGCGAGTTTGTGTTCGATGTCGCGTGGGTCATCCCCCTGTTCGCCGGGGCGACGCTGGGTGCCGGGGTGTGGGCCGTGCGCAGCGCGCTCCGGCCGCTCCGCTCCGCCTCCGAACGGGCCGCGGCGATCGCGCCGGATGCGGCCGGCGTGCGCCTGCCGGTCGAAGCTTTGCCGTCCGAGCTGGTTCCCTTGGTGGCCGCGGTCAACCATGCCTTCGACCGCTTGGAGCAGGGGTTCGCCGCGCAGCGCCAGTTCACCGCGAACGCGGCGCACGAGCTGCGGACACCGCTCGCCATCCTGACCGCCGGTTTGGAAGCCCTCGACGATGGCCCAGAGG
>CALMVT010000132.1 GCA_937873175.1 uncultured Acetobacteraceae bacterium | reverse complement strand
GGCAAGCCGGTGATGGAGGGCAAGGCCGTCCTGTTCAAGAAGTTCGCCGGCATCGACGTGTTCGACATCGAGGTGGACGCCGCGGACCCCGACCTGTTCGTCAATGTGGTCGCCGCGTTGGAGCCGACCTTCGGCGCCATCAACCTGGAAGACATTAAGGCGCCCGAGTGCTTCGAGATCGAGCACCGGCTGCGCGCCCGCATGGGCATCCCGGTGTTCCACGACGACCAGCACGGCACGGCCATCATCGTCGCCGCAGCCGTGCGCAACGGCCTGCTGCTGCAAGGCAAGCGGCTGGAGGAGGTGCGGCTCGTGACCTCCGGCGCCGGGGCGGCGGCGCTGGCCTGCGTGGACCTCCTGGTGGCGATGGGCCTGCCGCCCGGCAACGTGACGCTGACGGACGTGAAGGGCGTGGTGTATGCGGGCCGCGACCGCGACATGCCGCCCAACATGGCGCGCTACGCCTGGCCGACCGACGCGCGCCGCCTGCCGGACGCGCTGCCCGGCGCCGACGTGTTCCTGGGCTTGTCCGCGCCCAACGTGCTGAAGCCCGAATGGCTGCCGCTTTTGGCCGACAAGCCGCTGATTCTGGCGCTGGCCAACCCCGACCCGGAGATCATGCCCGAACTGGTGCGCGAGGCCCGGCCCGACGCCATCGTCGCCACTGGGCGCAGCGACTTCCCGAACCAGGTCAACAACGTCCTGTGCTTCCCGTTCATCTTCCGCGGGGCGCTGGACGTGGGGGCGAGCACGATCAACGAGGCGATGAAGGTCGCCTGCGTGGAGGCCATCGCCTCGCTCGCCCGGGTGGAAGCGAGCGAGGTGGTCGCGGCCGCCTATGGCGGCGCCGCCCCGGTGTTTGGGCCGGAGTACATCATCCCCAAGCCGTTCGACCCGCGCCTGATCCTGCAGATCGCCCCGGCCGTCGCCGCCGCCGCGATGGAGAGCGGCGTGGCCCGGCGCCCGATCGACGACTTCGCCGCCTACCGCCGTGAGCTGGAGAAGTTCGTGTTCCGCTCCGGCCAGTTCATGCGCCCGGTGTTCGAGGCCGCGCGCCAAGCGCCGCAGCGCATCGTCTATGCCGAGGGCGAGGACGAGCGGGTGCTGCGCGCCGTGCAGACGCTGCTGGACGAGGGCATCGCGCAGCCGATCCTGCTCGGCCGCCGCCAGGTGATCGCCGCCCGGGTGCACGACATGGGGCTGCGCATGAAGCTGGACGACGCCGTGCGCGTGATCGACCCGGCGGAGGACCGGGCAGTGTTCGATCCCCTGGTTGAATCCTATCAATGCATGGTGGGGCGGCGGGGCATGCCGCCGGATGCGGCGTCCCGGCGGCTCGACCGGCGGCCCACGGTGGCGGCGGCAATGCTGCTGCAGGCCGGGCAGGCAGATGCGGCGATCTGCGGCGGCACCGGCGACTGGTGGCGGCACATCCAGTATCTGCTGCCCATCGTGCCGCGGCGGCCGGAGGTGTCCCGCGTGTTCGCGCTGTCCTGCCTGATCCTGCAAAGCGGGGCGCTGTTCATGTGCGACACCCACATGAACCTCGATCCCACGGCGGCCCAGGTCGCCGAGATGACGCTGCTGGCCGCCGACGCAGTGCGGTCGTTCGGCGTGGTGCCCAAGGCGGCGCTGCTGTCGCATTCGAGCTTCGGCGCCAGCAATTCCGACTCCGCCCGCAAGATGCGGCACGCGCTGGCGCTGATCCGCGAGCAGGCGCCGGAGCTGGAAGTGGACGGCGAGATGCACGCGGACGCCGCGCTGATCG
Source organism: uncultured Acetobacteraceae bacterium (assembly GCA_937873175.1). Classification (GTDB taxonomy): domain Bacteria; phylum Pseudomonadota; class Alphaproteobacteria; order Acetobacterales; family Acetobacteraceae; genus CAHJXG01. Next base: position 18,694 of record CALMVT010000132.1, on the reverse strand, counting down.
AAAGCCTGCGCGACCGGGCGGTGCCGGACAGCCGGCTGTCGGGCATCGCGAACCTGCTGGTGATGCCGGGGCTGGATGCCGGGAACATCGCCGTCACCTTGCTCAAGGCCGCCGCCGACGCTCTGCCGGTCGGGCCGCTGCTGCTCGGCATGTCGCGCCCGGTGAACGTTTTGGTTCCCACGGTGACGGCGCGCGGCATCGTGAACGTGAGCGCGGTGGTGGCGATGGATGCCGCGCAGCGCGCGTCCGGGGACACGGCGCGGCCCGGCGCCGGGTGACGCGGTGATCCTGATTGGCCTGGGCCTCGGCGCGCTCGGGCTGCTGCTATGGGCGGCAAGCGCCTTTTCCCGCGCAAGCGTCGCTTCGATCAAGGCGCTGCTGGCGTGGATCGTGGCGCTGGGCGGCCTGGCGCTGGCCACCATGCTGCTGCTGACCGGGCGGGGCGCGTCGGCGGTCGCGGCGGGAGTGTTCCTCGGTCCGCTCGCCTGGAGCTGGTGGCAGGAAGCGCAGGGCAAGGCGCGCGGGCAGCCGCCGGGCCAGATCCGGCGGGGCAAGATGGACCGGGCCGAGGCGCTTGACGTGCTGGGCCTGGCCGACCCGGTGTCGGACGCGGACGTGCGCGCGGCCTGGGTGCAGCTGATGCGGGTGGCGCATCCGGACGGCGGCGGCTCGCACGGATTGGCGGCGCGGGTGAACCAGGCGCGGGACGTGCTTCTCAAAGGGCGGTGATTGGGACGCGCCGATTTGTTGATTTTCGACAACAAGCCCGCCTTGCCGCCCCGGATCGGCCATGTCACCGTTCCAATTGGGAGGGAAATCGTCTAGTCGCGGCGCAATCACAACCATAACGGAACGCAACCACGTCATGAAAAAGCTGCGCAAGGCCGTACTGCCGGTTGCCGGCCTCGGCACTCGCTTCCTGCCGGCAACCAAGGCCATGGCCAAGGAAATGCTGCCGATCGTGGACAAGCCGCTGATCCAGTATGCGATCGAGGAAGCGCAGGCGGCGGGGATCGAGCAGTTCTGCTTGGTCAGCGGACGCGGCAAGACCGCGCTGATCGATCACTTCGACGTGGCCTACGAGCTGGAAGCGACGCTGCGGGAGCGCGGCAAGACCGACGTGCTTGCCATGCTGGAAGCGATGAAGGTGCAGCCCGGCTCCATCGCCACGGTGCGCCAGCAGGTGCCCCTGGGCCTGGGCCACGCCATCTGGTGCGCCCGCGCGTTCATCGGCGACGACCCCTTCGCCATCCTGCTGCCGGACGACCTGGTGCTCAGCGACGTGCCCTGCTTGAAGCAGTTGGCCGACGCCTACGCGCAGACCGGCGGCAACGTGGTCGCCGTGGCGGAGGTGCCGCCGGACCAGACCAACAAGTACGGCATCCTGAAGGTCGGGCAGGATGACGGGCGCATGGTGGAGGTGCTCGGCCTCGTCGAGAAGCCGAAACCCGAGGAAGCGCCGAGCAACCTGTCGGTGATCGGCCGCTACGTGCTGCTGCCGGACGTGATCACCTACCTGTCGCAGATGGAGCGCGGCGCCGGCAACGAGGTGCAGTTGACCGACGCCATGGCCAAGATGATCGGCAACACCCCGTTCCACGGGCTGCGCTACGAGGGGCGGCGGTTTGATTGCGGCGACAAGATCGGCTTCCTTGAAGCGCAGATTGCTTTCGCGCTGAAGCGGCCCGAGCTGGCCGCGGAGGTGCGCGAGTTCATGAAGCATTATCAAGAGGCGGTGTGATGGCATTCCAGCATAGTTTCGACCCGACCAGCCTGCGCGAATACGACATCCGCGGCGTTGTGGGACGGACGCTCCACCCGGCGGATGCCTTCGCCATCGGCCGCAGCTTCGGCAGCGTGGTGGCGCGCGCCGGCGGCACGCGGGTCGCGGTCGGCTATGACGGCCGGCTGTCCTCGCCCGAACTCGCCGCCTCCCTGGTGGACGGCCTCAAGGCGAGCGGCATGGAGGTGCTGCGGGTGGGCCGCGGGCCGACGCCGATGCTTTACTTCGCGGCGACCACGCTCGGCACGGACGGCGCGGTGATGGTGACGGGCAGCCACAACCCGCCGGACTACAACGGCTTCAAGATGATGCTGGGCAAGCGCGCCTTTTTCGGCGCGGACATCCAGAAGCTCGGCCAGATGGCTGCGGCGGGCGATGTGGTGGAAGAGGCCGAGGGCCGCGACCGCGCCGTGGACGTGGCGGATGACTACGTGAAGCGGCTGGTGCAGGACTGGGACGGCGGCGACCGCAAGCTCAAGGTCGTGTGGGACAACGCGAACGGCGCCGCGGGCGAGGTGCTGACCCGGCTGCTCAAGGTGCTGCCGGGCGAGCATACCGTGCTCAACGCGGAGATCGATGGCCGCTTCCCCGCGCATCACCCGGACCCCACCATCGCCCGCAACCAGGAGCAGTTGATCGCCGCGGTGCGGGAGCAGGGCGCGGACCTCGGCATCGGCTTCGACGGCGATGCCGACCGGGTGGGCGTGGTGGACGGCGGCGGCGGCATCCTGGTGGGCGACCAGCTCATGGTCGTGCTGTCGCGCGACGTTTTGCGCACCCACCCCGGCGCCACCATCATCGCCGACGTGAAGGCGAGCCAGGTGCTGTATGACGAGATCGCCCGCGCCGGCGGACAGCCGCTGATGTTCAAGACCGGGCACAGCCTGATCAAGGCCAAGATGGCGGAAACCGGGGCGCCGTTCGCCGGCGAGATGTCAGGCCATATCTTCTACGCCGACCGCTGGTATGGCTTCGACGACGCGCTGTATGTCGCGGTGCGCCTGCTCGGCATCGTGGCGCGCATGGACGCCACGCTGGAGTCGGTGCGCAAGGCGCTGCCCGAGGTGGTCAACACGCCGGAGCTGCGCTTCGACTGCGACGACACGCGCAAGTTCGCCGTGGTGCAGGAGGTGGCCGCCCGGCTGCGTGCCGCCCGCGCCGACCTGAACGACATCGACGGCGTGCGGGTGCTGACCCCGGACGGCTGGTGGCTGCTGCGCCCGTCCAACACCCAGGCGGTGCTGGTCGCGCGGGCGGAGGCGCGGGACGAGGCCGGGCTGGAACGGCTGAAAGCGGCGCTGGTGGAGCAGTTGGAAGCGTCGGGCTTGTCGGCGCCGGACTTCTCCGGGAACCACGCCGGGCACTAGCCTCGGGCAGCGCCGGTGGACGGCGTGGCGCTGCGCGTAGTGTCCCCCGGCTTCACAACGCGACTGCCTGCGGTACGCAACCGGAGGCTGGTGCCGGCGGCGGTGCTGAATCAGATGGCGTTTGCCTGGGACAGCCGCGCTTACCCAGCGTGCGACGTGGTGTTGCGCCGGGTACAGAATGCTTACGTGCTGGGCGAGGGATTGGTGTTCGACCGAGACCTCGCCGTGGTGCCTGCCAGCGTCACCCAGCACGCGCCAGCCGAGGTCGAGGCGGCCGCAGCACGGCTTCGGGCCGCCGCGGCGGCAGGCGGTATCCCCATGCTGCCCGGCACGTCGCTGTTGTGCGCGAAGCGGGGAGCGACGAATTACGGGCACTGGTTGTATGAAATGCTGCCGGTCGCTTGGCTGGGCCGCACTCAGCTTCGTGCGGGGGAGTGGCGGGCGTTGGTGCCAGGGGCGGAAGGACGGCTCGGCGCGGCCGTCCGAGACGCGCTCGACCTGCTGGGCGTGCCGCCTGGGCAGGTTGCGGCGGTCGTGTCCAGGCCGCAGCGCGCCGAGGAACTGCTGATCGTCGAAGGGCTAACCGCGCATGGGCGCTATATCTCGCCCTTGGTCACCGCCTGCGTCACCGACCTGGCCGGCGGGATCGCGCCGGGCGAGGCCGAGCGCCTGTGGATCAGCCGCGTCGGCGAAAGCCGCAGCTTCTGGAACGAGGCGGAGCTGTGCGCCGTGCTGGCCGCGTCCGGCTGGACCGTCTGCCAGCCCGGCGAGCTGCCGCTGCGCGAACAGATCCGCTTGTTCAAAGGCGCGCGGCACGTCGCGGGTGTGGCTGGCGCCGGACTGGCCAACCTTGCCTTCGCTGCCCCCGGCGCCCGTATCACCAGCTTCACGCCGGCCGTCATGCCGGAAACCTTCTTTTGGTTGCTGTCCGAGTTGTGCGGCCATGACTACCAGGAAATCCGCTCGCCGCAGGCCAAAAAGAAAGTCGGAACTGCCGCGTGGGACGGGTCTCTGGTGCTGGGCCTACCGGATATCCTAGCGTATCTGGCATAACCGGAAGGCTCCCCCATGCTGCAACCGCCCCCCGCCCAGCCCGGCATGCGCGAGGACGAAATCGATACTCCGGCGTTGCTGATCGACCTTGATGCCTTTGAGCATAACCTGGACCGCATGGCCGCCCTGCTGCGCCCCACCGGCGCCCGGTTGCGCGCCCATGCCAAGACGCACAAGTCGCCGGTCATCGCGCACCTGCAAGCCGCCCGCGGCGCCGTGGGCCAATGTGTGCAGAAGGTCGCGGAAGCGGAAGCGCTGGCCTGGGGCGGCGTGCCGGACATCCTGGTAACGAACGAGGTGGTAGGCGACGCCAAGCTCGCGCGCCTCCTGGCGCTGTCCCGCATCGCCCGGGTGGCAGTCTGCGCCGACGACCCGGCCAACGTGGCCCGCATCGAGGCAGCGGCGGCGGCGTCAGGGCAGCGCATGGCGGTGCTGGTGGAGATCGACGTGGGCATGGCCCGCGCCGGCGTCGCGCCCGGCCCGGACGCGGTGGCGCTGGCGGAGCAGATCGCCGGGTCGCCGCATCTGGCGTTCGGCGGCCTGCAGGCCTATCACGGCGCCGCGCAGCATGTCCGCACCGCCGAAGGGCGCCAGGAGGCGGTGGGCCGCGCGGTGGACGACACGCGCCGCACGGTGGAGCAGTTGCGCCAGCGCGGCCTTTCCTGCGCCATTGTCGGCGGCGCCGGAACCGGCACGTTCGAGTTGGAGGCGGCGAGCGGCGTGTATAACGAGATTCAGGCCGGCAGCTACTGCTTCATGGACGCGGATTACCGCCGCAACCGGGACGGCGTGTCCGACGGGTTCCAGCAGGCGCTGTTCGTGCTGTCGGGCGTGATGAGCGCCGCGCGCCCGGGCCTCGCGGTCTTGGACGCCGGGCACAAGGCGGTGGCGGTGGACAGCGGCTTGCCTTTGGTGTGGCGGCGGGAGGACGTGCGCTACACGGGCGCGTCCGACGAGCACGGCAAGCTGGAATGGGGGGCGGAGACGAGCGGGCCGCGGCTGGGCGAGAAGCTGCGCCTGGTGCCCGGCCATTGCGACCCGACGGTGGACCGCTACGACTGGTATGTCGGCGTGCGCGGCGGCTGGGTGGAGTGCCTGTGGCCGGTCGCGGCGCGCGGGGGGCTGGCATGAGCGGGGGGCACCGTCCGCTCGGCTCCCTCATCGAGCCGGGCCAGCGCGTGCTGCATCCCGGGCGGCCGGACTGGGGAGTGGGCCAGGTGCAGTCGGCAGTCGGCAACCGCGTCACGGTGAACTTCGAGCACGCGGGCAAGGTGCTGGTGAACGCCGCCGTGGTCGCGCTCGACGTTCTGGACGACGAAGATGACGGTTGAACCTTTGCCCGTCCGGCCCGACTTGGTGGGAATGATCGATCCGTTTGGCCGCGCCATCACCTACCTGCGTGTGTCCGTCACCGACCGCTGCGACCTCCGCTGCGTGTACTGCATGGCGGAGGACATGACCTTTCTGCCCAAGGCCGACGTGCTGTCCTTGGAAGAGTTGGAACGCCTGTGCGCCGCCTTTATCCGGCTCGGCACGGACAAGATCCGCATCACCGGGGGCGAGCCGCTGGTGCGCCGGGACGTTCAGCTCCTGTTCGGGCGGCTGGGGCAGCGGCTAGGGGACGGCGGCCTTCGCGAGTTGACGCTGACCACCAACGGGACGCAGCTTGCCAAGCACGCGGGCGCTCTCCATGCCGCCGGCGTCCGCCGGGTGAACGTGAGCCTCGACACGCTGGACCCGGCGCGCTTCGCCGCCATCACCCGCTGGGGCAAGATCGAGAAGGTGCTGGACGGCATCGCCGCGGCCAAGGCGGCGGGGCTGCACGTGAAGATCAACGCCGTCGCGCTGAAGGGCGTGAACGAGGACGAGATCGACGCCATGCTGGCCTGGTGCGGCGCGCAGGGCCACGACCTGTGCTTGATCGAGACCATGCCGATGGGCGACATCGGCGGCGACCGCACGGACCAGTACCTGCCGCTGTCCCTGGTCCGCGCCCGGCTGCGGCAGCGCTGGACGCTGCACGGCACCGACTACCAGACCGGCGGACCCGCCCGGTATTACGACGTGGCGGAAACCGGCACCCGGGTCGGCTTCATCACGCCGATGACGCACAACTTCTGCGAGTCCTGCAACCGCGTGCGGCTGACCTGCACGGGGACGCTGTATATGTGCTTGGGACAGGACGACGACGCCGACCTGCGCCGGGTGCTGCGCGACGGGGCGACGGACGCGGAGCTAGACGCTGCCATCCGCCTCGCGATCACCCGCAAGCCGAAGGGGCATGACTTCGTCATCGACCGGCGTAGCCCGGCGCCTTCGGTGGCGCGGCACATGAGCCTCACCGGGGGCTGAACGCCGGGCGCCCCCGGCCCCGCGACCGGCGGGTGCCGCCGCACGGCGTCAGCCTCGGCGAAGCGTTCCGGGTCTGGCTGCGCGTCGCGGCGCTCAGCTTCGGCGGCCCGGCCGGGCAGATCGCGGTGATGCACCGGATCGTCGTCGAGGAAAAGCGCTGGATCGGCGAAGCGCGGTTCCTGCACGCCCTGGGCTACTGCACCCTGCTGCCAGGGCCGGAAGCGCAGCAGCTTGCGACCTATATCGGCTGGCTGATGCACCGCACGCCCGGCGGCGTGATGGCGGGGACGCTGTTCGTGCTGCCGGGCTTCGTGTCGATCCTGGCGCTGAGCCTGGTTTATGCCGCGTATGGCGGCGTGGGCACCGTTGCGGCGGTGTTCTACGGGCTGAAAGCCGCTGTGCTGGCGGTGGTGGCGCAGGCCGTGCTGCGGCTGGGGCGCAAGGCGCTGCGCAGCCGCGCCACCGTGGCGCTCGCGGTTCTGGCCTTCATGGCGCTGTTCCTGTTCGCGGTCCCGTTCCCGATCGTGGTGGCGGCGGCCGGGTTGGCGGGGTTTGTCGGCGCCCGCCTGGGCTGGCCGGCCTTTGCCGCCGGGGGCCGGCCTGGCAACCCGGGCGGTACGGGCGGGTCCCCGCCTGCGTTGCTGGACGCTGCGTATGGCGACGCGCTGCCGGATCATGCCCGCCCCACCGTCACGGGCGCGTTGCGCGCCGGCGCGGTCTGGTTGACGCTTTGGCTGGTGCCGGTCGCCGGCGTGCTGCTCGCCTGCGGCGCCGGCAGCACCTTTGGCCGCATCGCCGTGTTCTTCAGCCAGATGGCCGTCGTCACCTTTGGCGGCGCCTACGCCGTGCTGGCCTACGTCGCGCAGCAGGCGGTGGAGGGCTACGGCTGGCTGCGCCCCGGCGAGATGCTGGACGGGCTGGGCATGGCGGAAACCACGCCCGGCCCGCTCATCATGGTGCTGGAATTCGTCGGCTTCGTGGCGGCTTACCGCGATCCCGGGGCGCTGCCGCCCTCGGTCGCCGGCACGCTGGGCGCGGCACTGGCCACCTGGGTCACGTTCGTGCCGTGCTTCCTGTGGATCTTCCTGGGCGCGCCATTCATCGAGGCGCTGCGCGGCAACCGGGCGCTGAACGCGTCGCTGGCCGCCATCACCGCCGCAGTGGTGGGGGTGATCCTCAACCTTGCCGTCTGGTTCGCGCTGCACAGCCTGTTCCGGGCGCAGGCACCGGTGCGGGTGCTTGGCTTGGCGTTCAACTGGCCGGTGCCTGGCAGCCTCGACCCTTGGGCAGCGGCACTGTCGCTCGCCGCGGCGCTTGCGCTGCTGCGGTTCAAGCTGGGCGTGATCCCAACCCTGGCAGGCTGCACGCTGGCCGGGGTCGCGCTGCACCTTGCCGGAGTCCTGGGATGATCCCGGCTACTTCAACGCATCCGACAGGCTGATCCGGCCCGCGCCGGGCTTCAACGGTTGCAGCTGCTGCGGGCCGGGAGCCCAGCCGGTGATGCTGGCGAAGCGCAGGGTCGCCGCCATGCGGCCGTCGCGCCGCGGCGAGGCGGACAGCGCCGCGGGGAACAAGGCGCCGGGCGGGGTGCGCCGGTCCCGCAGCACCACCGCGTTGCCTTCCCCGGCGGCGCGCAGGTCGCGCAACAGGGCGAGCGGGTCGGCGTAGCGTAGGGAAATCTCCTCCACGTCCGCCACCGGCAGCGCGAAGCCGGCGCGCTGCAGCAGGGCCGCGAGGTCGCGCAGGTCCGGGAACGGCGAAACGCGCGGGGACGCGCCGCCCGTCAACCCGGCCTCCGCTTCCGTCAGCGCGGTGCGGAGTTCGCCCAACGTGCCCAGCGCCGGCAGGCTGGCGAGCAGCAGGCCGTCCGGCTGCAGCGCCTGGCGCAACTGGATCAGCGCGCCGGGCAGGTCGTTGACCCAGTGCAGGGACAAGCTCGCCACCACCAGGTCGAAGCTGCCCGGCGCGAAGGGCAGCCACTCCTCGTCCGCCGCCACGCACCGCCCGCCGTTCAGCGCCGCCATGCGTGCCGACAGGTCGCAGCTCACGACCTCGATCCCCCGGGCGCGCAGCATCGGCGCCACCACGCCGCGCCCGCCCACGTCCAGCGCCCGGGTGAAGCGGCGCGTGGTGTCGTCCAGCCGGTCCAGCAGGCGCTCGGCGCAGTCCCCCAGCAGGTCGGCGACCTGGCCCACCGTGGTGGCGGCGCGGTCGCGGTGCAGGCGCACGGCCCGGCGGTCGAAAACAATGGGGTCGCTCATGGCGCTCCATGTGCGAACGCTCCGGCCTTATGCCAAGCATTTTGACCGGGCCGCCGCGCAACCGGTAAGCTGTGCGGACGTCAGCCAAGGAGGGACAACCCATGAACGCGCCCGCAGCCTCCGCCGCCCGCACCGCCGCCGTCGCCGCCGCCATGGACCGCATCAAAGCCATCGAGCATGAGCGGGGCGTGACCCGTCCGGCGCTCGACGCCATCCTGGCCGAAATGCTGAACCTCGCGCAGCACGAGGCCCTGTTCCCGCAAGCCGAATTCCCTCCGCTGCCCGAGGGCGAGAAGGGGTCCCGGCGCTATCTGCTGCAGGAGGACCCGGATGGCCGGTTCGCTATCTACCTTTTGGCGCTGAACCCCGGCAACTCCACCAAGCCGCACGACCACACGACCTGGGCCGTGGTGTCGGCGGTCGATGGCCAGGAGCTGAACCGGGTGTATCGCCGCACGGATGACGGCTCGGCGCCGGGCCACGCCAGCCTGGAACTGGCGCGCGAGGTGATGGTGGAGCCGGGCCGCGGCATCGCGCTGATGCCGGAGGACATCCACAGCATCCATACCTTCGGCGACAAGCCGACCCGGCACCTGCACGTTTACGGCCTGGCGCTGGAAAAGCTGGACGCGCGCCAGGGCTTCGACCTCGAACAAGGCACGGTGCAGCCGTACAACAAGGCTTTCATGACGCCCACCGCGAACCGATGACCCGCATCGCCCCTGCGACCCTGCGCGGCTGGATCGCGGACGGCCGCGAGCTGGCGATCCTGGACGCGCGGGAAGAAGGGGAGTTCGGCGCCGGCCACCTGTTCTGGGCGGTGCCCTGTCCGCTGTCCCGCGCCGAGCTGCGCGTGCCCGTGCTGCTGCCGCGGCTCGGCACCCGGATCGTCTGCGTCGATGACGGGCGTGGCCTGGCGGAGCGGTTGGCCGAGCATCTGGCCGGTCAGGGCGCCACCGATCTGCATGTGCTGGACGGCGGCACCCCGGCCTGGGAAGCCGCCGGGTTCGTGCTGTTCAGCGGCGTGAACGTGCCGGGCAAGGCGTTCGGCGAATGGGTCGAGCACCATTACGGCACCGAGAGCGTCGATGCCGCCGAGCTGAAACGCTGGATCGACGCGGGCCGCGACATGGTGGTGCTCGACAGCCGGCCGCTGGAGGAGTTCCGTTCCATGTCGATCCCCACCGGGGTCAACGTGCCCGGCGGCGAGCTGGCCTACCGCATCGGCGACCTGGCGCCGGACCCGGCAACCATCGTGGTGGTGAACTGCGCCGGGCGCACCCGCAGCATCCTGGGCGCTGAAAGCCTGCGCCGCGCCGGGGTGCCGAACCCCGTGGTGGCGCTGCGCAACGGTACCATGGGCTGGGAACTGGCGGGCTTCCAGTGCGAGCGCGGCCAAACCCGGCGCTACGCCCCTGGGGTCCCGGCCACCGCGGGCGTCGCGCAGGGCCGCGCCCGCGCGTTTGCCGAGGCGTCGGGTGTCGGCGTGATCGGGCCGCTGGACCTGGAGCGGTTCGTGGAGGACCCCGACCGCACGTTGTATGTGCTGGATGTGCGCGACCCCGGCGAGTTCGCGCGCCGTCGCCGCCCGGGCAGCCGCAACGCGCCGGGCGGCCAGTTGGTCCAGGCGACCGACGGGTGGATTGCCGTCCGCGGCGCGCGCATCGCCCTGCTGGACGACGACGGCGTGCGTGCCCGCATGGCCGGGGCCTGGCTGCGTTTGATGGGCCATCGCGACGTGTTCGCCGTGGAGGGCGGGTTGGACGACGCCGAACCCATGGCTGCGGTGCCGCCGTCCTTGCCAAATGTGCCGTTGGCCGCGCTGCGCGACCTGGCCGGCGCGCTGATCGTCGATCTCGCCCGCAGCGTGGAGTTCCGCGCGGGCCACATCCCCGGCGCCGTTTGGGGCATCCGCACCCGGCTCGGCGCGCTGCGGGACCGGCTGGCCCGGGCGGAGCGGGTCGTCGCGACCTCCCCTGATGGCACCCTGGCCCGGCTCGCGGTGGCGGAGTTGGGAAGCCTGACCGCAGCGCCGGTACAGGCGCTGGACGGTGGAACGGCTGCATGGGCTGCCGCGGGCAACGCTCTGGCCTCGGACCGCGCCGACCCGCCGGACGAGGCTTGCGTCGATGTTTACCTGCGCCCCTACGACCGCAACTCGGGGGTGGCACAAGCGATGCAGGCGTATTTGGACTGGGAAATCGACTTGCCGCGAGGCATCGAGCGCGACGGCACGGTGAGCTTTGGGGTTTGACCGGGTGCTGGACCCCGCTTGGCTGCTGCGCTCGGGACGCCGGGGCGCCGGGCTGCTGCTGGATGCGCTGCTGCCGCCGCAGTGCCTGACCTGCGACGCGCTGGTGGGGGCGCCGGGGCAGTTCTGCGCCGCCTGCTTCCAGCGCACGGGGTTCGTGACCGACCCGTGCTGCGTGTGCTGCGGGCGGCCGTTCGGCTCGGCGATGCAGGGCGGCGCGTCGGGCCTGTGCACGGACTGCCGGGAGCATCCGCCGGCATGGACGGCAGCGCGGGCGGCGCTGCGCTACGACGACCAGGCCCGGCGCGTCCTGCTGCCGTTCAAGCATGGCGACCGGATCGAGACCGCCCGGGCGCTGGCGCCGCACATGGCGCGGGCAGGGGCGGCGCTGCTGCGTGCCACGGACTGGCTGGTGCCGGTGCCGCTGCATCGCCGGCGCCTGCTGTCCCGCCGCTACAACCAGTCGGCGCTGCTGGCCCAGGCCCTGGCGCGGCTGTCCGGCCGTCCGGCGGTGCTGGACGGGCTGCGCCGGACCCGCGCCACGCCGTCCCTTGGCCACAAAACCGGCACGGAGCGCCGGGCGGAGGTTTCGGGCGCCTTTGTTGTGCGCCCGTCGCGTGCGGGGCAGATCGCGGATTCGCGGGTGCTGCTGATCGACGACGTGATGACCTCCGGCGCCACGGCGGATGCCTGCGCCCACGCGCTGCTGGCGGCGGGCGCGGCCCGGGTGGATGTGCTGGTGGCGGCGCGCGTGGCGGATGCGCGCCTGGAATAGCTTGCACGCCGCCCGGCCGCACCCCAATCCTTGTGGCACGCATGGAGAAAATGATGCCGAAGGTCGAGATCTACACCCAACCCTGGTGCCCGTATTGTTCCCGTGCCGTATCGCTTCTGCAAAAGAAGGGCGTGCCGTTCCAGGAGATCGACGCGCCGCACGGCACCACGCAGCGCGAGGAGGCCATTGCGCGCTCCGGCCAGACAACGGTGCCGCAGGTGTTCATCGACGGCCGCTCGATCGGCGGCTGCGACGACCTGATGGCGCTGGACCGCGCCGGCAAGCTCGATCCCATGCTGTCCGCGGCATGAGCTTGCGATGCGCCCTCGCCTCGCCATTTCAGGGGGGCGGGGCGACGCCCGCTGAGGACCAGGGATGATCCATTACCAACTGCGTTGCAGCGCCGACCACCACTTCGATGGCTGGTTCCGGGACAGCGCCGCCTTTGACGTGCAGGCGGAGCGCGGCTTGGTGTCCTGCCCGATCTGCGGCGACACGGCCGTGAACCGGGCGCTGATGGCGCCGCGGATCAAGAAGGGCGCCGCCGTGGTGGACGCTTCCGGCGCCCCGGACGCGATGCCCGCTCCTGTTGCGCCGGAAAAGGCCGGGGTCGCGGTGCCCGACCATGTGCGCGGAATGCTGCAGAAGCTGCGCGCCGAGGTTGAGCGCAATTGCGACTATGTCGGCCCCGGCTTTGCCGACGAGGCCCGGCGCATCCACCGCGGCGAAAGCGACAAGCGCGGCATCTACGGCGAAAGCACGCCCGAGCAGGCGGAAGCCCTGGCCGACGAGGGCATCGAGGTTTCGCGCATCCCCTGGGTGCCGCGGGCGGACGGTTAAGGCGGCGAACGGCTAAAGGGGCGGGCGGCGCTCCAGCATAGCGATGTAGTTTACTGCGAGGTCCGCGCCTGCGCGCCATTGCCGGGCGCGCAGATCGAACACCATGCCGCTGATGTCCGCCACCCGGAACCCGGCCGCTTTGCCATAGGCTCCCAGCTCCGCTGGGGTGACGAAGCGCTGCCAGTCATGCGTGCCGACCGGCAAGAGGCGCAGCAGGTACTCCGCCCCCAGCTTGGCCACCGCAAGCGAGCGCAGCGTGCGGTTCAGCGTCGAGATAAACAGCAGGCCGCCGGGTTCGACCAGTTGGGCGAGCAGGCGGAGAAAGGCGGCAGGGTCGGCCACATGCTCGATCACCTCCAACGCCGTCACGGCGGGGAACTGCGCGCCCTCTGCCACCAGGTCCTCGGCCGTGCCGACGCGGTAGGCGAGCGGCAAGCCCTGGCCGTCCGCGTGCGCCACCGCCGCCGCCACCGCGTCCGCCGCGGCGTCCAGGCCGAGCACATGGTGCCCCAGCCCTGCCAAAACCTCCGCCGCCAGCCCGGCGCCGCAGCCGAGGTCGAGCAGGCGCACGCCGCCGCCGAGCCGCGCCCGGATGCACTTGTCGATCCAGCCGACTCGGAGCGGGTTCATCGCGTGCAGCGGCCGCATGGGGCCGGACGGGTCCCACCACTGTGTCGCCAGCGCATCGAATCGGGCGATTTCGTTCATCACGACCGAGGGGGCCGCCCGTTTGCCGGGTTGCGCGTTTGCCATGCTGCTTCGCCCCTGTTGCCCCGGTGGCCGTCGCATCAGTATGTGATCGGTAACGGGCACCGCCGCAACGGCCGGGCCGGCACCGAAAAGGCGAGAAGCAGTCATGGCGCGGATCGTGATGAAGTTCGGCGGAACCTCGGTGGCCGACCTGGACCGCATACGCAACGTCGCCAGCCGGGTGCAGGCCGAGGTCGCGGCGGGGCATGAGGTCGCGGTGGTGGTGTCCGCCATGTCCGGCGTCACCAACCAGCTCGTCGCCTGGTGCGGGTCCTTGTCGCCGCTGCACGATGCGCGCGAGTATGACGCCGTGGTGGCGACGGGCGAGCAGGTGACGTCGGGCCTGCTGGCCATCGCGCTGCAGACCCTGGGCGTGCCGTCGCGGTCCTGGACCGGCTGGCAGGCCGGCATCAGCACGGACGGCGCGCACGGCAAGGCGCGGATCGCCGGCGTGGACGGGGCCGCGCTGCTGGCGTCCATGGCGAAGGGCCAGGTGCCGGTGGTGGCGGGGTTCCAGGGCCTGGGGCCGGAAGGGCGCGTGACCACTTTGGGGCGTGGCGGGTCCGACACGTCTGCCGTGGCGCTGGCCGCGGCGCTGCGCGCCGACCGTTGCGACATCTACACGGACGTGGACGGCGTTTACACCACGGACCCGCGGATCACCGCCCGCGCCCGCAAATTGGACAAAATTGCATATGAGGAGATGCTGGAGCTCGCATCCGTGGGGGCAAAGGTGCTCCAGACTCGTAGCGTAGAACTCGCGATGAAGGAGCGGGTGCGGGTCCAGGTGCTTTCGAGCTTCGCGGACGTGCCTGGAACCCTGGTGGTGGATGAGGACGAGATCGTGGAACAAGCAATGGTATCCGGCATCGCCTATTCGCGCGACGAGGCCAAGATCACGCTGCGCCACGTGCCCGACCGCCCCGGCGTCGCCGCCGCGATCTTCGGCCCGCTGTCGGACGCGCAGGTCAATGTGGACATGATCGTGCAGAACGTGGCGGCGGACGGGACCACTGACCTCACCTTCACCGTGAGCCGCACCGACCTGCCGCGCACGCAGTCCGTTCTGGCGGAGCACAAGGTGGCCATCGGCTCCGAAACCGTGCTGACGGACCCGGACGTGGCCAAGATCAGCGTGGTCGGCGTCGGCATGAGGAGCCACGCGGGCGTTGCCCGGATCATGTTCGCGACCCTGGCGGGCAAGGGCATCAACATCCAGGTCATCTCCACCAGCGAGATCAAGGTCAGCGTGCTGATCGCGGCGGAGTACACCGAGCTTGCGGTGCGCGCGCTGCACACCGCCTACGGCCTCGATGCCGCCTGACATCGTTTCCCTCGGCTCCGGCGCCCTGCTGGCGCAGGCCGAGTTCGACCGGCTGTCGGAGCGCGGGCGGCGCTTCCTCGGCAGCCGGGTCGCGATCATGGGCGGCGCGATGAGCTGGGTCAGCGAGCGCAACCTGGTGGCCGCCATTAGCAACGCGGGCGGCTTCGGCGTCCTGGCCGGCGGCTCCATGGGGCCGGACGCGCTGGCCGATGAGATCGCCGGCACCCAGGCGCTGACCACGCGCCCGTTCGGCGTCAACCTCCTTACCATGCACCCGCGCCACCTGGACCTGATCGCGGTGTGCCGGGAGGCCGGGGTCGGCCACGTCGTGCTGGCCGGCAGCGTGCCGAGCGGGGCGGCGGTGCGCGCGGTCAAGGAGGGCAGCCGCCTGATCTGCTTCGCCCCGGCGCTCGTGCTGGCGCGGCGCATGGTGCGGCTGGGCGCCGACGCTTTGGTGATCGAGGGATCGGAGGCTGGCGGCCACATCGGCCCGGTGTCGCTCGCCGTGCTGGCCCAGGAGATCCTGCCCCACATCGCGGAGGTCCCGGTGTTCGTCGCCGGCGGCATCGGCCGGGGCGAGGCAATCCTCGCTTTTCTGGAGATGGGCGCGGCCGGCGCGCAGCTCGGCACCCGGTTCGCCGCGGCGCGCGAAAGCATCGCCCATCCGCGCTTCAAGGACGCCTTTATCCGCGCCCGCGCCCGCGACGCGCTGCCGAGCGTGCAGCTCGACCCGCGCTTCCCGGTGATCCCCGTGCGCGGCCTCCTCAACGCCGGCACCCAGGCCTTTTTGCGGCAACAGGCGGCGGCGATGGCGCGGGTCGATGCAGGCGAGTTGACGCGGGAAGAAGCGCAGTTGTCCGTTGAGCACTTCTGGGCCGGCGCGCTGCGCCGCGCGGTGATCGACGGCGACGTGGAGCACGGCTCGGTGATGGCCGGGCAGTCCGTGGGCATGGTGACGGCGGAGCAGCCGATCGCGCAGATCATCGCGGAGTTGGTCGATCAAGCTTGCGGGGCGCTTGCCGCCCGGCATGATCCAGCGCGGCCCTAGATGCCGCAAACGCGCCGTCTGCTGGCCCGGCTGCGCGAAATGATGGCGCTCGGCTTTTCCATGATCGGGGCCGCGGACAGGGGCGGCGTGCCGCTCGGCGACTTGGCGGCGCTGGTGGCGAGCGAGATGGTGGCGGAGGTTTGCACGATCTACGCCCTGCGGCCCGGCGACCTGCTGGAACTCACCGCAACCCACGGCCTCAACCCGGAGGCGGTCGGCCGCACCCGGCTGCGCGTGGGGGAGGGGATCGTCGGCATCGTGGCGGCGACCGGCACAATACAGAACCTGCCAGACGCGCAGAACCATCCGGCCTTTGTTTACCGCCCGGAAACCGGGGAGGACCCGTTCGCTTCCCTGCTGGCCGTGCCGGTGCGGCGCAGCGGCAAGCTTGTCGGCGTGCTCGCGGTGCAGAACCGGGCGCCGCGCCGCTACCTGGATGACGAGGTGGAGCTGCTGGAAACCGTCGCCATGCTGCTGGCCGAGGTGCTGGCCGCGGCGGGCGTCCGGGACGGGGCGCCGCAGGGCCTGGGCGCCACGGTGCCGCAGCGGTTCAAGGTCACGCCCTTCGCGCCGGGCATCGCGGTCGGCCCGGTGGTGCTGCACGGCGCCGGCGCGCCCTTGCGCCGCCTGGTGGCCGACGACCCCGCGGAGGAGGCGGAGCGCTTGAACGCCGCCGTCGCGTCCATGCGCCAAACGCTGGACGACCTGATCCAAACGCGGCTGCCAAGCGGCGACGGCCCGCGGGAAGTGTTCGAGGCGACGCGCCTGGTGGCCGGCGACGGCGGCTGGATGCGCCGGGTGCGGGAAGCGGTGGCGGGCGGCCTCACCGCGGAGGCGGCGGTGTATCGCGTCACCAACGACATCCGCGACCGCATGCGCCGCATCGCCGACCCTTACCTGCGCGAGCGCCTGGCGGACATGGAGGACTTGGCCGGCCGGTTGCTGGCAGCGCTGGACGGGAGCGAGGCGCTGCCGGCGATCCCGCGGGGCGCCATCCTGATCGCCCGCCGGCTCGGCCCGGCGCAGCTCCTGGAATGGCATGCCCGCGGCATTGGCGGTGTCGCCATCGAGGAGGGCAGCTCGGCCGGGCACGCCGCGATCCTGGCCCGCGCCCTCGGCTTGCCGGCGGTGGGCGGCGTGCGCGGCCTGCTGACGGCGGTGGAGAACGGCGACGGCGCGGTGCTGGACGCGGAGGAAGGGCAACTGATCCTGCGCCCGGACAGCGAGCTGCGGATCGCCTACGCCCGCGCGCTGGACGCCCGATCGCAGCTTGAAGCCGAGTTCGCCGCCCAGCGCCACCGCCCGGCGCGCACCGGGGACGGGGTGGCCCTGAGCCTGATGCTCAACGTGGGGCTGGCGCGGGAGGTCGAGCAGCTTGACGCCACGGGCGCGGCCGGCATCGGGCTGTTCCGGACGGAGATCGCGATGCTGGCGGGCGGCGAGGTCGCGGACGTGCCGGAGCAGGCGGCGCTTTACGCCCGCGTGCTGGACGCCGCCGGGGACCGCCCGGTGCGGTTCCGCACGCTGGATCTCGGCGGCGACAAGCTGCTGCCGGACGCGGCCCCACAGGAGGAGGAGAACCCGGCCATGGGCTGGCGCAGCCTGCGCGTCGGGCTGGACCGCCCGGCGCTGATGCGCCGCCAGCTCCGCGCCCTGCTGCTGGCGGCGCAGGGCCGCACGCTGTCGGTGATGTTCCCCATGGTCGCCACCGTGGCCGAGTTCCGCGCCGCCCGCGACCTGCTGATGGCGGAAGCGGCGCGGGTGCGCCCGGCGCCAGAGCGGCTGATGGTCGGCAGCATGGTCGAGGTGCCGGCCCTGCTTTGGCAGTTGCCGGCCCTGATGGCGGAGGCAGACTTTGTGTCGATCGGGTCCAACGACCTGATGCAGTTCCTGTTCGCCGCCGACCGCGGCACGCCGGGGCTGGCCGGGCGCTACGACTTCCTTTCGCCGCCTGTGCTGGACGCGCTGGACCAGGTGTGCGCCGCGGCGGCGGCAACGGACACCGAGGTGTCGCTGTGCGGCGAGCATGCCGGGCGTCCGCTGGAGGCCATGGTGCTGGCGGCGCTCGGCATCACCACCCTGTCCATGCCGGCGGCCAGCCTGCTGCGGCTCAAGGCAGCCTTCGCGTCCGTGCAGCTTGCGGAGCTGCGGGCCGTGCTAATGGCGGCCCGGCGCAACGCGGCCGGCGAGGCGAGCCTGCGCGCGCCGCTGCTGTCCTGGGCGCGCGAGCACGGGCACCTGGTGTAGCGTTCGTGCCAGGCGGTTAGTCTCAAATAAACAACTTGCGATGGTTGCGATATACGAGTAGTCGCGTTGTTCAAATGATGCCAAACCAAACCAAAGCGGGCGTGCTGTTCCGGCGTTGCCGGGTCGGGAATGGGCCGGCGGGCGACGTGGGGGACGCCGACCGAGGCGGCCCGGCCACAGAGGCCGGGCGCGTCGGGGCGGAACTCCGCGCGGCGCGGCTGCGGCTAGGCCTGGCGCTGTCGGATGTCGCGGCCAAGCTGTGCGTCCGCGAGTCGTTTTTGGAAGCGGTCGAGGATGGCCGCTTGGAGGACCTTCCGGGTCCCGTTTACGCCGTGGGCTTTGCCCGTGCCTACGCGGTGCTGCTCGGCCTGGATGCGTCCGCAGTCGCCCGGCGGTTCCGCCCCGAGCCTAAGCAGGCCGCGCAGAAAACGGAACTGGACTTCCCCGCCCCGGTGCCGGAGCGCGGCGTGCCCGCGGGCGCGGCCGTGCTGCTGGGAACGCTGCTGGCGGTGGCGGCCTATGCCGGCTGGTACCGGTTCTCCGACGACCCGCCGCCGCCCGCCGCCGTCCAGGTCCTGCCCGAACGCTTGGCGCCGCTCGCCGGCCGGGTCTCGATGGGCGTCCCCGCGAGCTGCAGCGCGGC
>CALMVT010000131.1 GCA_937873175.1 uncultured Acetobacteraceae bacterium | reverse complement strand
TTTCCACAGCCCGCACTTTGGCACACCAAGCCGCCGGGGGCCGTCCACCCCACCTGCAAGGAGCGTCTAAAGCAAGTAAGGCAACCCCGATTAAGGCTGGTAAACGCTTTCCGCTGCGGTCTCACCTTTTCCTCGCCCCGTCCCGTCAGTGCAAGAGAGGGGGTATTATCTTGCGTTGGGCAGGGTGGAACGAAGGTATGTAGGATCGAAGCATGGACACGCGCGTCATCGCCCTGCCGTTGCCGGAGGGGCCAAGCCCCTGCCCTTGCCGGCGCTGGCGCCCCAGCAAGCCCGGAGTGTGACGAGCACCTTCTGGCGCTCTGACTGCATGGGCGCAGCGCCGGCACGCAGCGCGCCTACGCGGCTGACTTCGTGACGCTCCTCGCTTATGCACAGCGCCCGCCGCACTCGGTGACGCTGGGCGACATGCTGGCGTTCTAGGACACGTTGGCGGGCCTGGCGACCGCGACCCAGGCGCGACGGTTCAACGTGGTGAAGTCGCTGCTCTCCTTCGGGCACAAGGCCGGCTACCTTCGTCAACGTCGGCGCTGTCACCCGTCTGCCCAAGGCCAAGCAGGCCGTCGCCGGGCATTCAGGTGCTGGATCAGAACCAACTTGGCGACCACGTCCAGTCCCTCTGTTTGATGCCGCAGCACCACTCAACCGTGCTAGGTTTCGAGCATGGATGTCGTTCCGACCGCCCTAGCAGCTTTGGACGCCCTGCGCATCCTGTGCCGGCGCTTCCACGTCCGCCAGCTCGATCTATTCGGCTCGGCCGTGGATGGACGCTTCGACCCCGAGCGCAGCGACCTGGATTTCTTGGTTGCTTTCGATGAGTTGCCCAGCGCTGCCTATGCGGATGCCTACTTCGGCTTGCGCGAGGGCTTGACCGCGCTGTTCGGGCGCGCGGTCGACCTGGTGACTGAACCCGCCCTGGAGAACCCCTATTTGCGCCGCCAGCTCGAGGCGCGGCGGCAGCGGCTGTTCCCGCCGGGATGACGGACGACCGCACGGCCAAATACTTGTGGGATGCCCGGCGCGCGGCCGAGCGCATTGGACGCTTCACCTCGGGGTGCACCTGCGACGACTACCTGGGCAACGAGATGCTGCGTTCTGCGGTGGAGCGGCAGTTCGAGATCATCGGCGAGGCATTCACCGGCCTGCGCCGTGTTGATCCCGGCCTTGCCGCGTCCATCCCCGACCTGCCGCGCATTGTGGCGTTCCGGAACGTGCTGATCCACGGCTACGCTACGGTGGACAGCCAGTTGGTATGGGGTGTCGTGGAAGGTAAGCTGTCAGGGCTGCTGGAGCTGCTCACGCGCCTGTTGGGCGATGAGCCATAATGGCAATGGGCTGAAAAGGCGTTCACCTTTGCCGGTGATCTGCCCCCGCGCGTCGCGGTGCCCGTCGGTTGCGGCCCCACGACGTTGGATACAGTGTCGCCGGGCGGGCATGAAAGCCAACGCTTGCGCCTCCACCCCGGGTTCGCACCTCAACGCCGCCTTGGGCATGCAACGGCGCCATGCCTGCTCCGGACTTCGGCGTCGGTGCCGTCGCGGAGGTGGTGGAAATAGGTTGGTGGCGTAGTCTCTGGTTTGTT
>CALMVT010000130.1:2728-3988 GCA_937873175.1 uncultured Acetobacteraceae bacterium | reverse complement strand
GTCCCCGGCGCCGGTGTTGATGTTGTCGGCGCCGTCGCCGCCATCCAGCAGGTCGCTGCCGGCATTGCCGGCAAGGGTGTCATCGCCCGTGGCGCCGAAAAGGACGTCGGCAAGCTCGGCGCCCGTGAGCGTGTCGTTGCCGCCCAATCCGTAAGCGGCCAAGCTTTCGCCGGCATTGGCAGTGATGACGTCGGCTGCGTCGGTGCCGACTTGCACGGAAATGCTTCCTGACATGATCGTTCCCTTTTCTTTTCTGATTGGCGTGCTTTGGAGAAGGCTCGCAGTTCCGGTCCATTCATGCTTGCGACGATGAAGATGGACGTTCCCTCCCTTTCGGAATGGAGGGATGAGGTCAGGACATCATGCTGCGGACGCCATTGTAACCATATTCCACAAGTCCACGCGTGCGTGGATCGGCCTGCGATGCTCGAATCCTGAGTGCAAACGCTGCCGTTTGTAGAAGATCTCGATCCAGTCGAACAGTGCTGCCCAGGTTTGGGCGTGCGTGCAGGCACAGGATTGTTCACTGCTGGATGCAGTGTTCACGTCTACTCTGAATTGAGCGGCTTTGATTTCCGCACCGGAGCGCCCACCCACCGAACCCGTGCGCCTGCTGGCCACTCCGCACCAGTTCCTGCGCAAGGGCATGCCATGGCCCGCACGGTTCCAAACCGCGTTGCTGCGGGCCAGGGAAGCCTTCCCAAAGAGACGGGCACATCGCCAGAAAACCAAGCTGAACAAACGCCACAAGTCATAACTGTATATTGGTCACACAAACGTAAGACTCAGTGTGCTGTCAGCAACAGGGGGCATATGATCAAAAAATCTGCGTCCTCCCGCTCGCGATGCTTTCCGCATGCGCAATCCTTGTGAACGGAAGCAGTCAGAACGTCACGGTGTCCACCAACCCACCCGGGGCGAGCTGCACGCTGGACCGCATCGGCGCGCGGGTCGGCGCGATCTCCGCGACGCCGGGCAGCGTGCGCCTGGACAAGAGCAAGAACGACCTGTCCGTGACCTGCGCCAAGGACGGATACCAGACCGCGACGGTGTCGCGCGCCCGAGCTTCGGCGCCGCGACGTTCGGCAACATCATCGCGGGCGGCGTGAGCGCCGTCGTGGTGGATGCGGCGTCGGGCGCCAACTACAGCAACCCCGACGACATCCGCATGGATCTGGCGGCCAACCCAGCCCCGGCCGCGCCGCCAATGGCAGTGCAGGCCCCGCCGAGCGGCCCCGACGCGCCGATCCGCCTCATGCC
>CALMVT010000130.1:0-2628 GCA_937873175.1 uncultured Acetobacteraceae bacterium | reverse complement strand
CGAGGCGCAGCCGCTGCGGATCAAGCCCACGAGGATTTCCGCAGCCGGCCTACCCGCGCATTAGCTCCGGTCGGCGCGGGGCGCCGGAACCCCGCGCCGCGCTTCACCCCAGCAGCCACCGCATCGACCGCCGGAGCGCCGCCGTCCCGTCCCGCTCGAACCAGCGGCCGTGGGCGAAGATCACCCGTTCCGGCCCCAGCGCCAGCAACGATTCCACCGCCGCCGCCGCCGCCCGGCGGTTCAGCTTGTATACCCCCCGCAGGTAGGCCGGCGGCATCCCGTCCGGCGCCACCGTGCCCAGCAGCCGCGCCACCGGGCGCACCGCCGCCGGCAGCATGGGCGCTTCCAGGTTCACCACCAGATCGGTCAGCACCAAGGTGCGCGACGCCCGGTGG
The DNA here is from genome assembly GCA_937873175.1 of uncultured Acetobacteraceae bacterium. GTDB lineage: Bacteria > Pseudomonadota > Alphaproteobacteria > Acetobacterales > Acetobacteraceae > CAHJXG01. The sequence continues at coordinate 2,233 of CALMVT010000130.1, read as the reverse complement.
AACAGCGCCACCTCCCCGAACCCGAAGCCGCCCGGCACGGTGGCGAGGGTGATCGCGTCGCCCCACTCGGCCGGCGCGTGGTCGCCGAGGTCATGGTCCAGGTGCACGCCGCTTTTGCGCACCGGCCCCCGCTTCCGCAGCCCCGGCGCGGCCCAAGTCGTCGCGCCCGGGCAGGCCGCCTGCCAATCCGGGAGGCTGACCCAATGCGCGGGGTTGGGCGCCAGGAGGTGGCGGACGGGGCCAAGCTGCTCCAGTTCTCCCAGCAGCGTCGGGCCGTAGCGCGTGGGCGAGTGCAGCAGCAGCCCGTCCGCCACCCGGATCACCGTCATGCGCGCCGGCAGCACCCGGCCGATCGCGCCCGGCAGCAGGCTGTCCACAATCCACACGTTGTCCGCCACCGGTTTGAGGGTGTCGAGCGGCGGGTAGCCGAAGGTGGCGGAAGCGCCGGCCTGCGTGGCGGCAAGCGGGGCAGGGGGCGGCGGGGTGGGGGTCATCGGGAATGCTCCTGTGTCCCTCCCAACGGCGCGCGCCCGGGTTGGATGCAGTTGCCGCACAACCGATGCGCAGGCGCAAAGGAATGCTTGCTTTCCCGCGGTCACAATTCGACCACGTTGGGATGCAACCCTCATCCCCGGAGATCACTGTCCTTGACCTGTTCAGCGGCGTTGGAGGCTTCAGCCTCGGGCTTCATTGGGCCGGCATGCGGACCGTCGCGTTTTGCGAGGCCGCGCCCTTCGCCCGCCGCGTGCTCGCGCGCCACTGGCCCGGCGTGCCCGTGTATCGCGACATCCGCACCCTGTCCGCCGCCCGGCTGCAATCCGACGGGGTGCCGCGGCCCCGCCTGCTGTGCGGTGGCTTCCCGTGCCAGGACATCAGCCTCGCCGGGCGCGGCGCGGGGATCGAGGGCAGCCGTTCGGGCCTGTGGTCTCACATGGCGCGCCTGGTCGCCGAGTGCCGACCGGACTGGGTTCTGGTTGAGAACGTTCCTGGCCTCCGAGGCCGGGGCGCGGACCGGGTGCTCCTTGAGCTGGACGCTGCGGGCTACGCCTGCTGGCCGCTCGTGGTGGGTGCTGTCCATGCCGGGGCGCCGCACCGCCGCGCCCGGGTGTGGCTGGTGGCGCAAGCCGCTGCTGCCAACGCCGGTGGCGCGGGATTGGAAAACTGGCAGCCCGCGGCAGCAACACCGCCGCCGGGCCTGCCAGTTGAACGACGCAGTGGGTGGGCGGCTGCACCCGGGGTTTGCCGAATGGATGCTGGGCTTCCCCCCGGGATGGAGCGACTGCGGCGGCAGCGCATCGAGGCGCTCGGAAATTCCGCCGCCCCGGCAACCGCCGCGATGATCGGCCGCGCTATAAGGACGTTATTAGCGTGAAAAGAATGTCACAACAGTGGCTTAGGTCACTATCCGATGTTGTTTGCAATTGTAGGTTTCACGTTCCCGTGTTCCTAATGAGAAAAGCCTGGGCTGCCCCGGCGCCAGGCTGGTGAGGACGCAAGATGGTCGCAAAGTCAGATTTGGAGCCTTTGCTGTCTCGGCTATACGAGGCAGCGCTCGACCCGGCCCTGTGGCCCGCGGCTTGGGCGGAAGCGACCGCGGCGGGCGGGGTGGCCCCGTCCCTCGTGGTGATGGCGGACAATGACGACGCGGCGCCGTTGGCCGCGCCGGGCTGGAGCCGGCATGCGGTGAAGCCGGCCCGGCCCGTGGTGGTGCAGGCGGCGGCCCCTTACGCCCGGCCGGAACGGGCCGCACCGCCCCCTCCCACGGAAGCGGAGAAGGAAATCGCCGCCCAGCTCGCCGCCCACCTGCGCCGGGCCGTGCGGCTGCGGGCGCGGCTGGCCACGGCGGAAGCGGTGCAGGCGGCGAGCGCCGCGGCGCTGCAGGCTGCGGACACCGGGGTGATGCTGGTCACGGCCGGCGGGCGCGTGGTCCACGCCGACCCCGCCGCGCGCCGCCTGGCGGAGAGCGTGGGCTTGCAGCTCGACAGCCGCCGGGGCGCGCTGCAGGCGCTTGACCCGGCGGCGACGCGGCACCTAAAGGAGCTGGTGGCCGACGCGGCGGCGGGGGGCCTCGGGGGCGACATGCTGATGCGGGCCGGGGACGGCTCAGCCGTGGCGCTGGCGGTGTGCCGCATGGTGCCGCCGGACGAGGCGGACGGGGAGCCGGCCGCGGAGGAGGACGGGGAGCGCGTGCCCGGGCAGGCCCTGCTGACGCTGCGCCACCTGGGCCGGGTGC
>CALMVT010000129.1:6356-24099 GCA_937873175.1 uncultured Acetobacteraceae bacterium | reverse complement strand
GTCCTTGTTTGCGCCTTGGGGGCGGATGCCCATTTGTATGCCCAGGAAACCGCACCTGTGGCTTGTGCGCCGGCAGAAACCCCGGCATCTCACGTCGACTCCCGCCTGCCATTAGGCGCGCCGGTCCGGATCACCATTCGCTACCCTGTCGAGAATGCGGCGGCGCGGAGGCGCGCCACTGACCTTGCGCGCGGCCTGAGCGAGCAGGGGCTGGATGTTGCCGATCCTGTGGCATCGCCGGGACGCATCGCAAACAGCACCGTAAGCTTCTTCTACGCAGAGGACCGGCCTGGAGCGGAGATCGCGGCGCGGGTGCTCGGCCCGGCGTGGAAGCTTGTGCAGCAACGTCTTCCGACACGGGAGCCGTTTCCACCGCCCGGCGCCATTGAACTCGCGGTTGCCGCACCTTGAAGCGACAAGGGGACCGAGAGAGGTGGGAAATCTTCCTCGCCGTGAAGCCGCCGCAGGGCGGGAGACGCCCCGCGGCTTGACCTGACAGATTACTGCTTGCCGTACTGCTCGGCGATGCGCGCCTTGTCGCGGTGGCGCACATAGGCACCGGTTGCGCAGCCAGCGATGGCGCCCAGCACGCCATGTCCCGCAAGGTGGCCGCCCGCCGCTCCAACTGCGCCGTAGCGCAAGCAGCCGCCGCCCGGCTTCGGAATTTCGCCGTTCTGCTGCTGTTGGACGGTCTGCGAATAACGGGGGTCGCGCGGATCAGCGCGGTGCGCCGGGTCCGGCATCGGCTGGATCTGGTCGCCCTGGAAGGTGAACGGGTTGCCGGATGGGCTTTGGTCGGGCGTGGCGGGCACCGTCCTTTGGGCGTTGGCGATGCCGGAACTCAGGCTCAGTGCGGTGAGGGCACAAATCAACAAGCGGGATTTCATGGCGTGCTGTCCTCGGAGGTTGGTATGTTGAATTGAGTTTACGCTTTTCGGCGTTGAGCAGTGGTTGCGCCGTATCCATTGTGCATGTCGGGCAAGCTGTAAAAGAAAACCCTGACTGGACGGTTCATGAAGCGCCTCCGATAGCCGTGACGGACAGTGTAACGCCCGGCTGCGGCAAAGGTTACGGCGTGCGAAGGCCAACGCTTTTCGGACGGTGCGCCGCGTTGCCATGAGTTGTTTGCGGGGCCAGTCCGGACTGTCTCCACACGTCGTGCAGCAGCGGGGGAACCAGGGTGCCGGACCCCGCCCAGAACAGGACCAGGGCAACGATCAGCGGCTCAAACGGCGAGCCGGTTTTGCAGAGCGGAAACGCCCAGGTGGTGCGGAGCGGCCAGGCCAGCCGCAGGCCACGCGGCGTCAGCAAATCCGCGGCGAGGTGCGAAAGGTAGCCGACGGCTAAAGGGGCGGCGACCCACCGCGGCGAGGCGCCGAGCAAGCCCCAAGCGCAGATCACAACCGTCACCGCCGAATGCGTCACGCCGCGGTGACCAAGCACGGCCGAGATGCCCGATGAAACCGGGCGCACCCGCCGGCCAAGCCAGGATTTCGGGTGATCGATGTCAGGGAGCAGTGCCCCTAGCAGGGCCAGGCCGAGGCAGGAAGGGGCTGCGGCCGGAAGACCCAGACGGGGTGCCGCGACCAGCCAAGCCGCCACCCCGAGTGCCACGTGCGATCCCGCCATCATTGGCCCGCCAACCTTCTCTCATGCTTCCCTGAAGACTTGCGCCCAGGACAGGCCGAAAGCAAATCGCCGCCCCCGGATGAGCTGCGGAAGGCAACGACCCAGCCCGGCTTAACGAAAAACTTACCCAGCGAAACTACCTTGGGTTGGGTTGTCCGACTTCGGCAAACCAGGCGCAAGCATTTTCGGGATCATAGGCTGATGGCGACGAAGTTGTGGAACGGAAAGGACGGCGTTTTCGCCGTGGACGCCAACTGGATGCAGGGGGCGGCTCCCGTTGCCGGTGACACGGCCATCATTTCCGCCGGCACGGTGACCGCGGCCGGCATGCTGCCCGGCTTCCTGACAGTCTCGCTCAACGCGCCGAACGGTGTCAGCCCGACGCTGCTCCTATCATCGGCGACGCTTGCGGCCTCGGACCAAGTCGCCCTCACCGCGGGCACGGCCCTGCAAGTGCGGGGGACCGTCAACAACCAGGGCAGCATCTCGGTCGGCGGCAGCCCGGGCCTTGTCTCGTTCCGCATCGGAGACTCGGGGCAAAGCACGGCCGCCGCCCTCATCAACGGCGGCTCGATCCTGGTCAGTGCGAACTTTCAGGTCGCAGCCGGCAGCGCCATGGGCGACCGGCTGGAGAACAACGGCCTGATCTCGATCCGCAGCCCCGGTAAGACGCCGCAACTGGCCTACGTCTCCGCCGCAATTACCGGCGCCGGCACGGTGCTGCTCGGCCAATATGTCACGTTCGAGGCCGCGGCGGCCGTAGCGGCCGGGCAGAACTTCCTTTTCGAGCCAGGAGGAACGGGCGCCACCACGCTTCGGATCGATTCGGGCGCGCTATTCGGAGGCACAGTCTCCGGGTTTGGGATGGGCGACACCATCCAACTTGTTGGCAGCCGATGGGACACGGCCGCGTATCGGGCGACCGATGGGTATGGCGGCGTGCTGACGCTGTCGCTCGGCGGGGCCGTCGTGCAGACGCTTGCGTTCAAAGGCGCATACACCATTGCGAGCTTCGGCCTGCGCGAGTCAGTGTCCCTCGGCAGCAGCCGAGCTTCGACGCTCATCACACTGGCCGACCGGCTTTTCGACCCCGGCTACTACCTCCGGCAAAACCCGGATATCGCGGCGGGGGGAATCGACCCATACCAGCACTTCATGAACTATGGCTGGCGGGAAGGCCGTGATCCAAGCCTGCTGTTTTCCCTGAGCAAGTACCTGGCCGCATATCCGGACATAAGCAGGGCCGCGTTGAACCCGTTGCGGCATTATGAGCTATACGGCCAGGCCGAGGGCCGCCAAGCGCTCCCCGTCGGAGGCACGGCAGCGCCTGACCCGCTGATCGACCCGGCCTATTACGCTCAGCAGCTTGGCGCTTCCATCGTCCCCGCCGGCATCGCCGGGCAACAGCAGGCATCCTGGAGCTACGACGCGACGGGCTGGCGGCAGGGGCTGAACCCGGACGCGCTGTTCGATACCAATTACTACTTGGCACATTATCCGGACATCAAGGCGGCTGGGATCAACCCGCTGAAGCACTATGAGCAGTATGGGTGGCGCGAGCAACGGGACCCCAGCCTGCTGTTTTCCACCAGCAAGTATTTGGCCGCAAATCGGGACCTGCAGGGGGCGGGGGTGCAGCCCTTGCTGCATTACTCGCAGTATGGCCGGTATGAGGGGCGGCTGGCGTTTCTGACCGGGCCGACCGCGGCAGCCGACCCGCTCATCGATCCCGCCTTTTACGACAAGCAACTCGGCGCGACGCTGATTCCGACCGGTCCGGCAGCCCAGTCTCAAGCGGCGGCGAACTACGACGCCATAGGCTGGCGGCAGCGGCTGAACCCGGATGCTTACTTCAATACCAACTATTACCTCAGCCGCAACCCCGATATCGCGGCGGCGCAGATCAATCCCGTCAAGCATTACGAGCAGTATGGCTGGCGCGAGGGCCGCGACCCGTCTGCACAGTTTAGCGTTGCCAAGTATCTGGCTGCCTACCCAGACATCCGCAGGGCCAACATGGAGCCGTTGGCGCATTTCCTGGCCTATGGTCAATCCGAAGGCCGCGTGGCGTTTGCGGTCTGACGCCACAGACGGTCTGCGGTCTCGGGCAGCAAATGCGTCGGTCCGGTATGCTGTGCCGCTCTGCACGCATGTCATGCTTCAGTTGAATTTTGAACGTTGGCAACCGCTCAAGCAACAGCAGCGGCGCATCGCAGCAAAGATATCTCGACGTGCAAGAAAATGCGGGTTAAGCGCCCATTGCGAAATTTTTCGCCAGCGATGGCCGCATCCGGTCTGTTCTGCAGAAGGACACCGGCATCAGCAGCGCCACGAATATGGCCACTGCAGCGGCGAAGGGCGAGCACATCGCCCTGTTCGATCATGACAACCTGCTGCTCAACACTGCCATCGACGTCATGGTAAAGGCGGCGCTCAAGACGAGTGCGCTGTGCCTGACAGTCGCCGAGAGGGGGCACAACATGCCCGGCACATCACATGGAACAACCCGATCGGCTCCCAGCGTAAACCAAAGTCTGCCCGGGAAAGGCGGCGGCGCGGTTCAGGTCAGCCCAACCCCAGATGCTCGAAACGGTCCGAACCTCTGCGTCGCTAATTGCAATTTGAACAAGCGCGTCAAGCCCTGCCAGCCACGCCGGCCACCTTAAACCGCACGACTCAAAACGGACACTTTATGTCTAGGAACGCAGTTTCTCGCGGAAGCTGGGAAGCCACCACTTAACCGGTTGCGGTTCCTTTGCTTTGGGTACGCGGGGAGAACGAGAAATTTTCCGTGCTGATGGCTCCACCTTTGCGGCCGTTTGCAACAGCGGCACGGCAGGCGACACACCAGGCTGCTCGGATGGCATCAAGCGGGCTTGCAGGTTCTCCTCGGCCGCTTGACGAGCGTTGCGCTCGGCCGCCAAAGCCTCGCTATGCGCAAGCTCGGCGTGGGCGAGGCGGGTCTGCTGAGCTTGGATGGCGACCTGCGCCTCATGCAATGAGCGGCGGGTTGCGCCGTGCGCAGTTCGTTCCGCTTCTAACGCGGTTTCCAATTCTGCAACCCGTACCTTGAATACTGCTGTCGGATCATTGTCACCGCGGCTGTTGAGAACAACCACCGGAACTCCGCCATCCTGCACAAAGCGGTGCCGGGGGCGCACCTGATCGGCACGCTGTTGCGGAGGCTGGCGGGATGGCCCCTGCAAGCCCAGGGCACGACGCATTCGGTTTTCAGTTGCCTGCGTGTCGCTTGGTGACAAGGGGGGGGTTTCGTCTGAGTCGGGCATCCGCTCTCATTGTGCTATGTTGTAGGAATTTATATTCGGCATCAGCACTTGTCTCAAGCCCGGTCTTGACTTGCTGCGCTAAAACCCGAGGTCTGCGCAAAAGCCGGTTTGGCAAGCTGCCATTATCATATAGGTAAACTGCCCGAACTTGTCCACCAAACTTTTCGAGTTCAAAACTACTTATTGCGTGCAGGGCGTGAAAGCGGCCTCGACGAGGCCAACGCCTTGTCCAATGCAGTCAGAAGAGCTTTAACGCGGCCGCGGTTCACACCGAAATCGTAATGGCCTTTCAAGCTATAAGAATACAAAACGAGGTCGCTTTGACCGCTCCCTGCCGGAAGTGCCTGCACCAATACAATGTCAGGAAAGCCGAACACCCGGATTCGCGCGACATAATCAGCGCGCAAGCGCCCTGGATCATCAGCCAGTGGCATCACGCGCGGTTGCGCCATCATCACGTTTTCCATCGCTTGGAGCAGCGTCTCCGCCGCCATGTCAAAGCGGCGGGTCTGCAAGTCCGGCATCGGCGAGAACCCTGCCGGCCCCGCAAGAAAAGTGTTGGGCGAAGCGGGACGCCGAATTTCAGAGATGTCGCCCGGCGGAGGCACCACGACCTCTTCCACGCCGCACCCTCCGGCGAGCAATGCCACAGCGGACAGCACAATCCCCGCAAGGGCCCGCATCAGGCAGTTCCAGCCATGCGGCTTCTATGGGGCTTGGGACGTAGACCACGGATCACCAGCCACTACCGTGCTGATGCCAACCGACAGCAGGTGAACACCCCAACCCGCATGGCTGAATTTATTGCGCTATGCCTTGGAGCCTGTCGGCGTCCCACCGGGTCGTAGCGGGATCGATGTTGGCGGCCATACACCATCAGGTGCGGCGTAAAACCCGGCACTCCGCTCAATCCATCATCAGCGAGGCGCCGAGTTGATCGAACCCCACCCAGTCGGGCGGGCGGTCGACACACGCATCAACACGAACGACCGAACAAACACGCCAATCACACTACCGCCGTGACCGATAAGTTTGATCCGACCTGCACATTCTCAAAACGGGGTTCATGCAGAAGCGTCCAGTCCTGGGCCGGAGCAACCGCTCCGGCCCATAAACGGCAGGGCTTGATCACATCGCCCGGCGACCGACGACGGCATGGTAGATCCATAGCACGACGATCGCTCCAACAACGGCAACGATCATGCTGTAGATATTGAAGCCCGTTACCGGCGCTGCGCCGAACGCCGAGAACAAGAAGCCGCCCACAAAAGCGCCGACGACGCCGAGCACGATGTCAAGCACGACACCCTGTCCGCTGCCGGCGTAAAGCTTGCTAGCGATGAAGCCGGCGATGAGACCCAGAACAAGCCAAGCGATGATGGACATCCATTCGTTTCCTTCTGCGGGCCATTGTCAAAGTAAACCCGACATACATCGGGTTCATAGCCGCCAACGCAGCCGCTGGCCCGTCGTTGCCGACGCCCAGCAAGATTCCTGCCGCCGCCATCGACGGCCGGCAGCCCACACCGCCGTGACCGACGTTGTTCCGCAGATGGGCGGAGCTTCTAGGCGCCGCCCCAGTTCATCGTCAGCCCGCCATCCATGGTCCAGGTCTGCCCGGTCACGTAATCCCCGTCATCGGATGCGAGAAACAGCACCACCCGCGCGATCTCCTCCGGCTGCCCCGGCCGGTGCCACGGGATGGCCTGCATCGATGCTTCCGCCTTTTTCGGGTTGGCCAAGGTTTCCTGGGTCATCGGCGTCTCGATAAGGCCAGGTGCCACGTTGTTCACGTTGATCCGGTCCTCCGCCAACTCGAGGGCCAGGCTGCGGGTCAGCGAGCCGATGCCGGCCTTCGCCATGCCGTAGGGGGCGCTGCCGGGCGTCGGCAGGTGCTGCGCGACCGAGCTGATCGTCACGATCCGCCCCTTGCCGCCGTGGGCGCGGCGCAGGCGGATGAACTCACGGGCACAAAACAGCGGGCCCATTAGGTCGGTCCGCAAGATCAGCTCCAGCTTCGCATCCTCCATGTCGGAAACCGGCATGCCGCCCATGCCTTTGCCCGCGTTGTTCACCAGGATGTCAAGCGTGCCGAGTTCCCTTGCGCGCTCGAACACCGCCGCGACTGCTGCCGGGTCGCCCACGTCGCATTGCATGACGGACGCGTGGCGGCCCGCTGCCTCGACCCGGCGCCTGGTTTCCTCCGCGCCGGCCTGGTCCGTGTGGTAGCTGATGCAGATATCAGCCCCTTCCCGCGCAAAGAGTTCGGCCGTCGCCTGGCCGATGCCGGAGTCAGCGCCGGTGATAAGGGCCGTCTTGCCTTGCAGCTTCATCGCGTTCTCCTTACGAGAAAGGGGTAATCAAGCCACGCGCATCGGGGGGTCGTTACCCTCGTCCGGGATCGGAATGGGGTCCTGGGCTGGCGGCTCCTCGACCGGCGCCGGCTCGTCCGGATCAAGCCCTGGGGGAATTTGCGGCCCCGGGGGCGGAACCGGATCGGGGATCGGGTTTGGCTGCTGCAGGTCCATTGGTGACTCCTTTCGCGGCATCGCCACACCGGATGGCGTGCAGAAGCAACACGCGCGGGGGTGCTGGGTTGTCGAATGCTCCTGTTTTCGCCGATTTGTGTCTGCCTAAGGCGGGCCGGGATGGGATCGGTCGGCGCTGTCCGAGGGCAACAGGACAAGCTGCCCGTGCCGCACCCCGCGCTCGGCGATGACATGGTCCGCCATGTGCCGCACCGCGCCGGCCGGCCCCTTCAGCACCGCGACCTCCAGGCAGCTTTGCGGGTCCAGGTGAACGTGCAGGGTGGAGACGGCCAGGTCGTGATGACCGTGGAACTCGTTTGCCAGGCGGTTGGGCAAGTCGCGCCGGGCATGGTCATACACGTACACCAACGCCGCCACGCAAACGTCGTCGGGCGCCGGGCCGTCCAGTTGGCGCATGCCAGCGCGTGCCAGGTCGCGCAGCGCCTCCGACCGGCCCTGGTAGCCGCGCTTCGCCACCAGAGCATCCAACTCGGCCAGCAGCGCATCTTCCATCGTGACCGTCACACGTTGCATGGCGCCCCCTTTGCAGCGGCCCGGCAGCGGATATGATGACTTCCTGAAAAAATCATACAAACAGCAGGCTGCGATGCCCCACTCGATAGCCGCCCCGCCCCAAGCTGTCACGCGCCGCGCCGTGCTGGCCAGCGCCCTAGCCGCTCCCGCCCTACTGCGCGCCGCCCCGGCCCATGCCGCGGGAACGCTGGGCGTCACGGCCTATGACGGTTTCGTGCCTTCGCCCTTTCAGCGGCAGTTCGAGGCCGAGACGGGCACTCGGGTTCGCATTCGCCTCGCCGCCAGCCAGGCGCCCGAGCTGAACCTGCTGGTCGCCGAGCGCGACCACCCGCTGACGGACATCTGCACTGTGACGGGCAACCGCCTGCACCAGTTCGTAGAGGCCGGAATCATCGAACCGCTGGACACGACACGGCTGAAGAATTGGGACCGCATCAACCCGCTCTACGCCGATGCGGACTGGAACCGCGTTGCCGGCGCCACCATGGGCGTGCCGCTGGTTGTCGGCGCCAACGTGCTGGTGTTTGACACGGCCGAAGTGACGCCCCCGCCGGACAGTTGGAGCGCCATGTTCGACCCCAAGTACAAGGGCCGGGTCACGTACGACATCGAAGATTTCCTGCTGTGCATGATGCTGCTGCAAGGGGCCGATCCCACCTTTGTGTCCTATCTCGGCAATCCCGCCGAGGCCGCCCAGGCGGTGAACGCGGCGCGGGACAAGCTGGTCGGAGCCAAGTCCCAGGTGATCCGCTTCTTCGACGAGGGCAGTGAACTGCAGCAACTGTTGACGGGCGGCGACGCCGTGCTGGCGCAGACCTATGCCAGCACGCCCGCCCGCCTGATTCTGGCCGGCCAGCCGTTCCGCCGGGTGCTGCCGTGCGAGGGCAGCATGGGCTTCGTTTACAACCTCGCCGTCGTGAGGAACGCGCCCAACCGGGACGCGGCCTACCGCTTCCTGGACGCCCTGCTCGGCGCGCCCGGCATGGAAGCGGCGCTGACCCGCTCGGCCGGCTACACATCGAGCTTCAAGGATGCCGGCGCCGGGCTGACGGAGGCGGAGCGGGCGGCCTACGGGCTTGACCCCGCCGCCCTCGGCCGGCTGCGCTTCGCGCGCCACGAGGGCCAGGCGCTCAGCTCCGCGCTGATCGACCGTGCCGTGGAGGAGGTGCGCGCCGGGTGACCCGCTCCTTGCGCCGGCTGTTCATCGCGGTCCCCGTGCTGTGGGTGGCGGCGGCGCATGTGGGGCCGCTGCTGGCGATGGCGCGCATCAGCCTGCTGGACGCCTACCCCGCGGCGCCCGAGGCCGCGGCTGTCCTGGGAGGCCACGCCTATGCGGCATTCCTGAACGGGCCGGGCTACCGGGCCGCGCTAGGCCAGAGCTTGGGAATGGCCACCGCGGCGACGGGGATCGCCCTGGTTTTGGCTTGGCCGCTGGCCTGGCACGTGGCGATGGAGGTGCCGCCCGCGCAGCGCACCCGGCGGCTGGCATTGCTGATCGCGCCCTTCTGGACCAGCGAGGTTTTGCGCATGTTCGCCCTTGTGCTGCTGCTGGCGAACCGCGGCGCGCTGAACGCCGTGCTGCGCTGGGCCGGCCTCGCGGACGCGCCGGTGCCGCTGCTTTACGGCACCGGCGCGGTTCTGGCGGGCATGGTTTATACGGTCCTGCTGACCATGCTGCTGCCAGTGTTCGCGGCGCTGGACCGGCTGCCGCGGGACCTGCTGGATGCGGCAGCCGACCTCGGGGCGGGGCCGTGGCGGCGCCAGGGGCTGATCGTGCTGCCCTTGGCAGCCGGCGGCATCGCGTCCGGCGTGGCGCTGACATTCCTGTTGTGCCTGGGCGTGCTGGCGGCGCCCGCGTTGCTGGGCGGGGCGGGCACGCCGGCCTTTGCCGCCATGGTCGCGGGCTTCTTCGGCGGCGCCAGCGGGCGGTGGCCGATGGGGGCAGCATTCAGCTTGGTGCTGCTCGCGGCCGGGACGGCCTGCGCCGCTGCCTTGGCTTGGGGCGTCAAGGCGGGAAGCATGCGCGCCGGGTCAGGACGGCTTCGCGCGTGAGCCTGGGCCGGTTGGCGGCGGCTTGTTACTGGGGCGCCGTCCTGGCGCTGTCGTTGCCTCTAGGCTTGATCGTGCTCACCGGCCTGACCGACGCAACGCTGGTGGGCTTCCCCCTCGGCCGCCCAAGCCTGCGCTGGCACGCCGCGGCGCTGGCCGATCCGGCCAATGCGCGGGCGTTCCTGCTGTCCCTTGCTTTGGCCGCAGCGTCGGCCGGGCTGGCAGCGGCGGCTGGCACCTGGATCGCGCTCGCGTCGGGCATGCTGAGGCCGGGCTGGCGGTGGCTGCTGCTGGCCGGGGCGCTGGTGCCGCTCGCGACGCCCGGGATCGTGCATGCCATCACGCTGCGCATTGCCATTCGGGCGGTGGGGCTGGACCCGGGGCCGCTTGCCGTGCTGCTCGGCCACGCCGTGCACGCCACGCCCTTGGCGGCGCTGATGGTCGGGGCGCGGCTCGCAACCCTGCCGTCCGAACTGGTGGAAGCGGCGCAGGACCTCGGCGCCGGGCCGGTAGGCGCGTTCTGGCTGGTCAAGCTGCCCTGGCTCGGCCGCACGCTGGCCGGCGCCGCGCTGCTGGCCGCGCTGAACAGCTTTGACGACTTCGTTCGCTCCTTCTTCCTGGGCGGCTACGAGCCGACCTTGCCGGTGCTGATCTTCGCCCGCCTCCGCTCCAGCCTGACGCCCGAGATCAACGCGTTGGCTACGCTGGCTCTGCTGGCGGCCGGGGCAATCGGGGCGGCGCTCGCCTGGCTCTTGCGGGCGCGCCCGACGGCTTGATCGTGCCGGGAACTTGATACATTGTGTCAATCGAGGCAATGTCGCAAACTGAGGTTCCAACCCCTAGCTCGGCAGGCCAAGGTGCGAGCAAGGGCTTGAGCAACCGACGTGCGGCCCTGGCGGTCGCCTGAGCAAGGGGGGCCTGCATGCCGAGATTTGCCGTAGTTGTTGCCGTTGCCGGGAGCCTGGCGTGCTTTGGCCTGGCCGCCTCGCCGGCCTGGTCCCAAGCGGCACGCGGCCCCGTGCCGGTCGTGGCCGCCGAGAACTTCTACGGCGACATCGCCCAGCAGATCGGCGGCCCCGGCGTCAAGGTGACGAGCATGCTGAGCAACCCCGATCAGGACCCCCATCTGTTCGAGGCCAGCCCGTCCGTCGCGCGCGGGATATCGGCGGCCCGGATCGTCATTTACAACGGCATCGACTACGACCCTTGGATGGAAAAGCTGCTCAGGGCCGCCCGCAACCCAAACCGAAAGACGGTCGTGGTGGCCGACCTGCTTGGCAAGCAGCCCGGCGACAACCCGCATATTTGGTATGACCCGGTAACCATGCTGGCCCTCGCGCAAGCCTTAGCCGACAGCCTGGCCAGCGCCGATCCGGTGCACCAGGCCGGCTACCAGCAGCGCCTGGCCACCTTCCAGGCCTCGGTGCAGCCGATCCAGGCCAAGATCGCCACCATGCGGATGCGCCTGGCCGGAACGCCCGTGACGGCGACGGAGCCGGTGTTCGGCTATATGTTCGCGGCCCTCGGCATGGAGGTGCGGAACCAGTCGTTCCAATTGTCGGCCATGAACGACACCGAGCCGAGCGCCTCCGACATTGCCGCCTTCGAGGATGACCTGAAGACCCGCAAGGTCAAGCTGCTGGTGTATAACAGCCAAGCCTCCGGCCCGGTCGCGGCGCGCATGGAGCGATTGGCCCGGGCGTCGCACATCCCGGTGGTAGGCGCGACGGAAACGGAGCCGGCCGGCAAGGGATACCAGGCGTGGATGCTGGGCGAGCTGGACGCCATCGACCGGGCATTGCCGAAGTCGCCCCCATGAGTGCCCCCGCATGAGCGTAATCGAGTTCCGCGACGTCCACCTGGCCCTCGGCGGGCGCCCAGTCCTGTCCGGCGTCGATCTGAACGTCGGCGCCCGTGAGTTCGTGGGCGTGCTGGGGCCGAACGGCGCCGGCAAAACGACGTTGATGCGCGCGGTACTCGGTTTGGTACCGCCGAGCCGGGGCGCCATCCGCGTCCTTGGCCGCCCGGCGGCGCGGGGCAACCCCGCGGTCGGCTACATGCCGCAGCTCCGCGGCGCCATCGCCAGCATGCGGCTCAGCGGCTGGGACTTCGTCGCCGGCGTGGTTGACGGCCATCGGCTGGGCCTGCCCTTTCTCGGCAAGGCCGCCCGGGCGGAGGTGGACCGGGCGCTCGACCTCGTTGGCGCCCGCGACCTGGCCCGGCGCCCGCTTACCGAGACCTCCGGCGGCGAGCGGCAGCGCCTGCTGCTGGCCCAGGCGCTGATCGGGCACCCGCGCCTGCTTCTGCTGGATGAGCCGCTGATCAGCCTCGACCCGCATCACCAGCGCGCCGTGGTGGAGTTGGCGCGGTCGCTGCAAGGGGAACTCGGGATCACCGTGCTGTTCAGCGCGCATGAGCTGAACCCGCTGCTTGGCGCGCTCGACCGGGTGCTTTACCTCGGCCGCAGCCAGGCGGCGCTCGGCACGGTGGACGAGGTGATCACGGGTCCCGTGCTGTCCCGGCTTTACGGGTCGGCGATCGACGTGGTGCGCGTGAACGGCCGGATCTTCGTCATGTCCGGCCACCATGACGCGGAGCGCGACGACCACCGGCACGACGCCCCGGACGGCCGGTGCGGTTCCTCCGGCGCGCATGCCCACCATGCTTGATTACGATTTCATGCGGACCGCCTTCGCGGCGGCGGGCGTGGTGGCGGTCGTCTCGGGCGCGGTCGGCTATTTCCTGGTGCTGCGCGGCCAAACCTTTGCCGGGCACGCGCTGGCCCATGTCGGGTTTACCGGCGCCACGGGTGCGTTCCTCGTCGGGGTCGCGCCGCTTTGGGGCCTTGTGCTCACCACCGTGGCCGCCGGGGTCGGCATGGGGTTGATGGGGGAACGCCTGGCGCAGCGGGACGTCGCGATCGGCCTCGTGCTGTCGCTGGCGCTCGGGTTCGGCCTCCTGTTCCTGCACTTCTACACCGCGTTCGCGACGCAGGCGACGGCGCTGCTGTTCGGCAACGTGCTGGCCGTGGAGACCGGCACCGTTTGGACGCTCGCCGCGCTCGGCGCCGTCAGCCTGGCCGCGCTCGCCGCCATCTCCCGGCCGCTGCTATTCGCCAGCGTGCAGCCGGAACTGGCCGAGGCGAAGGGCGTCTCGCTGCGCTTGTACTCCGTGCTGTTCCTGGCGATCGTGGCCTTGGCGACGGCGGAATGTGCGCAGATCGTCGGCGTGCTTCTGGTGTTCTCGCTCATGGTCGGCCCGGCGGCCACGGCCCAGCGCGTCACCAGTGGGGTCGGGACGGGCATCCTGCTCTCGGTGGCACTGGCGCTGGCGGAGGCTTGGATCGGCATCGCGCTCGCCTTTTTCACGGACTGGCCTAGCAGCTTCTGGATCACCGCCCTGAGCGCCGGGGCCTATCTGCTTGCGGCGCTGCCGCGGCCGGCCTGGCCACGGCAGGCATCGCTGCTGTCACATCAAGCCTTGGACCAGCCGGCGCCAAGCCTCACGCCCCGAAAGCGCTGACGTGGGCGCCGCGCATCCGGGCTTGCCATCCCTGGCGTCCGCGGCCTACCGATCCCGCGCCGTGTTTCTTGAGGTGTCAATGACCAAGCAGCTTCACCTCGGCGCCTTCATGCGTCCGGTCGGCATCCACACCGCATGGTGGCGGGTGCCCGGGGCCTGGCCGGACGCCAACTTCAACCTCCACGCCCTAGTCTGCCTGATTCAAACGCTGGAGCGGGGGCGCTTCGACGCCTTCTTCATGGCCGACCACCTGGCCGTGCTGAACATGCCGATGGCCGCACTCCGCCGCAGCGCGACGGCCACCTCCTTCGAGCCGCTGACCCTGCTGTCGGCCTTGGCGATGGTGACGCAGCGCATCGGCCTGATCGCCACCGCCAGCACGACGTTCGACGAGCCTTACCACATCGCCCGGCGCTTCGCCTCCTTGGACCACATCAGCGCCGGGCGGGCTGGATGGAACGTGGTCACCACCAGCAACCCCGACGCCGCCCTCAACTTCGGCCGGGACGAGCACGTGGAGCATGACGAGCGGTATCGGCGCGCGCGCGAGTTCCACGCGGTCGTCACGGGCCTTTGGGACAGTTGGGCGGACAACGCCTGGCTGCGGAACCAAGAGACGGGCATCTTCTTCGACCCGGACAGGATGCACGTGCTGGACCATCACGGCGAGCACCTGCACGTCCGCGGTCCCCTCAACATCGCGCGCCCGGTGCAGGGCTGGCCGGTGATCGTGCAGGCGGGCGCGAGCGAGGCCGGGCGGCAGCTTGCGGCCGAAACAGCGGAGATGGTGTTCGGCAGCAGCCGCACGCTGGCGGAGGGCCAGAGCTTCCGTGCGGACCTGTCGGCGCGGATGCGCGCCCTGGGCCGCGACCCCGCCCACCTCAAGGTGCTGCCCGGCGCGTTGGTGGTCGTGGGGCGGACAAGCGAGGAAGCGCAGGAGAAGAAGGCTCTGCTCGACAGCCTCGTGCACCCCGACAGCGGCATCCCGAACCTGTCGATACGCCTAGGCGTGGATGCGTCCGGCTTCGACCTCGACGCGCCGCTGCCGGAGCTTCCACCGACCAACCAGGGGCAGAGCGGGCAGGCCGCCCTTGTCGGCCTGGCCCGGCGCGACAACCTCACGGTGCGGCAACTGGCGCAACTGGCGGGCGGCTATGCCGGCCTGCAGATGGTGGGCACGGCGGGGGAGATCGCCGACACCATGCAGGCCTGGCTCGAAGCCGACGCCGCGGACGGGTTCAACGTCATGTTCCCAACCGTGCCGGCCGGCCTGGACGACTTCGTGAATCTGGTGGTGCCCGAGCTGCAGCGCCGCGGGGTGTTCCGCCACGAGTACGAAGGTGTCACGCTGCGCGACCACCTGGGCCTGCCGCGGCCAGCCAACCGGTTTTTCAAATAGCGGGACGGCCCGCAGGGTCGCGGGGGCGGGCGGGACATTCTTTCATGGATGCTTCCCGGCAGGTCAGCCTTGCAGGTTCTCGCGCAAGGTGCGGCCAGCATACTCGGTGCGGAACAGGCCACGGCGCTGCAGCTCCGGCACCACGCCGCGGCAGAACTGCTCGAACATGCCGGGGAACGTCGTGGGCGTCACCACGAAGCCGTCGCAGATTCCGGCCTCAAATAGCTCCTGCAGCCGGTCAGCGACGGTGGCGGGCGTGCCGATCAGTTCCTGGCCTTCGGTCCGCTTCGCCGCGGCGTGCTTGAAATCGACGCCCTCGGCCCGCATCACCTGATCCAGCAGGTCTTTCGAGCCTTGCATTCCCTGGTTGCCCTGCAACTGCTCAAGCGTGGCGCCGGGCTTGAGCTGGGTCAGGTCCGCGCCGACGTTGCTGGAGGTCGCGGCCAGGTTCAGCTCCGGGTCGATCAGGCTGTTGAGGTAGTCCGCCCGCTCCCGCGCAATCGACTCGGTTTCGCCCAGCACGGTCGTGACTGCGGGGAGGATGGCGCATTCCTGCGGCGCGCGCCCATGGGCGGCGAGACGGGATTTCATGTCGTCGTAGAAGGCGCGCATCTCGTCGGGGCCGCGCTGAATGGTGAACACGGCCTCCGCCCAGCGCGCCGCGAACTCCCGCCCGCGGCCGGAGCTTCCGGCCTGCATGATGACCGGGCGGCCCTGCGGGCTGCGCGGGATCGACAGCGGACCACGCGACTTGACCCAGCGGCCCCGGTAGTTGGCGTAGTGCACCTTGGCCGGGTCCGCCAGCACGCCTGCCTCCTTGTCGCGCACGAAGGCGTCGGCGTCCCAACTGTTCCAGAGCGCGAAGCATGCTTCCAGCACCTCGTCCGCGCGGTCGTAGCGCTCGTTTCGGGGTGGCAGTTCATCCAGCCCGGCGTTCTGCGCTTCCAGGTCGGTGGCGGACGTGACCACGTTCCAGGCGACCCGGCCCTTGCTCATGGCGTCCAAGGAGCCGAGCCAGCGGGCCAGGTGGTAGGCGGTGTGGAAGCTGGTGGACAAGGTCGCGCCCAGCCCCAGGTGCCGGGTCGCCGCCGCCATGACCGGCAACACCACGGTGGGATCGAGAAAGCTGATCTGGCCGCCGCGGCGGACGTAGGCATCGAAGCTGCCGCCGTGCAGGTCATACAGCCCGAACAGGTCGGCGAAGAAGCAGCCGTCGAACTTCGCGGCTTCCAGCACGCGGGCGATGTGCTCGTAGCGGCCCGGTTCCAGGATGTCGTCAAGCGTCGATTCCGGGTGCCGCCAGCCGCCGACATGCAGCGCCGTCGGGCCGGTCTTTAGATAGGCGACCAAATGCATCTGGCGTCGCGGCATCGGCGTCCCCCGGGCGTGCATAAAAGTGGCGTCGAAGGCCGCCGCGGGCAAGCGCCCAGCCGCGACGGACAATGGACCGCAGGCGGCGTAGCAGCCTATCCAAACGCCGGCGGCCAGCCTGTCAAAGCCGCACGACGGAGCCATCCCGTGAAGCTTGTCCTCGCAGCCGCAGCCCTCGCATCGCTATCCGCACTGCCCGCACGCGCCGAGCCGCCCCGCATCGTCAACCCCGACGCCCCCCAGCGCCCGACTGCACGCTCCACGTCAACTACGACCGCAACGCCGACCTGCCGGGCTACCGCTCCGGCCCGCTCTGCATCCCGTTCATGCCGGTGAGCCAGTTGATTCCGGAAGGGCAGGGGCCTGAGTTCTACATCGAGAGGTTCAGCGACGCCGCGATCCGCCGCCGCTGGCTGGCCTGCGCGGCCGACCCGGCATGCCACGCCGCGGCGCTGGCAAGCGCCAAGCCGTTTACTGGCTTCGAGCCACGCCTGACCGGCCGAGTGAACCCAGGGGTCGCGGTGGACCCAGAAAGCGACCTGGACCTGTGCTCGATCCGCCGCTCGTGCCACTTCGCGGCGCCCGCCTACAACGAGTCGGCCGCCCGCGCGGAAAGCCGCGCCTACACGGTGAAGCTCACCGTGCCGCGCAACACCCTCGAGCGCTGCCACCGGCGCAAACAGGGTTCGATCAAGCTCCGAGAATGGCATCTGGAAGGCGCCAGCGTGGGCGCCGAACCAAGGCGCCGCGCCTTGGTCATCATGAATAACAGCGGAGGCGGCGAGCTGACGGTCATCGACGACCCGCGCTCCCCGCCCGTACGAACCGACGCCGCCGGGCACTTCGTGCTGAACCCGCAGCCGGACGGGCTTCCGGAGCAGTTCGGGATGCGCCACTGGCGCGGCTTCGCGAACGCCCTGAACGAAGCGGGGTTCGACGTGCTGGTGACGGACCGGCGCGGCAACGGCATCTCGGGCGCCGTGGCCGGGTTCAACACGGCCGAGCAGGCGCGCGACCTGTTCCGCGAGCTGGACCAGATGGAGACCGGCGAAGGGCTACGGATGCTGATCCCATCCGGCGCATTGCTGGTTGGCAAGAACGCGGCCGGCCATCTGATGGCCGGGCTGCGGGCGCGGGAGATCCCGGTCGTGCTCGCCGGTTACTCGCGCGGGTCGTATGCGGTGGCCTGGGCGATGCACAAGAACATTGTCGAGGACTGCAACCGGGACGTGCGGCCCGGCGCTGGGGCGGCCCAACATCAAGGGCACGGTCCTATACGGCCCGAACTCGGGCGGGCTGGGCTACCGGGCGGCCGGGCATGACATGATCGATGCGGCGCTCCGCCTGGAATACAACACGACCTATTACGTGGACTCCGACGTGTTCGCGAACATCGGCCAATGGCCGGGGCTGATGATCGCCAA
>CALMVT010000129.1:0-6256 GCA_937873175.1 uncultured Acetobacteraceae bacterium | reverse complement strand
CCTGACGATGGCCCCGGCAGGCGCCCGGGGCAATTGAACCGGCGCGGGTTCAGGGCAGCGCGGGCCACCGGGCGCTGCGAAGGCCGGGAAGGCGAAGCGCCAGCGCATCCGGCACGTCCACCAACAGGCTGAGCACGCGAAAGGAGTTCGTCTTGCCGTGGATATCAAGGTTGAGGCTGGCGTTCACCCCGCCTTCCAGCGCCTCGTCCACCACGAAGTTGAGCGCGTGGAGGTTCGGCAGCTCGTATCGCTGGACGGTCGTGGCGCCGCGGTGGCGGAACAGGGCGTGGACGCGCTCCGCCGTGACCTGTGCCAGCAGGATCGGCCACAGGTCGGGATGGTAAGCCACCACGCACACGTTCAGCCGGTTGCCCTTGTCGCCGGCGCGGGCGTGGGCGACCTCGTGCAGCGGCACTGTTGTCACAGGAAACTCCACCCCGGGCTGACCCGGTTGCGCGGCACCAGGCAAGACGCGGTGCGGATGCGGTTGCGCACCTGGGAGCGCATCCCGCCGCCCCCGGCCGGCCCGCAGCACAGCAAAGCCAGCACTTCCTGCACCGCCTGATCCACCGGGCGCCGGTCGGGGCCGGACACTGCCAAGCGCACCCGGACCTCCGGCAAGTCCGGCGCCGCGGCGGCCAGGGCGCCCCCATCGTCGTCGAACACGCTGAGCGCGCCGATCAGGTCCAGCCGGCGGCGCAGGAGGAGGCCGCGGAGGTCGAGGCGCTTGCCGATCACCTCCGCCGCCAGCTGGGCGCGGGCCAGGGCGTTCGGCCCGGCTTAGGAAATTTCCGCTTCCCCGATCCAATCGCCGGCGAACGACACGGTGGCCTTAAGGCTCGGGGGCGCCGGGCGGCCGCGGGCGCCGGACACCGCCACGCGGTCCGGGCCGTCCTGCCGCAGGCGCACCGCGGTCACGTCCAGGATCACGTCGGGCGTCAGATAGGAGGCGGGGTCGTGCACCTCATACAGCACCTGCTCCGTCACGGTCCGCACGGAAACGCAGCCGCCGGTGCCGTGCGCCTTGGTGATGATGGCCGAGCCGTCCGCCGCAACCTCCGCGATCGGGAAGCCGATGGCCTCCGGCCGCGGCACCTCCTTGAAGCCGGGGTCGGCGAAGTAGCCGCCCGTCACCTGCGACCCGCATTCCAGCAGGTGCCCGACCAGCGTTCCCGCTGCCAGCCGGTCCCAATCGTCCCACTCCCAGCCGAAATGCGCCACAAGCGGGCCGAGCGCCAAGGCGGGGTCCGCCACCCGTCCCGTCACCACGATTTCCGCCCCGGCCCGCAGCGCGTCGGCGATGGGCCGCGCGCCCAGGTAAACATTGGCGGCCACCAGTTCCGCCCCATCCCTGGACGGCGCGGCGTCGCCCTCCGCGGCCTCCATCCCGTCGAGGTCCAGATCGCGTATGTCGTCCCCGTGCACGACGGCGATGCGCGGCGGCATCAGCCCGGCGTCCGCCGCCAGCCGCTGCAGCAGCCGCGCCGCGGCGGGCGGGTTGGCTGCGCCGAAGTTGCCCACAACCGGGATGCCGGCGTCCAGGCAGGCCGGCAGCACCGGACCCACCAGTTCGGCCAGCAGCGGCTCAAAGCCCGCGTCGGGATCGGCCCGGCGGGCGACGTGGCCCAGGGCCAGGGTGCGCTCGGCCAGCGTCTCGAACATGATCGCGCCGGGCCGGCCGGAGCGCACGATGGCGTCCACGACCGACCCCGGCGCGTCCGTCCGGTCGCCGGAGAACCCGGCGCCGCAGCCCATCAGGAAAGGGCCTTCCTCCATTCCGCGGCTCGCTCCTTGCTGACATGGGAATGCAGCACGCCTTGCCGGCCAGCGCGAGGGGCCGCCCCGGTCGGCATCACGCTTGGTCCCGCGCGCGCCGCCAACGGCTGTTGTAGGGCGGCAAGCCGAGGTTCTCGCGCAGGGTCGCGCCTTCGTACTCCGTGCGGAACCGCCCGCGACGCTGCAGCTCCGGCACGACCATCTCCACGAAGTCGGTGATCCCGTGCGGCAGGTGGGTGGGGGTGATGTTGAAGCCGTCGGCCGCACCCTCATCCATCCACGCTTCCATGGTGTCCGCCACCTCTGCGGGCGTGCCCACGACGCGGAAGCCCTCGCCGACCGCGTACTCGCTGTACATTTGCCGGATGGACAGCTTCTCGCGCCGGGACCGCTCATACCAGCCGTAGGCGAGGCTGCGGACCCGGGCGCCGACCGGTTCCGGCACCGGGCCGTCAAGGTCGTGGCCGGACAGGTCGCCCATCAAGCCGTAGATACGGGCCAATCCTACCAGCGGGTCGATCAGCGCCTGGAGTTGGTCAAGCTTCGCCCGTGCCTCAGCCGCCGTCCGGCCGACGATCGGCACCAGGGCGGGCATGATTCGCAATTGGTCAGGGCCGCGCCCGTAGCGGGCCATACGGTTCTTCACGGAAGCGTAGTAGGCCCGTGCCGCGTCGAAGTCATTGACCGACGAGTACACCACGTCTGCATCGGCGGCGGCGATCTCCTGACCCATCGGGTTGGCGCCGGCCTGCACCAGGATCGGGCGGCCCTGCGGCGTCGGGCGGACGCTCAGCGGGCCGCGGACGGCAAAGTGCTTGCCCCGGTGGTGCAGCACGTGCAGCTTTGACGCCTCGTAGAACTGGCCGCTGGCTTTGTCATGGACAAAGGCGTCCGGCTCCCAACTGTCCCACAGCCCGGTCACGACATCCACGAACTCGCGCGCCCGCTCATAACGTGTGTCGTAGTCGAGGTGGGTGTCGCGGCTGAAGTTCCACGCCTCCTGCTCGGACCAGGAGGTGACGATGTTCCACCCGGCCCGGCCGCCGCTGATGTGATCCAAGGAGGCGAACTTGCGGGCGATGTGGTACGGCTCGTTGTAGGTGGTGGAGGCCGTGCACACCAGGCCGATATGCTTCGTCATTGGCGCCAGGGCGGAAAGCAGGGTCAGCGGCTCCAGCTCGACGTTGCGGTTGGAATGGCTCAGCGACCCCGGCGGCTCATCGTTGGCGCGGACGCCGATGCCGTCGGCGAAGAATACCATGTCGAACTTGCCTCGTTCGGCGGTCTCAGCGCAGCGCAGGAAGTGGCTGAAATCCGACGAACCGCCCGCTGGCACCTCCGGGTGTCGCCAGGCGGCGTCGTGGTAGCCGACGTAGCGCATGGAAAGGCCAAGCCTGATCTGCCGTGCTGTCAACGTGGCGGTCCCTTTCCCCGATCGGCCTATGGTCCGAGCCTATGCCGACGCCGGGCAGGACGCCACGGGCGGGAACGGGCTTGCCGGGTTCGACGGCGCCGCGGCGCACGGGCTGCAAGCGCAGCCCGGTTTGTGCTGTGTTTCCGGCGCTGTTAGCCTTGCCGCCCAAGCAGCGGGTAGCGCACAAGGCCGGGAACCAAGCTGCCTCCCGCCGTGTTCGAGCGGCCCGGCCCACCGTTCACCGCTCAAGCATGAGGGAGACGCCGATGCCCGCCGGACTTTTTGAATTGACGGGCCAGACGGCCCTTGTGACCGGCTCTTCACGTGGGCTGGGACGCGCCATGGCGGAGGGGCTGGCCGATGCGGGCGCGGCCATTGTGCTGAACGGCACCGACCCGGACCGGCTCGCTGCGGCGGCGGGGGGGATGCGCGGACGGGGCTTCATCGCGCACGAGGCCTGCTTCGACGTGACCGACGAGGCGGCGGTCGCCGCCGCGTTCGCACGGCTGGACGGGGACGGGATTGCGGTCGACATCCTGGTGAACAATGCCGGCATCCAGTGGCGGCAGCCGATGGTGGACCTGGCGACGGCGGATTGGCGCCGGGTGATGGAAACCAACCTGACGAGCGCCTTCGTGGTCGGGCGGGAAGCGGCCCGGCGCATGATCCCGCGCGGGCGCGGCAAGATCGTCAACGTCGGTTCGCTCATGAGCGAGCTGGCCCGCGCGACGATCGCGCCCTACACGGTGGCGAAAGGCGGCATCAAGATGCTGACCCGCGCCATGGCGGCCGAATGGGCGCAGCACGGCATCCAGGCCAACGCCATCGGCCCCGGCTACATGCTGACCGACATGAACCAGGCTCTGGTCGATGACCCGGCCTTTGATGCCTGGGTGAAAGGCCGCACGCCGTCCCGCCGCTGGGGCCGCCCGGAGGAGCTGATCGGTGCTTCCGTGTTCCTCGCCTCAGCGGCGTCCGACTACGTCAATGGGCAGATCATCTACGTGGATGGCGGGATGCTCGCCGTGCTTTGATCGGGCGACGCGACGAACCGGCGATAGCGAAAAGGACGCGCCTGCCAGCAACGCTGCCGCGCCGGGCGGCCACCAATGGCGCCGTCCGCTGCCTTGTGGCCGATCGCAACCCGAAAGGCATCAAGGTCGGTTGAAACGCAGCCGAAGATGCCCACAAGAGGAGGGCGGATGGATCAAATGCTTGAAGGCAATTGAACGCCGAGTCCGTGGTTGGGGCTAGCCTTGACCTGTCCAAACGAAGCACTCTGCGTACAGTTCCATAATTATATCTTTTGCACAACTTAGGTCGATGAGAGCACCGCGCATTCCCCGATGCCGCTGGCGAACGAAACGTGCTTGCCGGCGCAACAGACCAATGCGGCGGCATGATTGATGGGGATCTCCATGCGCCGCAACTCCAAGTTTCTGGTCATCTCGCGACATGACTACCGCAGCAAGCGGAAGGCCAGCATCCATTTCATCGCGCGCGAACTGGCGAAGCATGGCACCACACGGTTCTTCTCGAGCGCTTTCAGCCTGTTGTCCCGTTTGACCCAAGATCAAAGACTGCCTCTTTGGAGCCGCGCCAACCGCGTAGAGCACCTCGACGGCGTTGATGCCTACCTTTGGAGGACATTGGCGCACCCGTGCAAGGCGCCCAAGTTCATCCACGGCGCGATGGACCGCTTCTTCCGGTCCTATGTTGAACATGCGCCCGCGGTGTTGCGCGCGTGGATCGCGGAGTCCGACATGGTGCTGCTGGAGTCTGGGGGGCCGGAAATGTTTTTCGACCTTGTCAGGCGCTGCAACCCGACGTGCCGGATCGGCTACATCGCCTCGGACTCGCTGGAGACGATCGGCTCCGCTCACTACGTCAGGGAAGTGTTCCAGCGCGTCGCTCCCTGGTTCGATGCCGTGTATCTCCCGTCGGAGCTCCTGGCTCCGGTGTTTCCACCCGCATGCAAGCTGTACTTCGTGCCCCACGGTGTTGACGCGGGCATGCTGCAGGCTTCGGGTGCGTCCCCCTACAAGGGAGGCGTCAACCTTGTGTCGGTCGGCAACATGCTGTTCGACCCGGAATTTTTCGAGGCAGCCGCGCCCGCGTTCCCGGATATCAACTTCCACGTTATCGGCGGTGGCAAGGGCGCCCGCAAACTGGCCGCGCCAAACATAACGGTGTACCCTGAAATCGCGTTCAAGGACACCTTGCCTTTTCTCAAACATGCCGACGCCGGCATAGCGCCTTATATGGGAAACAAGGTTCCTGCCTACCTGAAGCACACCTCGATGAAACTCATGCAGTATGGTCATCTGGGCCTGCTGGCAATCTGCCCGGCCATGATGGTCGGCGAGTGCAAGGGACGTTTCGGCTATTTGCCGGGCAACCCTACCTCCATCGCGGAGGCTGTCAGGGGCGCGCTGTCTGCTGGCCGCCTTGACAGATTGGACTTCCTGAGCTGGGCCGAGGTGACGCAGCGCATCGTCGCGCCCGAGGACTTTCCAGACACTAACCTAAACTGACGCATCTTGGCCTGCAGAAACTTGAGGGCATGTGTCGTGGACGCCACACGCCCGGCAAGTCAGGCCATAGAAGCAGCCGCCGCGGCGCGTGGCTCCTGCCAGGCTGCCGGCACGGCCACCTCCTGCGGCAGCATCGATGAGGCCGTGGAGCCCGTATTCCATGTGGACCGTTATCGCCGCCGCAAGGCAGGCAGCGCAGGAAGCGGACCGTGGTGGGCGGATATGAGCGCAACCGCGCAACCCGCGGTCGCACAAGTTGCATTTGCGGCACAGCGGCACATCTAGACCAGTCTTCAACGACCAAACACCCTTGCGCAACTGTGATCATCCGGGCATGCTTCTTGCGTCAAAATATTACGTAACCCCGACGAAATAGAACGTAGTCGAACAGAAGTGGAATGCTGTTACTCATGAACTTTGTCCATGCTGTTTGGGGGAAGTTGACCGGCGAATATATATTTGCAATCCTGCTGCTTTGGTTTACGGCCATTTGCTCGATGGTTGTAAGCTACTATGTCAGCGGCTTGCCTCG
>CALMVT010000128.1 GCA_937873175.1 uncultured Acetobacteraceae bacterium | reverse complement strand
GGTCAGGCACGGGCATGGCGGGCAGCAGCCGGGGCGCCTGGTCGGCCTCCGTCCGCGCCGTGGTCAGCAGCGCCACCGGGCGGCCCGTCCGCTCCGCACGGTCGAGCACGCCGCCCACGGTCTGCATCCGCGCCGTCCAGTCCGACGCCGCCGCCCAGCCGTCATCGATCACCAGCAGCAGCGACCCGCTGCCCGGCAGCCCGCCCGCCGCGTCCAGGATCGGCCCCGCCAGGCCGATGATCACCAGCGCCGCCGCCAGCAGCCGCAATGCGAGCAGCCACCAGGGCGTGCGGGCCGCGGTGTGCTCGTCCGCGCGCAGGCCCGCCAGCAGGCGGATCGCCGGGAAGCTCTGCAGCCGCGGCGAGGGCGGGGTGACGCGCAGCAGCCACCACAGCAGCGGCAAGGCAACCAGGCCGAGCAGCAGCCAGGGGGCGGCGAAGATCAAGCGGGACTCATCGCGGTGTAAAGGCCGAGCAGCGCGGCTTCCGGCGGATGGTCGGTGCGGTGCACGCCGAAGCTCCACCCGGCGGTGAAGCACAGATCGGCCAGGCCGCGCTGCTGCTTCGCCAGGGCTTCGGCATAGCCGATGCGGATGCCCTCGACGCGGGGCACCACGGCGTCGCCCTCCTGCTTCAGGCCGCGGAAGCGGACGCGGCCGGTGTAGGGCAGCAGCGCTTCCGCCGGATCCAGCACCTGCAGCAGGTGCCCGGACACCGGGAGTGCGGCGAGGCCCGCGACCACCGACCGGATCTCGTCGAGCGGAGAAAGGAAGTCGCCGATCAGCACCACGGACGCATTGCGCGGCACCGGCGCCGCGTCCGGCATGCCGCCGCCCTCGGGCAGGTCCGCAAGCGCGTCGGCCAGGCCGTCCAGCGCCGCGCGCCCGCCGCGCAGCCGGGCCGGGCCGCCCAAGAGCCTCACCCGTTCGCCGCCGCGCAGCAACAGGGCCCCCAGGGCGAGCAGCAGCAGCTCGGCCCGCTCGCGCTTTTCCGGGACCGCTGCGCCGGAGCGCCAGGCCATGCTGGGGGAGCCGTCGCGCCACAGGAACACGGATTGCGCCGCTTCCCACTCGGTTTCGCGGACATAGGCGCGTTCGGACTTGCCGCTGGCCCGCCAGTCGATGCGGGTGGGGGCGTCGCCGGGCAGGAAGGGGCGATACTGCCAGAAGCTGTCGCCCTGGCCGACGCGCCGCCGCCCGTGCACGCCCTGCGCCACCGTCGCCGCCACGCGCTGCGCCGCGACCAGAAGCGGCGGCAGCCGGGACCCCAGCGCCTCCGCCCGGCGCGCTTGTCCCGCAGCGAGAGCCGGCTTCATCGGCTCAGACCACCTGGCCGACCAGACCGTCGATCACGTCGGGCAGGCCGACCCCTTCCGCCCGCGCCGAGAAGTTCAGCGCCATGCGGTGCCGCAGCACCGGCGGGGCGAGCGCGGCCACGTCGTCCAGGCTGGGGGACAGCCGCCCGTCCAGCACGGCGCGGGCGCGGCAGGCCAGCATCAGGGACTGCGCGGCGCGCGGCCCGGGACCCCAGGCGACGTGGCGGCGCACCGCGTCGATGCCGGTGGTCTCCGGCCGGCCGCCGCGCACCAGATTCAGGATGGCGTCCACCACGGTTTCCCCCACCGGCACCCGGCGGATCAGCGTTTGCGCGGCCATCAGCTCCTCCGCCGTCAGCACCGGGCGGGCGCGCTCCGTGGCCGCCCCCGTGGTGGCCAGCAGCATGGTGCGCTCCGCTTCCAAGTTCGGATAGCCCACATCCACCTGAAGCAAGAAGCGGTCAAGCTGAGCTTCCGGCAACGGGTAGGTGCCTTCCTGCTCCAACGGGTTCTGCGTCGCGAGGACGTGAAACGGCCGGGGCAGCGGGTGGTCCACGCCGCCATAGGCCACCCGGCCTTCCTGCATGGCCTGCAGCAGGGCGGACTGGGTGCGCGGGCTGGCGCGGTTGATCTCGTCGGCCATCAGGAGCTGGCAGAACACCGGGCCGGGCACGAAGCGGAAGGAGCGGCGGCCCTCCTTGTCATCGTCCAGCACCTCGCTGCCGGTGATGTCGGCGGGCATCAGGTCCGGGGTGAACTGCACTCGCTTGGGCTGCAGGCCGAGCACGGTTCCGAGCGTGTCCACCAGCAGTGTCTTGCCGAGGCCGGGCACGCCGACCAGCAGCGCGTGCCCGCCGGACAGCAAAGTGACAAGCACCTCCTCGACCACGGACTCCTGGCCGAAGATGACCCGGCCGATCTCCGCCCGCGCCGTCGCTGCCCGGGCGCCGAGCGCCTCGATCTCCCCGACCAAACCCTGTGTGTCGCTAATCGGCAACGTCGAGTCCTCCAAGGAATGACTGCTACGTGGACCCCCATGATCTGCCCACGCCGGGGGTTTCATCAACAGGGGTGGGCTACCTATATCGCGCAAGGCAACGGACGCAGGGCGTTGCCCGGAGACGCAGACGTGAACGATGCCATGCCCGAGCGGCAAACAGCTAGACATGAAAATCTCTCGCCCCGGGTTGCTGCCTGTCCGGGCGCCGCGAAACCGGCCCGACCCCGCCCGCCGCGGGTCGAGTGCGGCGACCTGCCGTTCCTGATCAAGCGCGACGGCACCTGGCTGTATCGCGGCAGCCCGATCGGCCGCAAGGAGCTGGTTTGCCTGTTCAGCAGCGTGCTGAAACGCAGCGCGGACGGGGATTACTGGCTTGAAACCCCGGTGGAGCGCGGGCGCATCCAGGTGGAGGACGCGCCCTGGCTCGCCGTGGAAATGGACTGGATCGGCGATGGCCGGGACCAGGTGCTGTCTTTCCGCACCAATGTGGATCAGGTCGTGGCCGCGGGCGCGGAGCACCCGATCCGGGTGAAACACGATTGCTTGACCCGCGAGCCGACTCCCTACATCACGGTCCGCACCTCGGACGGCGTGGCGCTTGAGGCCCGGATCGGCCGGGCCGTGTATTACGAGCTGGTGGCGCTGGCCGTGCCTGGCTTGGTCGCGGGCCGCCGCGTGCTGGGCGTGTGGAGCCAGGGGCAGTTCTTTTCCCTGGGCGACCTGCCGCACGGCACCGATTGCGATTGCGAGGCGTGAGCTGGACCTCCCCACCCTGCGGGAACGTCTGGCCGTCTCCCCGGACGCCATCGCCGCCCTAGCGAATTCCGACGACGCGCAGGACCTGAGCCGCGGCCCGGCGACTCCGGCGGCGGTGCTGGTGCCGGTGGTGCACGGGGCGCAGTCCGGCATCCTGCTGACCAAGCGCGCGGCCAAGCTCCGGTCCCATGCCGGGCAAGTTTCCTTCCCCGGCGGCCGGGTAGAGCGCAGTGATGCGTCCATCGAGGCGGCGGCGCTGCGCGAGGCGGAGGAGGAGATCGGGCTGCGCGCCCGGGACGTGGAGCTCGTCGGCCGGCTGCCGGACTACGTGACCGGCTCCGGTTTCCGCATCTCCCCAGTGCTGGCCCTGTTGCCGGACGGCCTGGCGCTGGTGCCGTCGGAGGCGGAGGTCGAGGCGATCTTCACCTTGCCATTGTCCGTGCTGCTCGACCCGGCGGCGCCGGAGCGGCGGCGCGCGGAGTTCCGCGGCCGGATGCGGGAGTTCTGGGTGTGGCCGCACCCCATCCATTACATCTGGGGCGCGACCGCCGCCATCCTGGTGCACCTGGCCCACCGGCTGCGCGGCCACGACGCCCGGGACGATCAGCCCGCGGCCCCCGCCGTGGTCGTGGCGGCGCAATGATCCGCTTGATCGAGCTTGCGCTGTTCCTCGCGCCGATCGCCGCCTATGTGCTGTGGCGCGTGACGGCGGCGCGCGGCCAGGTCGGGCCATCGCCGCGGGTGCTGTCCGCCATCCTCGTGGGCTTGCTGGTCCTCGGCGGCGGGCTGGCCTGGTTCGGCGTGCATGAACGTCTGCCGGCCGGGGCACGCTACGTCCCGGCGCAACTGCGTGATGGGCGGGTCGTGCCGGGGCACGCGGGATGATCTCGCCGGGGCACGCGGGATGACCGCACAGCCGGCGCTGCGCATCGCGCCGCCGGCGTTCCTGTCCGACCCGGCGCTGCTGGCGGTGCTGGCCGCCTTGCCTGGCGCGCGCCTGGTCGGCGGCTGCGTGCGGGACGCCATTGCCGGACGCCCTGTGGCCGACATCGACCTTGCGACCCCCATCCCGCCGGATGCCGTGACCCGCGCCCTGCAGGACGCCGGGCTACGCGCCGTGCCCACCGGGCTGGATCACGGCACCGTCACCGCGGTGAGCGGCGGCCGAGGGTTTGAGGTC
Source organism: uncultured Acetobacteraceae bacterium (assembly GCA_937873175.1). GTDB lineage: Bacteria > Pseudomonadota > Alphaproteobacteria > Acetobacterales > Acetobacteraceae > CAHJXG01. The sequence continues at coordinate 3,093 of CALMVT010000128.1, read as the reverse complement.
ACGACGCTGCGCCGGGATCAGGTTACGGACGGGCGGCACGCGCAGGTCGCCTGGACCACGGATTGGCAGGAGGACGCGGCGCGGCGGGATTTTACCATCAACGCCATGTCCATGCTCCCGGACGGCGCGGTTTACGACTACTTCGGCGGCACCGCGGATTTGCGCGCGGGCCGGGTGCGCTTCGTGGGCGACCCGGCGGCGCGGATCGCCGAGGATTACCTGCGTATCCTGCGCTTCTTCCGGTTCCATGCCCGCTACGGCCACGGCGAGCCGGACGCGGCGGCGCTCGATGCGCTGCGGGGTGGCGTTCCGGGCCTGGCCCGCTTGTCGCCGGAGCGGGTGTGGAGCGAGCTGAAGCGCATCCTGGCGACGCCCGATCCGCGGGGGGCAATCCAGTTGATGGACGCCTTGGGCGTGCTGCCGGCGGTGCTGCCGGGGCCGTTCGATCTTGCCTGCTTGGACCGATTGCTGAACGCGGACGGGCCGGCTGACCCTTTGCTTCGGCTTGCTGCTTTAGTGCCCGGCGCCGGGCTGGACCTTGCGGCACGGCTGCGCATGTCGGCGGCCGAGCGTGACCGGCTGGTGGCCTGGGCCGGCCCGCTCCCGGTGCCGGGCATGGACGACGATGCCCTGCGCCGCTTGCTGGCCGATGCGCCGCCCGGTGCGCTTACGGGCCGGGCATGGCTGGCAGGCGATGCCGGGGCGGACTGGGCGGCGCTGCGCGACCGGCTGGCGGGCCTGCCGCGCCCGGTGTTCCCGTTGGAAGGGCGCGATGCGCTCGCCCTGGGCGTGCCGCCCGGCCCGGGGATGGGGGAGTTGCTGCGCGGGGTGCGGGCCTGGTGGATGGAGGGCGGCTGCCGGGCCGGCGCCGCCGCGTGCCGGGCCGAACTGGCGAGGCGGTTGGCCGGCTGATACACCCGGCGGGATGGATGCCCTGCCCACCCTGCCGGCTGACACCACCCGCGTCCTTTTGCGCCGCCTGTGGCGCGAGCATGTGCGCCGCAACCGCGGGCGGCTCCTGCTGATCCTGCTGCTGACGCTGCTGATGGCGGGGCTGACGGCGCTGTATCCCGTGGTGATCGACCGGGCGTTCTCCATGTTCACCGGGCGGGACGAGCGAATCCTGTATCAGATCCCCGTGCTGGTGGTGATCGTGACCGCGGCCAAGGCGGCGGCGCAGTACGGGCAGAACGTCCTGGTGCAGCAAACGGTGCTGCTGGTGATCCGCGACCTGCAGAACCGCATGTTCACCCACCTGGCCCATGCCGACCTGGCGCGGATCGAGCGGGAAGCGCCCTCGCAGCTCGCCGCCCGCTTCACCACGGACGCCGCCATCATCCGTGAGGCGCTGACCCGCGCGGTGAACGGGGTGAAGGACACCGTGACCGTGGTGGGCCTGGTGGTCAGCATGCTGTGGCTGGACTGGGTGCTGAGCGCCATCGCCGCCGCGCTGTATCCGCTGGCCGCGGTGCCGATTCAGCGCCTTGGCAAGCGCATTCGCCGGGCGTCGGGCGGGATGCAGGAGCGCATGGGGGAAGCCGCGGCGCTGCTGCACGAAAGTTTCGCCCAAGCCCGCACGGTGCGCGCCTACCGTCTGGAAGGGGCGGAAGCGGCGCGGGCGTCGAGCGCGTTCGATGACCTGTATCGTGCCCTGCTGCGCATGACCCGAAGCCGCGCCCGGGTGGACCCGCTGCTAGAAGTGTTGGGCGGCACGGCGGTGGCGGCGGTGATCGGATTTGCCGGGTGGCGCGCGGCACAGGGCGGCGGGGGTGTCGGCAACTTCACGGGCTTCGTGGCGGCGCTGCTGCTGGCGTCCCAGCCGCTGCGCGCGCTCGGCTCCATGAACGCGGCGTTGCAAGAAGGGCTGGCCGGGCTGTCGCGCGTGTTCGGCGTGATCGACGAGCCGCCGGGCATCGCCGAGCACCCGGGCGCTCCCGCCTTGCCGCCGGGCCGCGGGCGGGTGCGGTTCGACGGCGTGGCCTTCAACTATCCCGACGGGCGTTTCGGGCTGCGCGGCTTGTCGTTCGAGGCGGCGCCGGGCTTGACGGTGGCGCTGGTCGGCCCGTCCGGGGCGGGCAAGAGCACGGCGCTGGCGCTGATCCCGCGCCTGCAGGACGTAGGGGCGGGGCGCATCACCATCGACGGCGCGGACGTGCGGGACGTGACGCTGGCGAGTCTCAGGGACGCGATTGCCTATGTCGGGCAGGACACCTTGCTGTTCGACGACACGGTGGCGGCGAATATCCGCATGGGCCGCCCCGCCGCGACGGATTCGGAGGTGGAAGCCGCCGCCTATGCCGCCGCCGCCGGGTTCGTGGCGGAGCTTCCCCAAGGGTTCGCCACCCGCGTCGGTTTCGGCGGCGGGCGGCTGTCCGGCGGGCAGCGCCAGCGGATCGCCCTGGCCCGCGCCTTGCTGCGCAACCCGCGCATCCTGCTGCTGGACGAGGCGACCAGCGCGCTGGATGCGGAAAGCGAGGCCGCGGTGCAGAAAGCGCTCGCCCGGCTGCGCGCCGGGCGCACCACCATCGTGGTCGCGCACCGCTTGTCCACCGTGCGCGACGCCGACCTGGTGGTGGCGATGGCCGATGGCGCCGCGGTGGAGCAGGGGTCGCACGCCGAGCTTCTGGCGCGCGACGGGCTGTATGCCCGGCTGGTGAGCGCGCAGGCGTTGGCGGCTTAGTAGGTGATCGAATCCTTCATGCCGTCCAGCACGCCTTGGGTCAGGACCTTCTTGGTCACCAAATCCTGCGGCGAAGCATAGGGCCGCCCGGCAACGACGGCCTTGGCGCGCACGTCTCCAATGCCCTTCAACGTCCGCTCCATCTCGGACGCGCTGGACGTGTTGATGTTGGCCAGCGCAATCCGGTCCTTGATGCCGTCGAGCACGCCCTGGGTCAGCACCTTCTTCATCACGAGGTCGCCCGGCTCGGCGTAGGGCCGGCCGGCGACGATGGCCGCGGCGCGAGCCGGGCCGATGCCGGGCAGGTCTTGGAGCTGCGCGGCGGTGGCGGCGTTGATGTCCACGCGCTTGCCGGCTGCCGCGGCCGGGGCGGGGGCGGGGGCGACGGCCGGCGCCGCCGGGCGGGGCACGGT